>NZ_JBJIAB010000007.1:0-201139 GCF_045310795.1 Candidatus Clostridium helianthi
GTTGATAGGTCAGAGGTGTAAGTGCGGCAACGTATTTAGCTGACTGATACTAATAGGTCGAGGGCTTGACCAATATAGTCAAGTTGTAATATACATTAAAATTATATGCAATTTTGAAAGAACATTATATTCTTTCAAATGACGGTCCGCGATAGCTCAATGGTGGAGCACTCGGCTGTTAACCGATAGGTTGGAGGTTCGAGTCCTCTTCGCGGAGCCATATTTATAATAAAAGAATTTTTAGTCGAGAAATCGGCTTTTTTTTATTGTATAAAATAGAGTAAAAACTTATACTATATATGGATGTGAAAGTTATTAATAACTAAATTAGATACTACAGAATAATTAATAATAAAATCTATTGAAATATAAGAGGTATTATAATATGAGCGATGACATTAATAATAGTAAGAATTATAGTAATGAAACCAGTAAGATTGCTGAAGTAAAAGAAGCTGGTGAGACTTATGAAGTTGTTAAAAATGGTGAAAATAGTGAGATAGATGATAATTCTAAACACAATGAAGATAATTCTGAAATTAATGATATTAGTGATATTAGTGATAATATAAGGCCATTTGAGATTGATGAAGTTGGTGAAGAAAGTTTCGATGGTATAAAAAAGAGAAAGTTCGCTATCTTACTTACGATAATAGCTGTAGCTATAATTATAGGAATCGCTATTGCAGTGCAAAAATCTGTTACGAATAAGCAAACAGCAGAAGCTCTTAATGCAAATGGAAATCCATATTCTGAAGGAGATAAAAATCAGACAGATAGTGACGTATATAATTCAGCGAGAAGCTCAGAAGTAGAGGATGTTGCTTTTATAGAGAAATATTTAAATCAGCAGATGAAGGGGCAAATGCCTGATGGAGCTGATGGAAAGAAAGTTGTTTACTTAACATTTGACGATGGTCCGTCAGAAACTGTGACTCCAAAAGTTTTGGATACTCTTAAAGCAGAGAATGTTCATGCTACTTTTTTTCTTGTGGGAAAAGCAATAGATGAAAGTGAAACTAATAAAAATATAGTTAAAAGAGAACTTGCGGAAGGAAATGCAATAGGTAATCATACTTATTCACATAATTATGGATATTTATATCCAAATGGAAAAATAAATTTAGAAAATTGTATGTCTGATTTTGAAAAAACCAATCAATCTTTGAAAAATATTTTAGGACAGGATTTTTCAACACGAGCTGTTAGATTCCCAGGAGGTCAAATGACATGGGATAAGAAGGACCCATCGGGAGCTGATGCAATGGATAAGGCTCTTCATGAAAAAGACTACCATCAAATAGATTGGAATTCATTGTCTCAAGATGCAGAAGGGGCACATAAAAATGCAGAGCAGTTAAAACAGGAAGTTATAAAAACTGTATCAGGAAGAGAAAAAGCAATAATATTAATGCATGATACTTATGGAAAAGAGGAAACTGCAAAAGCATTACCAGAAATAATCAAATATCTAAAACAACAAGGATATGAATTTAAAATTATGAAATAGCCTAATATGACTATGTTGATTTTCATTTATTTTAATTTATGTAGCTAAACTTTGGTTACATAAATTAAAATAAATGAAAATCGCATAGTTTTTTTTATATAATTGGTACAAATATTATTTTTATCAATTAATTGAAATAGAAATAATTAATGATAAACTATTAATATATAATTAGATTTGCATACATGGAAGCACTAAGGTTATAATTTATAACAATAATTTTAATAATAGAATGTATATAATTATAATATTACTGAAAATTATCTTTATATTAGAAATAAGGAGGAATAAGATGTTATCAAAAAATATTGTAGCAGAGGTATTAGCAAAGTGCTTAGTAACTGGTGGCGATTTTGCTGAGATATTTGAAGAAAATTCAATTAATAATTCTATAGCATTAATTGACGGCAAAGTAGATGATGCCATAGGTGGAAGAAGTTATGGTATAGGAATAAGAATATTCAAGGGATTGAACAGTGTATATGCTTATACAAATAATAATAGTTTAGGCGGTCTTTTAGATACTGCTTATAGAGCAGCTTTAGCTTTAGGTGATGCAAATAAAAGTGAAATAAATTCAATAGTATTAACTGAGAAGAGTATATCTACAATACATCCAATATTGTATTATCCTAAGGATGTTGCATACGATAGAAAAATAGCAATTTTAAAAAGTGCTTATAATGCAGCAAAGAATTATAATAGTGATATTTCTCAAGTTATTACAAGTTATGCAGATAAAGAGCAAAATATTTTAATTGCAAATACTGAAGGTTTATATGTTCAAGATACAAGAATAAGAACAAGGTTAGGCATAAGTGCAATAGCATCAAAAGGAAGTGAAAACCAAACTGGATTTGAGGGACCTGGAAGACATATGGGAATTGAAATGTTTGATAGCGTTGATCCAGAATATCACGGAAAGGAAGCAGCGAGAATAGCTCATACAATGCTTTATGCAAAGAACTGTCCAGCAGGTAATATGACTGTTGCTATAGATAATGGGTTTGGGGGTGTTATATTCCACGAAGCTTGCGGACACTCTTTAGAAGCCAGTGCTGTAGCTAAAGGAAATTCAGTTTTTGCTAATAAATTAGGTGAGAAAATTGCATCAACAAAAGTAACAGCTATAGATGATGGAACTGTACCTAATGCTTGGGGATCACTAAATATAGATGATGAGGGTAATAAGACACAAAAAAATATTTTAATTGAAAATGGTGTTTTAAAAGGCTATATGATTGATAAGTTAAATGGAAGACGTATGAATATGGAGGCTACAGGAAGTTCAAGAAGACAAAGTTACAAGTTCCAACCAACTTCAAGAATGACTAATACCTATATAGCAGCTGGAAATGATAATCCGGATGATATCATTAAATCTATAGAAGAAGGATTATATGCAAAGAAGCTAGGAGGCGGATCGGTTAATCCTGTAACTGGTGAGTTTAATTTTGCAGTTCAAGAAGGGTACTTAGTTAAAAATGGTGTGATTCAGGAGCCAGTAAGAGGAGCAAGTCTTATTGGTAAAGGTAGTGAAGTACTTATGGATATAGATATGGTCGGAAATAATTTAGATGTAGCTCAAGGTATGTGTGGCTCATCATCAGGAAGTATTCCTACCAATGTAGGTCAGCCTATGATTAGAGTGAAGAAAATGACTGTTGGAGGTAGATAAATATGGATTTTGAATTATTTAAAGAAGAATTATTTAAAGAAGCTAAGAATTCAGGCTTTGAAGAGTTTGAAATATATTATTCTGATGCTGAAAGTTTAAGTTTAAGTATTTATGAAGGCGAAGTTGAAAAATATAAACTAAATAATGCCTTTGGTCTTTCGTTTAGAGGAAAAATCAATAACAAAATGGGATATTCATATACTGAAATATTAGATGAAGAAGCAATAAAAACTCTTATAAGAAATGCAAAGGAAGCGGCATTTGCTATAGAAAATGATGATGAACAGTTTATATATGAAGGGGATAAGGAATATAAAGAATTAGACTGTTACAAAAAAGATTTGGATAATATTAAGCCTGATGAGCTTATAGCTCTTTCTTTAGAAATGGAGAAGGAATGTAAAAAACAATGTGATAAAGTTGTAAGTTTCCAAGGTTGTGGAATTGGATATGGTAAAGCTACTTATGGAATAATAAATTCAAAGGGACTTAATTTGAAAAATGAAAGAAATAATCTAAGTGCATATGTCGTTCCAATAATACAAGATAATAGTGAAAAGTATGATGGAACAGGGGATGTTATGGCTAAAAAGATAGATGATATAGATCCGAAAAGTTTAGCTAAGCAAGGTCTTGAAGAAGCGCTTTCAAGAATTGGTGGGAAAAGCATTCCATCAGGTAAATATAAGATAATTATAAATAACGAGGCTATGGTATCACTGCTTGGAACTTTTTCAGGAATTTTTAATGCAGAGCAAGCACAAAAAGGGTTATCTTTGCTGAAAGGAAAAGAAGGTGAAATTATAGCATCAGATGTAGTGACTCTAATTGATGATCCTCACTTAAAGGATGGGCTTGGAACAACTTCATTTGATGATGAAGGAGTAGCAACTATCAAAAAAGAGATAATATCTAAAGGAAAATTGAATACATTATTATATAATCTAAAAACTGCGCATAAAGCAGGAATTAAATCTACAGGAAATGGATTCAAGGCTTCTTATGCATCAATAGTAGGCGTTAGTGCTACAAATTTTTATATAAATCCAGGTGATAAATCTTTTGAAGAACTTTGCAATGAAGTTAAAGAAGGCGTAATAATTACAGATTTTGCAGGTCTTCACTCTGGAGCTAGTGCTGTAACTGGAGATTTTTCTTTAGCAGCTAAAGGATTTATGATTGAAAATGGAAAGAAGAGTTTTCCGGTAGAACAAATTACAGTCGCAGGAAATTTCTTTACATTATTGAAAGATATAGAGGAAGTAGGAAGCGACTTAAAGTTCCCGATGAGTAGCATAGGATGTCCGTCAGTTGTTGTGAAAGAACTTTCAATAGCTGGAAAATAACTTTGTTATTAATTTGATAGATATGCTAAGGTAGGTTAAATAGTTATGAATATAATCTATATGTATCTTTTTTCTTTTATAATTTATAGCTTTCTCGGATGGATATGTGAAACTATATATTGCTCTATAATCGATAGGGAGTATGTAAATAGAGGTTTTTTAAAAGGACCATTTTGCCCTATTTATGGATCAGGTGCACTTATAGTAATTATATTACTGGCTCCATTTTCAGATAATATTGTAATTTTATTCTTAAGTGCAATGATTTTTACAAGCATATTAGAGTATTTAACAGGTTTTTTGCTAGAAACAATATTTAACCTTAAATGGTGGGATTATTCAGGCTATAAATTTAATATAAAGGGCAGAGTATGTCTATTAAATTCAGTGTTATTTGGTCTTTTATCTCTAGCCACAATAAAAGTTATTAATCCAATTATAATAGACTTAGTTAGTCACATATCATTAAAGGTTTCTATGTGGATTTGTAATATTTCAATCTTATATTTATTAACAGATGGGATAATTACAACAGTTAAAGTTTTGAAATTAGGTGGAAAACTTAAAGAAATGAGCGCTTTATTTGATGAGATAAAAGAAAAAACTGAAAGCTATAAAGTGGTTCTACAGCAAAATTTAAGCAGATTTGATGGCTTGATAGAACAGGAAAGTGAAAAAGTTATTCATGCGAAAGAACAAATTAGCAAGCTAAAAGTTAAATTAGAAAATTTGGTTTTAAACAATAAGGCTGTGAATAAACGAATAATTAAAGCATTTCCAAATATAAAGTCTTTGAAGTATCAACATTCACTAGATAGATTAAAAGAAGAGATAAAAAAGATTAAGAAAAAGTAAAAGAGATGGTCAAATTTTATTTGATCATCTCTTTACTATAGTTAAAATATCATTATCTAATTAGAATTGTGAGCATAATTTGCACGTATCATTTTATCCGAAAGATCTAATGATTTTTTATAAATATCTTTTTCTTTATCTGTTAAGTTTTCCCCGCCTTTAAGTGTTCCATTAGTTATTACTGCAAAAGATTTATTTGTATTTAATAAGTTTCTACCTAAAGCAGTGTTCTCGTACTTATCTTTATCGACTCCAAGTAAATATAAGAGTGTTGGCATTACATCAATCTCGCCATTGCACATTTTATCAAATGTTTTTCCTTCATTTGTAGATGGATTATAGATAATAAATGGAACAGTCGGATTTCCTGTATTTAGATACCAATCTTCTTTATGAGATAGCTGTCCAATGCTATCATCATAATATTTATGAATTCCTGTATGATCACCCATTATTGCTATAATGCTATTTTTTAGTAATCCTTCTTTATCTAATTGATCAATAAAATAACCTATTTGTTTATCTGTATAGTGAAGACTTTCAAAATATCCACCAAGTTTACTTTCATTTAATTCAGGATCAAGTCCAAGTTCTCTGTACTTTTCAGGAAGATCAAATGGACCATGGCTTGTCAATGTTACAGTTTCGGCGTAGAATGGCTGCTTTAATTCTTTTAACATAGGAACAACTTGCTCAAAGTATCTTTTGTCACTTATACCAAGGCCAATTTGTTCATCAACATTAAATGAGTAGTAATCAGTAAATTTATCAAAACCTATTCCAAGTAATCCATTTTTATAATTCCAAAAAGAACCTTTGTCAGGATGAATAGCAGAAGTAGCATAGCCTTCACCTTCTAATAAATTTGGCAATGAATTATAATTGGTATTTGGATATCTAAAGAATGTACTTCCTTGTCTTAAAGGCAACATTGAAGTATTAACCATTAAATCAGCATCGGAGCTTGTCCCTTCGTTTACTTGCTCAAATGTATTAGGGAAGTACAATGATTTTTGTACTAATTTATTCAAATTAGGTGTTATTTCTTTTCCATTAATTGTTTTTCCGATAACAAAGTTTTCTAAAGATTCAACTTGAATATAAATCAAGTTTTTTCCTTTTGCCATTCCAAGGTATTCGTTATCTGGAAGGTTCTCTTTTTTTATTTCAAATAACTCATTTATATCAGCCTTATCTTGATCTGTTAATTTATATGGTTTAGAATCTTTATAAACTGTATAACAGTCCATAATATGATACCCAATAGGAGAAAAATATTTAGCAGTATTTGACTTATCATAATTACTGAATAAGTAAGCATTATGAACATCTGTATTATTGAATACAGTTATACTTATAGGTACATAAATTATAAATAATATTGGCAATACAAAAGTACAAAAGAATGTTTTAAATGCTCGTTTATGCACTTGAGTAAATGATTTTCTAGTTATGTAAGCATATATGCCTAATATTATAAAATCAAATGCAAATATAAAATCTAAATTGCTAGTCATAGATAATATACTTCCAGACATATTATCTAAATTAGCAGTTTGAGTTAATATTAATGCAGATGGAACAGTTAAAAAACCTCTAAAATACCAGACATCAATTAATATTAACAGCGTTAAAAGAAAATCGATTACGAGAGTATAGATTATTCTACCTTTACCTTTAAATAGTAATGAGAAACTTAAGAATATTAAAGTAAAGGCCATATAATAATTTAAGAAAGAACTAGCAGATTCATAGCCAGTAGAAAAGCTAAATGTATATGGATCTTTGCTTGTAACAAATCCTTGAAATATAATCCCTTTTAATACTATAGAGACAAAAGCTACTAGAAAGAAAATTAATCTTATAACCTTATCTTTTTTTATATTATTCTTTAAGCTATTTTTTAAAAAATTAACAACATATGAGTTAGAAGAACTCATGATTTCACCTCAATTCAATATATCACTACATTATAGTATACATAAATTTATGGATTAAACAAATATAAATTAATGATATATTAGTAATTAAAAGGTAAATAATTTGTGAATAAAAAACTATATATAAAAATTAGCATGGTATACTATTAATGTGGGAAAACTTATATAATAGACTTATAATAACTTAATTTAATATATTTTTAAATTAAGTTATATATTAGTTAAGAAATCGATTGAAAAATTTGATATATTAATTATAGATTAAAATAATTATAAAGGGGTCAAACATATGAAAGAAATAGATTGCAGAGGATTATCGTATCTACAAATAATAAGAGAAGTTAAGAAGTATTTTAATTCAATTGGAGAAGGAGAAGCTGTTGTAGTAGTAAACAATGAATTAGGGCGGTCCAATGTTATAAGGTATGCAGCACATAAAGGATATAAAGTAGATATAGAGGATGAAAAAAATAGATTTTTAATAAAGATGGAAAAGAGAGGATGCTTAGAATCAGAAGATGAGGAAGAAATTTTTTCTATATTAATAACAAGAGATAAAATTGGTGAGGGAAATGATGATTTGGGAATAACTCTAATGAGTGAATATTTCGAAGCATTGAATGAGTATGATAAACTTCCAAAAGAAATTTTATTCTTAAATTCAGGGGTTAAGTTGTTTAAAAGGGATTCTAAGGCTATAGAAGATATACGAATGTTATATAAAAAGGGCGTTAAACTTTTAATAAGTGATACATCCTTAGACTATTATAAATTAACAGAACAAATAACTTTTGGAGAAATAGCAAGCATGTATGATATGGTAGTTGCAATGAAGAAAGCAAAAAAGTTAATAAAGCTTTAGGAATTAATAGTGGAGGATATTATAATGCCAGATTATGAATTAATTATTATTGGAGCAGGAATAGCTGGAATGACAGCTGCACTTGGAGCTGCAAGAGAGGGAATAAGAAAAATACTAATTATTGAAAAAGAGTCTAACGTCGGAGGAATAATTAATCAATGTATTCATAATGGCTTTGGAAAAAACTTTCTAGATGAGCCAGTGACCGGTCCTGAGTATATTGATTTTATAGAGAGGCAGTTAGGAGAATTTGAAATAGAAATACTTTTAGATACTACAGTTTTAGAAGTGACTGAAGGAAAAAAAGTTACATATGTAAACTCTAGAGATGGTATTAAAGATTTAACCGCCCAAGCAATAATATTTGCTATGGGAGCAAAGGAAACATATTCAGGAAATGTTATAATTCCTACAAATGGACTTACAGGAATATTCACTGTAGGAGAGGCTCATAAAATAATTAATTTAGATGGATATCTACCAGGAAGAAGGACTGTGATTATAGCGAAAAATAAATGGGGATTCATAGTTGCAAGAAGGCTTATAGTTGAAGGTGGAAATATAGAAGCGGTTGTCATTAAGAATACATTTGAAGAAATGGCTAATTCGGAAATACGAGATATTATTGATGGCTTTGATATACCGGTAATAGAGAATTCTAGAGTAACAGAAATTGAAGGAAAAACGCGAATTGAGAAGCTGAAAATAGTTAATTTAGAGAATGAAGAAACAATAGAAAAAGAATGTGATTCGCTTCTATTATCAGTTAATTTCTTGCCAGAAACAACCGTAATTAAAAAAACAAGCTTTGATATAAATTCTAAGACATCTGGATTTGAAGTAGTAGACTTTGCAACATCTTTAGAAGGTTTTTTTGCTTGTGGAAATGTTATATACGGAGAAAAAGCGTTTTGGATGGAAGAAACTGATGGTATACAATGTGGAATTATTGCGGCTAGATTTTTAAAGAAAAGCATGTAGAAGTTAGGTAGAAATATATTAGCAGTAATATAATAAAAGCTAAAATTACTGCTAATTAATTCACAGAATAATATGGTTTAAAAATAATGGAGAGCATTCTCATACATTAGGTGATGGCCAAGTGAATTCATGTGAATTCCATCTAAATAAATATCATCCCTATTAAATGTCAAATCGTAGAAATTGATAAATTGAAGATTGTATTTATTAGATAAATTAATGAGTTCATCCTTTAAATATGGAAGTTCTTTTTCTGCATAAGAATATAGATGCGAAGGAGAAAAAAGCGAATTTGCCATTTGGCCAATAATCTTAGGGGGAATTCCTAAAGTCACTTTTGAGCCTATATTTAGTCCATCATTAATCATTATTTCAATATTACTAATTATAAAAGGAATTTTGCGTCCAAGAAGAAGATCATTGCTACCTCCCATTATAAAAATTTTTGATGGAGAATAAATTAAAACATCATCATTATAGCGAGTAAGCATTGAAGTGGTAATATCACCATTGCAGGCTTTATTTAATGATGAAAGGGAGCGTTCTTGCGTAAGTTTGTAAACCCAAGAATTTTGTTTAGTTACCCCATATCCTAAAGTTAGGCTGTCTCCAAAGAAAATGATATCAAGCTTATTATTCATATATAGACTCCTTTTATGTAATTAGAATAGTTTGTTAAAGCACTTTTTACATATTAATGTTTTTCCTGAATCGGCTTTTACATAATCATCTGAAATAATGGCTTTATTGCAGATACTACATATAATCATTTCGCTAGACATTAATGAGTTAGACGAGGTTTTTTTTGATTTTTTTTCACGTTTATTTTCAGCATTGCAATCAAGTTTATCTTTTTGATAATTAGTTACAGAACTACTAGTTTTATCAGATAATATATTTCTTCTTATTGGAGAATATAATTTAGGTTTTAAGGAAGTAGTTCTTTTGACAACTTTATAGCTAAAATCATATTCACTTTCAGCAAAGAGTTCTAGTTCAAATCTTGGATTTTCTTTATCATAATATTCTTCTGTAAAGATTTTGGTTATCTGAGCATCATTTATAATTAATCCACTTTTTTCAATGCCATCAAATATGCTTTTTGTAATATTAATGGTATCTGGATGACGCTTTTCACTTTTATAATATACTCTTAGTAAAGCTATTAGACTTTCAGAAAAAACAACATCAGGATTTTGATTTCTTGCAAGAAGTGCTATTTCCTGTTCGTATAGAGCATACCTATCATGATATTTTCCAGAACTATGTGGTAGGATTGCACGTCCATTTAGATTGTGTAACTTAAAATTAGATTTTGTAATAGGTGATCCTTTAATTATAACTTTAGCATAGTTAGACATTTAAATTCTCCTTGTGAAAGTATATTTGTTATCTCAAATATACATCATATGTATCTTTTATACAACAAGTTAATATTGCAATGAAATTGTTAGAATAAGATATATGTTAAGTATATTTTTGTAACTAGAAAAATTGAACTTTGATAATATTGTATAGATAAAGTATAATATTTTAGTAATTAAAATATAGAATGGTTTGTGCATTAAAAAGATATGATTTCATAAATATTAAGAAGATATTAAACAATATATAAATACGAGATTTTATCTTTTTTTTAAGATAAAATAGATTTAGATAAATTAAATAATGCTATAGTAAAGTATTTAATTTATTTAGTTCTTAATTTTAACTAATATATCAAAGTTTTTTCTTGTTAGATTAGTTAAAATTAAGTTATAAATAGGCTTAATCAGCTTATTTAGATAGATAAGAATAAATAATTTTATTTGAATTGTAATAAAAAGAGGTATTAGATATGGATAAAAAAATAATTTTAGCAATAGAATCAAGTTGTGATGAAACTGCTGCTGCAGTAGTTGTGAATGGTAGAGAAGTTTTATCAAATATAATTGCATCACAAATTGATACTCATAAAAAGTTTGGAGGAGTGGTTCCAGAAGTTGCATCTAGAATGCATATTGAAGCAGTAGATAGCGTTGTAAAAGCCGCATTATTAGAGGCAGGAATTTCAATAGACGATGTTGACGCAATAGGAGTTACGTATGGACCAGGACTTGTTGGGGCACTTTTGGTTGGGCTTCAATATGCAAAAGGATTGGCATTAGGTTCTAAAAAGCCTTTAATTGGGGTTAATCATATACAAGGACATATTAGTGCTAATTTTATTGAGCATAAAGATTTAAAGCCACCTTTTGTCTCACTAGTGGTTTCAGGAGGACATACTTTTATTGTGCATGTAAAAGGATATAGGGATTTTGAGGTTATTGGCCAAACAAGAGATGATGCGGCAGGAGAAGCTTATGATAAGGTGGCAAGAGCATTAGAACTTGGATATCCGGGCGGACCCAAAATAGATAAGCTAGCGAAGCAAGGAAATAAGGATGCAATAGAATTTCCAAGAGCTAAGTTTCAAGATGATACATTAGATTTTTCTTTTAGTGGAGTTAAATCAGCTGTGTTGAATTATTTAAATAAAGCAAAAATGAAAGAAGAAGAGGTAAATAAAGCTGATATTGCAGCGTCATTTCAAAATGCGATAATAGATGTATTAAAGACGAATTTATTCTTAACTTGTGAAAGAAAAGGAATAAAAAAGATTGCAGTAGCAGGTGGTGTTGCATCGAATTCTTGTTTAAGAGAAACTTTGCTAGAGGAAGGTAGAAAAAAAGGGATTGAAATTCTATTTCCATCACCTATATTGTGTACAGATAATGCAGCAATGATAGGAAGTGCAGCATATTTCAACTATCAAGAGGGAGCAGTATCAGATTTAAATATAAATGCAAAACCTAACTTAAAACTAGGGGAGAGGTAGAGTCTAGGTATGAAGCTGTTATCACATTCTAATGGAGTACATAAGGTTGAGAAAGATAAAACCAGCAAAAGGAGCATTTTAAAAAAATGTGTTATCTTTTTTGTGGGATTATTTATCTTTGGTTTTTTAGTGCAAATTTTAAATGACTTTGTAGATAATACAAGATTAAAATCCAGATTTAAGTACGTCAGAATAGATGGACGAAAAATGGAGTATAAACTTAAGACTGGTGGAGATTATACTGTAGTATTTGATGGATCAATCGGAACTACAATGTATGAGTGGGATGATGTTTGTAAGTCATTAGAGGAAAAGAAGATATCTACCTTTACATATAATAGAGAAGGATATGGATTTAATGATGGTGGAGACAATAGAACACCAGAAGAGCAAGCGAAGGATTTGAAAGCACTGCTTAGAAAAGCTGGAGCACCAGAGCCATACGTTTTAGTTGGAGAGGAGTACGGTAGCCTGGTTCTTAGTAATTTTGCTAATTTATATTCGGATTCAGTAGCAGGAGTTGTGTTAATTAACCCAATATCAGAGGAAAATATGCAAACTAAGGAATTTAAGGATAGTATTAAATCCAAATATTATAGAAGTATATTTGAAAAAATCGGTACAAATTTTAGTCTGACTGCATTGCTAAATAAAGCAGGGCTAACTATGGAGAATGATACTTTTAAGAAGTATTTAAATCAGAATGAATTAGATGAATTTCAGAGTTTTGAAAATAAGAAAAATTATAAACAGGCAGTTTCAAACGAGCTAGAAAACTTATATAAAGGCATTTCGAATAGTCAAACCAATGAACTACTAGGAGATAAGCCATTATATTTAATAACTAATAATGAAGCTGATCCTGTTAAAAAGATTGGTAATGCAACAGTAACAACTATATATAAAGAGGAAATAGAGGGATCTCCAATGTCTGTATTAGATCCTAACTCAGTAGTTACCGGCGTTAATAGTGTTTTAAAAGATGCTAAGAAGGTAGCTAAAAAATCTTGATGCTAATAAATATGTATATTTTCTTAAATATTAAGTATTATTGAATAATTAAGAAATAAAGCTTCTATTGGGCTAAAATTCATAAAAAATTATATCAAATTATATATTCTTGTCATTTGTTTGACACATAATAAATCTATACTAACATTATAAAGATAATACTAGTAGATATTTAAAGTATGCTAATATACTTTATGCGAACAAATTTGTATAGTTTAATTACTAGTCATATAAGTTGAGAATTGATATATAGGAGGAAAAATACATGAATAATAATGATAATAATGAAAAATTTATTGATGTAGAATCATTACCAGTAGATAAAGGTCAGCAAGTTGCATGGGAAAATTGTTTTCAAAATAGTAATAATTATGTAGAGCCGAAGAGAAAGAAAAGAAGAGGTCTGCGCATGCTAGGAAGGATTGCAGGAATTTTAGTTCTTACAATGGTAGGAGGGGCAATTGGAAGTGCTGCTACTTATTCATTCATGAAAACTAATAATGTTGCTGCAACTAAACAAATAACAAGTTATATTCCGCAATCATTCACATCAAGCACTCCTGATGCAATGTCAGCGGCAGATGCATTTAATAAAGTTGCACCAGCAGTTGTCATTGTTTCCACTAAAGGTTCATCTAACAGTGGATTTATGAACGGCGAAGTTGAGGGGATGGGATCAGGATTCATTATAAATGAAGAAGGATATATACTAACTAACTATCACGTAATTGCAAATGCTAAAGAAATTACAGTAACTTTAAGTAATAATACTGAGGTAAGTGCAACAGTAGTAAATTACGATCAAGATAGAGATGTTGCAATGCTTAAGTTAAAAGACGGAACTAAAGTTCCTGCTGTTGCAGAACTTGGAGACTCTGATGAAGTATATCCAGGAGCTGAGGTTATAGCAATTGGAACACCTCTTTCAAAGAATTTTGCTCAGACACTTACAAAGGGAGTTATAAGTGGAAGCAATAGAACAATAGATGATAGTGGAAAAAGTGTAGATTTCATTCAAACAGATGCAGCTATTAATCCTGGAAATAGTGGAGGTCCATTAGTGAATGCTAAAGGGCAAGTTATAGGAATAAATTCTATGAAGATAGGTTCTGATGCATCGGGATCATCAACACCAGTTGAAGGTATAGGGTTTGCAATACCTATAAATGAAGTTAAAAATAAGATAGATGCTTTATCAAAACCTATATTAAATCTAGGAATCCAAATAAGAGAAATTGACAGCGCTACTGCTAAGAAATACGATTTGGTAGAAGGAATATATGTATCTTCTGTTGAAGAGTATTCACCGGCTGAAAAAGGTGGTCTTAAGATTGGAGATATAATTGTTAAATGTGACGGAAAAGAAGCTAAGAAATTCGATGAACTTAAGGCAATAAAGGAAAGTAAGAATGCTGGAGATACTATGAAGATAGAGGTAATTAGAGATAAGAAAACTGTTGATTTATCAGTTGTATTAGAAGAAAAATCTAATTAAAATTTTTCTAGATGGAAATTGAATATATTTGATTATTAAAACTAGAATTGATAAATATAATATTATCAATTCTAGTTTTTATTGCATCAAAATAATATTCTTTAAAACTTTAAGGAAAAGTAGTAAAATTAAAGATTATAAGGGTAAGATATCTTAATTTAATAGTTTTTTGATATCTAAATGGAGAAGGGGATAAATATATGGAGGAAATAATATTAAATATAATAATGCACAGCGGGGAAGCGCGAACTTTTTCTATGGAAGCAATTACTTTAGCTAAACAAGGAAATTTTGATAAAGCAAAAGGGTTAATAATAAAAGCTGATGAGGAATTAGGATATGCACATAATTCTCAAACAAGTTTAATTCAGGGAGAAGCCGTAAATGAGAAAATAGAATTCTCATTGCTTTTAGTTCACGCTCAAGATCACTTAATGACTACAATGGTTTTGAAGGATTTAGCAGTTGAATTAATAGAAGTGCATGAAAAAATAAGTTCTATTAAATAGAGGTATGTAAATATGAAAAATAAAATTAAATATGCTATTGTATTTTCGGTTCTTTTGCTAATGGGAATAGTAAGCATTAATCTATTTCAACCAAATAAAGAGCAGCAAGTTAGAGGAAATATAGAGCTCTTAGTAAATGAGAATTCCTATGAGTACTTAGTTGAGTGCGCAAATAATTTTATGAAGGAGAATGATAGGACTTCAATAAGTGTAAAAAAGTTAGAAAATTACAATCAGATACTTAATAATAATTCAGAAGGAAGTACGAAATCAAAGATTTCTAGTATAGTTCAGATAGATAGGTTTAGTTTTGATAAACTAAAATTAGATAACTATGAATATTATAATAAGGATGATAAGCTCTTGAGCGAATATGCTAAGAATTTTTCTAAGTATAGGGTAGCTCAGGTTAAGTATGGTGATAATTCCATAGGAATACCTTTAACATCTAGGCCATTAGCTTTCTATGTCAGAGAAGATTTATTAAAAAGTTATGGATATGAAAGAGATAGTTTGAATACATGGGATGATATCATAAGGGTTGGAAAAGATATTCATGAAAAAAGTAACGGAAAAATATTTATAATTAATGCAACTGATCAAGATTACGAAGATTTGATGGATTTATTAACCATGGAAACATTAAGTGATGGTGATAAAAGTATAGATGTAGTTAAATCAGAAGTTCAAGCTATGATGAAAAAATTAGAGGATAATAACATTTTAAACTTACAAAGTGGAGGGGAATTCTTAGCAAGAATATCGTCTATTAATGCCATGAAAGAAATAGCAGCATTAGATGTTCCTTGTACGTGGAGCGTTAATAACGTGCCTAGCCTTAAACCAGGGGCTAATAAGTTTTTTTCATCAGAAGGCGATAATTTATTGATATTGAACCAAAACAGCGAGAATGATAAGCTAATTGAAAAATTTATAACTTACGTAATAACTAACAATAAGGAAGCTGTTAAATATGTTAAGGAAGGAAAGTTTTTCTCAAGCTATTTATATACTTATAATGCTAAAGATATTGAAGAGCCAGTAAAAAATTTTACTGGAAAAAGTCCTCTTGTAGTATTAAGCAATATAGAAGAAAAGACTCCAAGCATAAATGATTACGACGAATATATAAAGATAAAGCAAGAGATTCGAGCAAATACCAATTAATAATGAAAATTTATATAAATAGTTTTAGATTATCAGCATTATAAGGAAAACAGTAAGGTGTTTCTTATAATGCTGAATTTATTTTAATATAGTATTTGAAATATCACTCTGAATTCACATTTGATTTATTACGAGAGATTTAAATAATAATAAAAGTCTAAGATATTAAACTTCTATAGGCATTTAAGGTGTTCTTGGCGGTCTTATTCCAAGTAAAGTTAAGGCTTCTTAGGTATCCCTTTTCACTAAGCTCAGCTTTTAAAGTTTCATTATTCAAAAGATCAACTAACGCATTGTCTAATTCATCTATATTATATGGATTTATCAAAATAGCACTATCGCCAGTTACTTCTGGAATAGAAGTTATAGAAGATGTTATAACTGGTGCCTTACAGCTCATTGCTTCAAGTGGAGGAAGTCCAAATCCTTCATAGAAGGAAGGGTATACAAATGCATCACACCCGCTATAAAGAACAGGAAGAATATCATCTTCTATATAGCCACAAAAGACAACTTTGTCTTGTAAATTATTTTCTTGAACAAATGAAAGTAACTTTTCACCCTCATCTTTTAAAGGGCCCCCAAGCAATAACTTATAAGGCTTATTCAAGTCTTTATAAACTTTACAAAATGATTTAATTAATCCTAAGGCATTTTTCCTTAAACTAAACCCACCTATATATAGTATATAAGGATCATCAACTTTAAATGTGTTTTTTACGTATAGCTTGCATTGATTCTTATCTAAAGGTTTAAAATTATTATTAGCGGCAAGTGAAGTTACAAATATTTTTTCTTCAGGATAAAAACTAAAGAACTTCAATATATCTCTTTTAGAGTATTCAGAAACTGTTAGAATGCCGCGTGAATTAGAAATTATATTTGGCATATTATTTAAAAATCGTTCTAGGTATCCTTTGCCAACAGTTTCAGGCATTATATATGGGATTAGATCATGAATTGTAACTATAGTTGGTATTTTTGTATCAAAATCAAATCCTATTCCGTTTTGAGGAATATGGTATAGGTCAGCATGGACCTTGTTTAGTGCATTAGGTATATAATATTTTTCATAAAAACCGCCATGTCTACCTGAAGAATAAATTATATTAACATTTTCCTTGTTGAATTCTTTGTTAAATTTTCCAGAGCAAAATAGAGTGAATTCATCATTCGAATCTAAAGAAAGAATCTCTGATATAAGATTACTAGTATAAGTACCAATTCCAGTTCCTTGATGTAAAGTGGAACTACGAGCATCAATGGCAATTTTCATATGAACACCTCAACAAATTACATATATAGTACAGAATATTATTAGTTTTTAATTTTTGTGAATATAAATCACAATAAATTATTTGAGCACATATAATAAAAATAAATAATAGCTGGTAGGAAAAGTTTATGGAGAATAATAAGGAGATACTTAAAATTAAAGGCTATATTGAAGAAAATTATAATTTAGATGTAGAAGATATTGAAAAAGTTAAAAATAGTTATAAAGTTATTACAAAGGATGAGAGATATTGTTTGAAAGTAGTTAAATATGAATTCTCTCATTTTTATTTTATCTTATCTGCAATGAAGCATTTGCAAAGAAATGGATTTGGGGATATCCCTGAATTTATTATGAATAGAGAAAAAAAAGAATATGGGAACATAAACGGAAAGTATGCGTACTTAACAAAATGGATTCCATCGAGAGTAAGTAATTATGATAATCCAATAGAATTATCAATGGTATCAAATGAGCTTGCAAAATTACATGAATGTAGCAAAGGCTTTACATTGAAGAAAGAGATGAAACCAAGGATTGGATGGTTTTCATGGATAGATGTTTTTGAAACAAGGAAAAGAGAAATCTTGGATTTTAAAAATAGAATAAGTCAAAAAGCATATAAATCAAATTTTGATTTATTGTATTTGGATAATATGGAAAAAGAATTAAATAGAGCAGAAAAAAGTATAACAGGTCTTCAAAAAAATAATTATGTAAAGGTTATGGAGAAGGAAGTCTTTTCAAGAGGATTCTGCCACCATGACTATGCCCATCATAATATATTAATAGATAATAAGAAAAATATTAATATTATAGATTTTGATTACTGCATATTAGATTCACATCTCCACGACGTATCTTCTTTATTAATAAGATCAATGAAAGATGGAAAATGGGAAAGTGACAAATGCAATCTAATTTTAAATGCCTATAGTGAGAGAATAGAAATAAGAAAAGAAGAGCTACCTATAATTAGAGAATTCATAAGATTTCCTCAGGCTTTCTGGCAAATAGGGTTACAGGTTTATTGGGAGCAGCAACCATGGGGAGAAGAATTTTTCATCAATAAGTTAGAGAAGTACTTAAACGATTGTGAATTTAGAGAAAAGTTTATTGATAGTTATTTTAGTGGGGGAAATTAATATGGATGAATTATTGATTAATCAGTATTTAAATAAAAAAGGAATAGCTATTATTGGACAAGGCTTTAGTTATGATAAAAATATGCAAAGAAATGATATAGTTTCTCAAGTTGATTTAATTATAGAATTTCATAAATTGCTATTAGGCGGTAATCTAACAGGGCTAAGCAAAATTAAAAGCACAATAGGCAGAGAAGTGGAATCTTATAAAGTGCAGATAAGAAAACTACAAAAGAATTATTCATATGTATCTAGTAAAACATGTACAAATGAGATAGAGAATATCATATTATCAAACGGAAAAATAATGTTGGAAAAAGCTAACAAGGCTATAAATTATATTTATGAACATGACTACTTTGGAGTTATAAGGCGTAGTATGAATAGAGAAGAAATATGCCTTGGTAAAGTTGATAAAAGTAATTTAAGAAAAAACAATGAAAAAATAGAAGTGTGTACAATAAAGGGTATGACATATAACTTAGTGGAAGAAGACTTATATAATTATATTAAGAAACTACAAAGAAAGGAAATTAATATAGATGAGGAAGAACTAATAAAGTTATTTGTACATGGATCACACTTATCATTTAACAGCTTTGATTATTTAAGAGGGCTTTGCAGTTATCCAAAGGATTTTTTAAAGTTTTGGGAGAGGTATAGAGATAGTAGAAAGGATAATATAAGAGAAATTTATAATATACAAAATGAGGAATGTAAGGGGAGTAGGAAAGCAAGGAATGACGAACAATTATTAAATGGATTGAAGAAAAGTTTAAAGTATGAAAGTAAAAATTTTATCATATAGGTAACCAAAGGTAGTTATTGTTTATACCTAAAGCTTAGTTGTTAGGAGGAAGAATATGAATAGAACTAAGTATTCAGAAAAAAAATATTTATGCGATTATGATTTGAGCCTAAAGTTCTTCGAAGAACTAGGAATAAAAGTAAACGACATTGTTCCACTTAGAAAAGTATTTTTGGTATATACAGATGAAGGAAATAAAATATTGAAAAGAGTAAATTATGATGTAGATAGAGTCAATTTAATAAGTGATTCTTTAGACTATGTAAAAAAGATTTATGAACATGTAATAACATATAAAAGGTTCAAAGATGATTTATGTTATAAAGAGTGGAATGGACAAATTTATATTGTTATGGATATATTGAATGGAAGAGAAGCATCATTTTCTAATCCAGTAGAAATTGATCTTTGTGCAGAAAATATAGCTTTAATGCATAAAGCTTCAAAAGGATTAAGAGAATATTTGAAAGATAAATACAAAAAAGATTTTTTAGATATATCTTTGAAAGATAAAATTAAAGAAGCATATGATGATTTAATTTGGATGAAGAGCTTAGTAGATACGTACAAATATAAAAATGAATTTGATAAATTATTTATAAACAATGTAGATAAGTATTTAAATGAAATTAAAGAGGTTCAAAATGACCTTGAAAAAAGCTCATATGATAACCTAAGACAGGATGGGGATACCATTCGTTTGTGTCATAATGATTTAGCTTATCATAATTTCTTAACCAAAAATAATGAAATAAATATAATAGATTTTGATTTTATGACTATAGATTTAAGAGTAATGGATATATGGAATTTTATTTTAAAGTGTATAAAGAACGCCGCATTCGATGTGGACAAGATGTCAACTTGTATTAATGGATATGAGAATGTGTCCATTTTAAAAAAAGAAGAAAAAGAACTCTTGTATATACTTATAAAGTTTCCTAAAGATTTTTATACAATATCAAGAGATTATTATCATAAGAGAAAGAACTGGGAATATGAAGTATATTTAAACAGATTTGAAGGAAAGTTGAGCAATGAGGACTTTAGATATGAATTTTTAAAGGTTTTAGAAAATAAATTTTTCATAGGTTCTGAAGTAAAGAAGTAATTAAATATAAGTTTGATTTATTTGAATGCAAAGAATAATATAAATCTAATTTATAATTGATCTATTTATAATAATGATTAAACCAATATTTTATTTCGTAAATAGAATATTGGTTTCTTATTAGTTAAGAAATATTGAGAATTTATAAAGGCAAGAAAATCTCTTATGATTTTCTTGCCTTTATACAGATATTTAATGTTTAATTGAAACTGTTGTAATATAAATTACTTATAAGGTAGCTAATTACAAAAACTATGAAGGAATTTTACTAGTTATATAAAAAAATATAAATTTTATTTTATATAGTTAGTGTATTATTCTATGAATTTATTATAGCTTCATAGGCGGATATTGTATCTAGGGCTGTTTTATTCCAAGAAAAGTTTTTACTTCGTGTTAGGCTTTTTTTGACCATTGTTAACCTTAATAGGCTATTACTTAAAACTCTTTCTATGTCATAAGATAGTGAATCAATATCATTAGGATCTATAAAAAGTGCTGATTCATGACATACTTCAGGTAATGACGTAACATTAGAAGCTATTACAGGAGTACCGCATGCCATAGCCTCTATAGGAGGAAGTCCAAATCCTTCATAAAAAGAAGGGTATACAAGGACCTCAGCAGCATTGTAGAATAATGGCATATCTTCAATTGGAATAAAATCAGTAAAAATAACGTTATTAGATATATTTAGATCATCAGCTCTATTTTTATATTTAGTATAAGAAGGACCCTTACGACCAATTATAACTAGTTTGAAACTTTCTTTTAATTTACTTGGAAGTTTAGAATAAGCTTCTATTAGTCCTATAATATTCTTTCTTGGACTAAATCCTCCAACGTAAAGTACGAAGTCTTCCTTTATCCCATATTTCTCGGTAATAAAGTCTTTAGATCTACATTTACTCATAGGTCTGTAAATATCTTCAGCAGCTAATGGTGTAACATAAATCTTTTCAGCAGGAAAGTTAAATTCCTTAGCAATATCATCCTTAGAGTAATTAGATACAGTAATTATTCCATCACAATTATCTAAAATTTTAGGCAGTTCATTATTAAATATTTTTAAATATCTATCACTAACAGTTTCAGGCATTCTTAAAGGAATTATATCATGTAGAGTAATAACTTTTTTGCATTCAACATTTTCTGATAGACCAACCCCGTTTTGTGGGACATGGTAAAGCTCTATGTCTGCATTATTTAATATATTGGGAACATTTATATCATCCCAAAAACTATTAGAAGGTATTGATTCAATAAGTTCTGTTTTAAAATTATTCTTTAAATCGCTTATAAAGTCACATTGTGGTGTGAAAATTAAATAGTTATTGTTACTATCAACATTGTTGAGGCTAGATATTAACTGATAAGTATAGGTACCTATACCCGTGCCTCGATACCACTTTGCAGCTCTACCATCTATTCCTATTTTCATTATTAAACCCTTTCATAGCATTTGTCTTAATGTATTATATTAAAAGAATATAAAAAATGTTAATAAAAGAAATGATATCCTCATATAAATATACAGGAGGTGAGAAGTATGATGAGGGAATTTGAAATTGAAAGACAATTCAATATAAAGATAGAAAAAATTAAGGCAAATAAAGGCGTATACTATCTTAAAACAGATAAAGGCGAGAGATGTTTGAAAAAAATAAATTATGGACCCCAAAAGTTGTTGTTCGTGTATGGTGCTAAAGAGCACTTAAGAAAAAATGGTTTTAATAATTTAGATAAATACTATTTAAACATAAATGGAGAGCCTTATGCATTGGTTAATGAAGACTTATATACTTTGTCTGAATGGTTAGAAGGAAGGGAATGTGACTTCCATAACATAGATGAAGTAAAAATAGCAGCAAAGACTTTAGCTAATCTCCATGAAGCATCTAAGGGATATGATCCACCTGAGAATTCTAAGCTCAAAAGTGATCTTGGCAGATGGCCTCATTTAATAGAAAAAAGAATTAAATCTTTAGATAAAATGAGAGATATGGTAAGGAAAAAAAGTATAAAAAGTGATTTTGACATGCTTTATTTAAAATCTATGGAGTTTTATAAAGAGATCGGAAAGAAATCCTTAGTAACTTTAAATGAGTCAGATTACTATGAGTTATGTGCAATTGCTGAGAATGAAAAAAGTTTTTGCCATCATGATTTTACTTATCATAATATAATTTTAAGCGATAGTATGGATGTACATGTTATAGATTTTGATTACTGTAAAAGAGAAGTTAGAACTTTTGATATAAGCAATTTTATGATAAAGGTGCTAAAGAGAGTTGAGTGGAATTTAGAATTTGCGACAGCTATTATAGAATCCTATGATTCAGTATCAAAATTAAAACCAGAGGAATATAAGGTATTATATGCATATCTTCAATTCCCACAAAGATATTGGAGGCTTGCAAATAGATATTATTATAATGAAGTTAATTGGGGGCAAAATACATTTGCAGGTAAGTTAGAATCAATAATACATGAGCAAGAGAAATACCTAGAATTTTTAGAAAAATTCAAGAATGAATATAAGATATAATAAACATAATAATGGGGCTGTTGCAAAACTAACATAGTTAGTTTTGTAGCGGCTCATTTTTTTTGGAAATAAAAAAAATGTGAATTCCGAAGAACTCACATTCATTGTATAATTTACTTATGCTAAAAACCAAATTACACAATAAAGATTATACTGAGATTAATGATAATTTTCAACTTATATTACCATTAAATCTAGAAAATTTAATACCATCAGATGATTCAGTCCGCTTGCTAAGCCATGTATTGGAGGGATTAGATTACACGAAGTTGTATAAGGCGTACTCTTCCGTTGGAAGAAAACCGGCAGTGGAACCTAAAATCATGTTCAAAATAATATCATATGCTTATTCTCAAAATATTTATTCAAGCAGAAAAATCGAAAAAGCATGCAAAAGAGATATAAATTTCAAGTGGTTACTTCAATGTTATAAGGCACCAGATCATGCTACAATCAGTAGATTTCGTAAAGACTATATTTCAAATGAAGTAATAGAAGATTTATTTTATCAACAAGTTAATTATTTAGCAAATCAAAATGAAATACTATTTGAAAATGCATTTATTGATGGTACTAAAATCGAAGCGAATGCTAATCGTTATACATTTGTTTGGAAAAAAACTATTTTAAAAAATGAAGAAAAAATGTTTGATAAAATTCTTGTTCTTTTAGAAAATATTAACCTTGGAGAATTAAAAAAATTTACTGTTCAGAAAGAAACATTAATAGATGATATTGATAAAATTCTTCAATGGCTTGAATATGAAAAAAAGAAAAGAAACATAGAGTTTGTTCATGGAATTGGTAAAAGAAAAACTAAAATTCAAAAGTGGACAGAGCAATTATCTGAATATAAAGAGAGACAAGGAAAATATAATTTGAGTAAAAAAATATTTTCAAAAAGAAATAGTTATTCTAAAACTGATCCAGACGCAACTTTCATGCATATGAAAGATGATCATATGAGAAATAGTCAATTAAAACCTGCATATAATGTGCAAATCGCAGTTGAAAGTGAATACGTAACCGGTGTCGGAATATTTGATGATAGAAATGACATAGCAACATTAATACCTATGCTTAATAATATGAAAGAAAAAATCGGTCGTAAATATCTTAATATAATTGCAGACTCAGGTTATGAAAGCGAAGAAAATTATTTATTCTTAGAATCAAATAAGCAAACTCCTTATATAAAACCACAAACTTATGAGAAGTGGAAAAAAAGAAGTTTTAAAAATGATATAAGTAAGCGCGAAAATATGAAATATGATGCTGAATCGGATTTTTATATTTGTCATAACAATAGAAAATTAATACCGACTTCTATTATTTATAGAAAATCCGCAAGTGGATACAAATCAGAAGTAACTGTGTATGAATGCGAAAACTGTGATAATTGCGATTACAAAGTAAAATGCACAAAAGCAAAAGGAAATAGAAAAATGCAGGTTTCAAAAACTTTTGTGGAAAAGCGTGAAATATCCTATAAAAATATTACAACTGAATTTGGAACTAAATTAAGAATGAATAGATCTATTCAGGTCGAAGGAGCATTTGGAGTTCTAAAAAGTGATTATGAATTCAATAGATTTTTAACACGTGGAAAAAATAGCGTTCAAACTGAATTTATTTTGCTTTGTTTTGGTTATAACATTAACAAATTACATTCAAAAATACAAAATGAAAAAACTCAAAATCATCTTCATGAATTGAAACCTACTGCCTAATTATGGAATAAATTAATTGGGCTTATTTTAGTGCGCTTAAAAATCAGAAATCTTTAAATAATTAATATTGCATTTCAAATATTTAGAAATTTGCTAGTTTAAACCGAAAAGGAGCATCGCTCCTGATTAAAATTTAATCATTTTGCGACACTCCCTTATTTTGTTCTTGCCTAGATAGAATAAAATCATTCTTATATTAATTTAGAAACCTTTAATAATCTTTACCATATTATAATGTGAAAGAATGTATTAGGAGAAAGTAATGGAAATAGGAGATATAGTTGTTAGAAAATCTTATAATAAAGATATTACTTTTAAAATAATTGATATTAAAGATAGTGGCGGAAAGTATAATATAATTCTAAAAGGAATTAATATAAGAATAATAGCAGATGCAAGTTTGGATGATCTTGAAATGGCAGAAGAGGACACTGGATCTCAAGATAAAATATTAAATACAAGAGTTAATGAGGCCATAAAGAAAGCTATGATACTACGAGGTGATCTTAGGGATAAAGTTGAAAAATCTCCTAAGATAAAGACGAAGAATGAATTGATGTTTGGAAGGCCAGGAAAGATTCTCCATGTAGATGGGGATAGTGAGTACATGGAGACTTGTTTAAAGGTATATAAGCAATTATCTTTAGATGCAGTGGGGAGAGCGATAGCGGAAAAAGATCAACCGGAGGTAATAGTAGACTTAGTTAAAGAAGTAAAACCAGACATAGTAGTTTTAACTGGACACGATAGTGTTTTACGAGAACCAAGGGATTATTTAAATTTAGATAATTATAGAAATTCAAGATATTATTTAGAATCAGTCAAAAACTTAAGAAATTATAATTCAAGTTATGATGAATTAGTAATATTTGCAGGGGCTTGTCAAAGTTGCTATGAAAGAATATTAGACGTAGGTGCAAATTTTGCCTCGAGTCCAAATCGAGTATTAATACACTGCCTGGACCCTGTTTTTGTATGTGAGAAGATTGCTTATACAAGAATTGATAAGGTAGTATCAATAACTGATGTTATTGAAAATACGATAACAGGAATAAAGGGAGTTGGAGGATTGCAGACAAGGGGAAAGTATAGAGAAGGATATCCTAAATCTCCTTATATTTAATAAATAATTTAGATAGGAATTGCATAAAATAAATTATTAAAAACTTCAATGCATCAAAGTAATTAGTAAGAGTATTGAAGTTTTTAACTATAATTAATAAATATAGTATTTCTATTTGACAAAAATAATAATAGAATATATAATGGTTTTAACAAATTTAATTTTATAAAATATAATTTATAAAGATATAAGTTTATTCACTTAATTTCATATTAAAGATGATAAGGAGAGAAGCAAAATGATATATGATTATTTAGTAAAAGATATAAATGGAAATTCGGTTTCTATGGAGACATACAAGGGAAAGGTATTACTAATTGTTAATACAGCTACAGGATGTGGGTTTACTCCACAATACGAAGGGCTTCAAAAGCTTTATGATAAATATAAAGACAGTGGATTTGAAATATTAGATTTTCCATCAAATCAATTCTTTGAGCAAGCGCCGGGGACTAATGAAGAGATATCAAATTTTTGTAAATTAACATACGGAACAACTTTTAAAACATTTGCAAAGATTGATGTAAATGGAGAGAATAGTGATCCATTATATGTTTTCTTAAAGAAAGAGGCTCCTATTGCAAGCGAAGACGATGCATCAAAGGGATTGTATAATCTTTTATCGGAAAAAGGCTTTAATACAAGTGGAGATGATATTAAGTGGAATTTTACAAAATTTCTTGTATCAAAAGAAGGAAAAGTAATAGCTAGATTTGCACCAACATATGAACCAGAGAAAATTGCTGATCAAATTGAAAAATTAATTAATGAAAAATAGAGAATAAATATAAATACTCCTTTAATATATGTGTGATTAAAGGAGTGTTTTGTTTTATAGTAAAAAATATTTTTATATGATTAAAAAATGTCATCTGGTATGGTTGAGAATAAATTCTGAACGGGGAGTGAGTTCCAGCTTTATATAAAATGTCTACTAAGATTTCCTTGAAAGATATAGTAAGGAATAAAATATTGACCAATATTGCTGTAAGTAGTATTGGTCAATATATAACATTGGAAATGCTCCAAATTATGTTAATAGAATAAGAGTATAGAATAATTGAAGGGGGAATAGTTTATAGATATAACATTGAGCTAAGAAAGATTTTTATTATGATATCTGATTTTAAATTATATAATTATCTAAGTATGAACATAGAATCAACTTAAAAATAAAATTAAGGTTATTTATAGATTGTGAAATGTTATAGAATTAAATTTAATGATAAGGGGAATAATAATTAAGAAAAAGCAGATAATATAATAAAATAGCTTGAAAACATATATAATTGGAAAAATGTTTACATTGACAATATGGTGCTATAAATGATAAAATATTTATTTTACTTGACTAATTTATGATTTTGTTATATAATTAGTATGAAAGAGGGTGTTTACATGGAAAAAGTTAAAACTATTGCTTCCATTAAAAACGATATAGAGAGACACGTCGGTCAGAAAGTGACTCTAAAAGCTAATGGTGGAAGGAAAAAGATTTTAGTTAATGATGGTATAATTGAAAGTGTATACCCAAGTATTTTTGTTATAAGATTAAAAAATGACACCCAAAGGACCGTGACTTATAGTTATTCAGATGTATTAACAAAGACTGTACAATTGGTATTTCCAACTAGAATATAAGCTTCGATTAATTCGGAGTTTTTTCTTTTTGTCTTATTTTAAAAGTGAGTTTCTACTATTCATATTTATTTAAAATAATTAATGAATTAGAAATTGTAAGAAGTGCTTTTATACGTAGAAAGCCATAAATAGAATATAATTTTATGATTAGAATGATAATAGGATTTAGATTAGCTAAATAATTTTATAAAAAAAGAAAGATGGTGGGTTTCCATCTTTCAACTATGGTATAAAAGGGTATTGAGAATTTATGAGAGGTTATATGGTCAATAACCAATTACTATATTACGACAAAAAATAGTATATGTCAATAAAAAACGCAAAAAAATTTAAAAAAATATTGTTAAGTAAATTAGGTAAAAGGTTTACTTAATTTGTTGGAATAAAATAAAAATATATTTATCATAAATTTCTACTCATATGTATATAAATGAATAGTAGGAATTTTATGGAGGTATAAAATATGGCAGATATAGATATTGTAAAAGAAAATGTACAGTTTGAACAATTGCTTAGGGAAAATAATACGAATTCGGTATTAAAAGATGAATACTTAATCCCTGATACCCATCCTGATGTACAAGAGATATTAACTGTTGAAGCTAGACCAATGGTAACTAATAAAGAAATAATTGGAGATAAAGTAGTTATAGAAGGAAAGGTTGAGTACACAGTAATATATTTAGCTAAAGAAGAGGGACTCGCAGTAAATTCAGTGAATTATAATCAGAACTTTACAAATAATATTGACTTAAATCAAGGGGAAAATAGAGTAATTTGCGAGGCAGAGTGTAATATTGAACATATTGAAGCAAACATAATGAATGAGAGGAAAATATCTATTCAGGGTATAGTTACTGTAGATTGGGAACTTTACAAGAGCAATGAATTTGAATTTGTAAAAGATATTGAGGGCAATGATCAAGTAGAAGTATTGAAAAAAACAGAGACAATTAATAAAATCAATGCAACAGAGGATGTTGAATTAGTAGGTAAATCTATGATTAGAGTTGGTATGGATAAACCACAAATCAGCAAAATATTAAAGTGTTCCTTACTACTTCATAAAAAGGAAATAAAAATAACAGAAGATAAAGTTTATCTTGGCTGTTACTGCAAATTAAATATACTATATAAAGGGGAAGATTCTAAGGAAATAATTCCATTAGAAGATGATATTTATTTATCAAAAGAGGAGGAAATTAATGGTATAACATCAGATATGATTCCAACAGTTTCCTATGAAATATCAAATAATGATTTAATGTTGGAAGAAGATGATTTAGGCGAAATAAGAATTATAAATGATGAGCTTGTAGTTAGAGCAAATGTTAAGATATTTTCAAAAGAAAACATAGATACTATTAAAGATGCATATTCTACCAATTGTTTGCTTAGTCTCAAAAAAGATGAACATGAAGTTGGAATTCTTCATGGAATGAATAATTCTGAAGCAATTGTTAAGTATAATATTCAATTGAAAGACAATGATTTGAGACCTGAACATATAATATCTGCTAATGGGGCTATAATATTAACAGATAAACAAGTTGCAAAAGACAGAGTTATTGTAGAGGGAATTATAAAAGCAAGTATATTGTATAAGACAACTGATGAGGAGAAATACCTATCAAGTGTTAAAGCAGAGATACCATTCTCAGCTGCAATTGATATAGCGGGCGCAGATGAAAATATGAAATCCATAATTAAAAGTAATTTAGAAAATATTGAAGCAGCTATAGAAGGAAATAATATAGCGATTAAAGCTACTGTGATACTATCTGGCAGAGTATTGTATGAAATGAATAAAGAATTTGTTTCAGATGTGGTTGAAGAAGAGGGGGATATTCCAGAAAAGAAAGCTAGTATTACTATATATGTAATTGGTAAAGGGGATACTTTCTGGAACTTAGCAAAAAAATATAATACAACAGTTGATGATTTAATTAAGATAAATAAGATTGAGGATCCAGAACATATTGAAGAAGGACAAAAATTGATAATACCAGGAAGGGCAATATTCTAAAATTAATTAAATTCATAATATTAGAGATACTTTAAGAATTTCATTAGATGAATTCTGGAGTATCTCTTTTTTTATGAAGAAATATTATTAAGCTTTAAAAATAGCAAGAGATTAGAAAAAGTTTTTGGATATGAAGAGAAAATAGTTACATAATAAAATAAAAAATACACAAACTAAGTTTTGTTTTATAGTTGCTAATTAATTTGAACTAAGGAAGTAAAAACTAGAGAAATTATTCTTATAGGAAACGGGTTTGGCATTTGCAGCAGCCAAATTTCTTGAATAATTATTTAATCTGGTGGATAGAATATGTAATGCATGATATGAGGTGAGAAAATTTGAAAAAAGTTTTAAGTGGTAATTTAATAATCATTGGAGGAGCCGAAGATAAAGAAGGCAAAAAGGAAATTTTAAAAAGAGTATGTGATTCAATTGATAAAAGTAAAGATACTTTATTAATTGCAACTATTGCAACTGATTATCCTAAAGAGGCCGCAAATAAATATAAAGAGGTATTTGGAGAGCTTGAAGTAAAAAATATAAAGGTATTAGATATAAGTGAGAGAACAGAAGCATCTGATGATATGAATGTAGATCTAATTAGAGAGTCCTCATTAATATTTTTTACCGGTGGAGATCAATTAAAAATAACAAGTTTAATTGGCGGAACTCCGGTTTATGATGCATTAGAAGAAGCTTGGAAGAATGGTGCATTTATAGTAGGTACTTCAGCAGGAGCATCCGTAATGAGTGACACAATGATAGTTCAAGGGGAAGATGATGATGACCCTAGAAAATGCACATTAAAAATGTCTCCAGGTCTGGGGTTGATTAAGGATGTTATAATTGACCAACATTTTGCTCAAAGAGGAAGAATAGGAAGATTATTAACAGGAATTGCACAAAACCCTGAGGTTTTAGGAATAGGAATAGATGAGAATACAGGAATAGTAGTAAACCAATCTGGAATGATAGAGGTAATAGGTGAAGGAGCAGTTTACTTCATTGATGGTAGTGCAATTACATATACTAATGTTTCAGAATTATATGCTGATGATATTTTGAGTATGCATAATGTTAAGTTGCATGTATTAACTGATGGAAATAAATTTGATCTTATAAAAAAGTCACCTTTTGAGGAGGAAAAGTTTAATCATGAAGATAATACAAAAGAGAATATATGAAGGCCAAAATATTTATTCTCATAAAAAGTGTATAAGAATAGATATGGATTTGGAAGGATATTCTGAAATACCGAGTAAGGACATACCGAATTTTAATTTTAATCTTGTAAATATAATACCTGAATTAAAAAATCATAGATGCGGAATTGATGAAGAAGGTGGTTTTGTTAAAAGACTAAAAGAAGGAACTTACCTAGCGCATATTTGTGAACACACTATGATAGCGATACAAAATAATTTAGGAATAGATGTTGCTTATGGAAAGGCAAGAGAAATTAAAGGCGATATGTATTATATTATCGTACAATATGAATATAAAAATACTATACTTGAGGTGGCTAATTTAGCCATAGATTTAATGAATTCTTTGATAGCGCAAAATCCAATAAATTTTGATGGAAGAATGAAAATTATACAAAATATATTGCAAAATGAGCAAATGGGTGCGACTACAAAAGCAATATGTGATGCGGCAAGGGAATATAAACTTCCTGTTATGCAACTAGGGGATAGCACCATATATCAAATAGGATATGGAAAAGCGGGTAGAATTATAGAAGCTTCTATAGGAAACAAGACTAGTTGTGTAGGAGTTGATATATCTTGTGATAAACTCTTAACAAAACAGTTGCTTCAAACTCAAAATATTCCTGTAGCAGATGGAAGTAAAGTGCTTAATTTAATTGGATTATTACAAGAAGCAGAACGAATTGGATATCCAGTGGTTTTGAAGCCACAATGCGGAAACAAGGGTCAAGGAGTAATACTGAATATAAAAGATCAAAAACAGTTGGTTGATGCATATATTAACTTAAGAAAAAATCAAAAGGATATAATTTTAGAAAAATACTTTGAAGGAAGCGACTACAGAGTTTGTGTTGTAAATTACAAGGTGGTAGCTGCATCATTGAGAATTGCTCCATATGTTATTGGAAATGGAAAAGATAGTTTAAGGATGTTAATAGAGGTTCTTAATAAGGATCCATTAAGAGGAGAGGATCATGAAAAAGCATTAACCAAAATAAAAATTGATGCTGAGTTAATAGCATGCCTTTCTAAAAGAGGATTGGAGCTGAACTATATCCCTGAAGAGGGTGAAAAAATATTATTAAGAGAGAATGCAAATCTTTCTACTGGTGGAATAGCAATAGATTGCACTGATGAAATCTGTGAAGAAAATATAGAAAGCTGTATAAATGCAGCTAAAACTTTAGGTTTAGATATTTGCGGAGTTGATATTTGTGCAAAAGATATTAGTGTTCCGCTTAAGGATAATAATGGAGTTGTTTTAGAGATAAATGCTGCACCAGGTATAAGAATGCACCATTTCCCTTCAAAAGGTAAAAGGCGTAATGTGGGAAAAGCAATACTTGAAACGCTTTATGATGAAGAGCCTAAAAATATACCTGTAGTATCTATTACAGGCACTAATGGAAAGACAACTACTACAAGGTTAATAAGTCATGTACTAAGAAAGATGGGAAGCAATGTAGGCATGACATCGACTGATGGTGTATATTTGAATGAAAAGTGTATACATAAGGGGGACGATTCTGGATTTAATAGCGCAAGATCAATACTGATGAATAAAGATGTAGATGTAGCTGTTTTAGAAACTGCTAGAGGAGGATTGGTTAAAAGCGGGCTAGCATATGAGTTGGCAGATGTAGCAATAATCACAAATATAACAAATGATCATCTGGGCTTGGATGGAATTAATTCTATTGAAGAGTTGAGTTTTACAAAAGCTTTAGTAGGAGAAGCAGTAAAAGATGATGGTTTTGTTGTTGTGAATGCTGATGATAAATATAGCAAAACTGTAATAAATAGATTTTCAGCAGAAAAAATTTATTTTTCAAAAGATAAAGAAAATCCGTTGATACAAGAAAATATAGCTAATGGAAAAATAGCTGTATTTGTTGAAGATGATAAAATTTGTGTAATTAATAATAAGAAGAAGTATGAAATTGTATCTACTAAAGAGTTACCGATATCATATAATGGAACATTGGAATATAATATAGAAAATGCAATGGCAGCTTGTGCAGGGCTTGTAGGCTTAGAAGTTGATTATTGTATGATTTCAAAAGGTTTTATGGATTTTGGGTTAAAGAACGAAGATAATAGCGGAAGATTTAATATGTACAATTACCTTAACAGAAGAGTTATATTAGATTATGCTCATAATATTGAAGGTTATAGAGCGATTATATCTTCATTGAGAAAGATTAAGGGAGATAATGATTTAATTGGGGTAATTGGAATACCAGGAGATAGAAAAGACGATATAGGATACGCAATAGGAGAAATATGTGCTAATAATTTTGATAAAATAGTAATAAAAGAAGATAAGGATAAAAGGGGTAGAAAATCTGGAGAGATTGCAGATATATTAGAAAAGTCAATATTGAAAACTAATAAAAATGCAAATTTAAAGATTTGTCTAGATGAAGTTCAAGCGTTAAAATATGCAATAGATATAAGTAATAAGGGCGATATAATTGTAGTATTCTATGAAAAATTAGATTCTCTTTTAGAGTTTATAAATGAGGAACCAAACAAACAACTAGATACGTTCGATGAAGAATATAAACAGTACAGTAATACATTATAACTCTTAATAAAAGATTTAAGGTTATCTAAAATTGATTGCATAGTAGAATGTTTAATAGACATTATTAATCCTTTTTTAATTTATTAATTAGACAAGATTTTTTACCTATGATAAAATATTGTCAAAATGTTAAGAAAGGAATAAGATAATGAAGATTAAGGCTTATGCCAAAATAAATATTGCCTTAGATATTGTTGGGAAAAGAGAAGACGGATATCATATATTAAAAATGATAATGCAAACTATAGATTTATATGACATAATAGAAATAGAGAAAACTGAATCTGAGATAAGGTTAAATTGTAATAAGCACTATGTTCCTACAGATGAAAGAAATTTAGCTTATAAAGCAGCGAAAATATTTAAGGAAACTTATTCTATTAGTCAGGGAGTAGATATAAAGTTAACTAAGAATATACCTGTTTCAGCTGGATTGGCAGGCGGAAGTACCGATGCAGCAGGAGTTTTAAAACTTATGAATAAGATGTTTAATGTAAATGCAAGTGATGAAGAATTGAAATCTATAGGGCTAAAACTAGGAGCTGATGTACCATATTGCATAAAAGGTGGAACAGCACTGTGCGAAGGTATAGGAGAAAAAATTACCCAATTGAAATCATTTAAAGATAAAATAATAGTTTTAGTAAAGCCACCTTTTGGTGTATCAACAAAAGAAGTTTATAAATGTTTTGATTTATCAAAAGTTGTATTTCATCCTAAAATAGAGAGCTTAATAGAAAATATGAATAATGATGATGTTTATTTTGTAGCAAATAATATGAAAAATTTATTAGAGAATGTTACTTTAAGGAAGCATAGAGTTATTACTAACATTAAGGAAGAAATGAAATCTATTGGCTCTATAGGTACAATGATGAGTGGTAGTGGACCAACTGTTTTTGCTTTTTTTGATGATATGCTAAAAGCGCAGTTATGTTATGATGAAATGAAAAAAAAATATAAAGACGTATTCATAACAAGAACAATTTAATTCAAATTGAATGTATAAAAAACCTCCAAGTGGTAATAATTTTAGCTACAAGGGGGTTTGTTTATGATAAAATATTTGAAATTAAAAAAAATAGTATTGGTAGTTTTAATAACATTAAGTATAAATATATTTTCTGGATGTACAAGCATTGTTAGAGGTAATAGTACAAGTTTGGTAAATAGTTTAATTGCAACAGAAAGTAATAAAAATGAGAATAATATGAGGGTTCTCAATTACGACGAGGTTAAAGATTCATTAATAAGATTTCATGTAATTGCTAATAGTGATAATGATGATGATCAACAATTGAAGTTAAAAGTTAAGAATAGAGTTATAGATTATCTATATCCTTATTTAAATTCTTCACAGTCATTAGATGAATCAAGAAAAATTATAAAAGATAAGATGGAAGATGTTAAAACACTTGCACAACAAGTAATTAAGGATAATAATTATGATTATGATGTAAAAGTTGAATTGTCTAGGGAAAATTTTCCGGATAAGTCTTATGGTAATATCACTTTACCTCAAGGAAATTATGAGGCCTTTAGAATAATTATAGGAAGTGGACAAGGCAGAAACTGGTGGTGTGTAATGTTTCCTCCACTATGTTTTGTAGACGAATCAAAGGCACAAGTGGAATATGATAAAACAGAGAATAAAATAAAGTCAAATGGAAAAAGTTTTGAATTAGAATCTAAAGACGATTCAACTGAAAATGTAGGGGATAAGCAGGCAGATGGAAATAATATAAAGATAAAGTTTAAAATAGTGGAGATATTTCGAGATATATTTAAATAATATTGATGGGATATTTGGAAGTTTTATTCACGAAATTTATATAGTTGTCAAATGAATTTAATAAAGCTAAAGCTTATTTCTGAAAGTTAAAAATAATTTTCAAATATAATATATTATAAGTGGAGGAGAATATGAAGAAAAAAGCTATTATAACGGTAGATAGTTATGTATTGGATAATGAAGAGGATCTTGTAGGTGTAGTAACTCCAGGAGATTTCCATGAAATAGAAGATGGATTTAAGGTAGAGTATGAGGAAACAAAGCTTTCAGGGATGGAAGGGACAAAGACTACTATAATAATAAGAAATGATTCTTTTGATTTAATAAGAGAAGGCACTACAGAAACTAAAATGGAATTTAGAAATAATCATAGAACAATATCTTTATATAAAACGCCGTACGGTGTTATGGATCTTCAAATAGATACTAAAAAACTTAATATTGATATTAGCAAAGAGGGCGGAACAATAACCGCAATGTACATACTAGAAATAGGTGGACAGCCTGCATTGAAGACAAACTTAACTATCGGTGTGAAATTAAATTAAGTAGGTTCTATATTTATTAAAATACTCCCTTTGTATAAAGAGATTTAGGAATAAGTTGATTAAATTAGAAAAAAATGGGATATAATTTCAAAGGGAGGAATATATATGCAAAATGGATTGAAATATATAGAGATATTGAATAACATATGCAAATATTATGGAATTGATGAAGAAAATTTTATAGAATTGCTAAAAAATAGAGATAATAAATATATATTATTATTATTATTAAAATATAATCACTGTTTAGATACTGAGAGAGTTAAGGAAGTTTTTAATCTAAAAACTTCTAAGAGTATAAGTAATAATTTGAAACTAGCAGAAGAAAAGTTATTAATAAATAGACTTTTTAGAGAGAAGTACTTTGAATTAGAAGATAATATAGGAAAGAATAGCATGACCAATTTATTATAAAAAAAGACTAGATATTGGAGCGGATATGTGATATTATAATACCTATGTTATTAAGCAACACAAATACCCCATATTATATTTTATGGGGTGATTTTCATTATAGCATGACTTTTTGAAAAAGTCAATATTAATTTAGAAGAACATTTTAACATAGGGAGGATAAAAATGAGTACTAAATACGTTTTTGTTACAGGCGGAGTTGTATCAGCACTAGGAAAAGGAATAACAGCAGCGTCTCTTGGGAGATTATTGAAGAATAGAGGGGTAAAAATTTCTATTCAAAAATTTGATCCATATCTTAATGTGGATCCAGGAACAATGAGCCCTTATCAGCATGGAGAGGTTTTTGTTACAGATGATGGAGCTGAGACAGATTTAGATTTAGGCCATTATGAAAGATTTATAGATGAAAGTTTAACTCAAAATTCAAATGTTACAACTGGTAAGATATATAGTTCAGTTATAGAAAAAGAAAGAAGAGGAGAATACCTTGGAGGTACAGTTCAGGTAATTCCCCATATAACTAATGCTATAAAAGATAAAGTATACCAAGTAGCAAAAGATAGAGATGTTGATGTGGTAATAACTGAAATTGGTGGGACTGTTGGAGATATAGAATCACAACCATTTTTAGAATCTATCAGACAAATAAAAAGTGAAGTTGGAGCTGAAAATGTTTGTTACATACATGTTACTTTAGTGCCATACTTAGGAAAAGCAGGAGAATTAAAGACAAAGCCTACTCAACATTCAGTAAAAGAATTAAGAATGATAGGTATTCAACCAGATATAATAGTATGCAGAACTGAGAAAGAATTATCAGATGATATTAAGGCTAAAATTGGATTGTTCTGTAATATAGACGGAAGATCAGTAATTCAAAATCTTGATGCGGAAAACTTATATGAAGTTCCATTAATGCTACATTCAGAAGGCTTAGATAATCTTGTATGTGAAAAATTACATTTAGGATGTAAAGATATTGATAATTCCGAATGGATTCAAATGGTGAAAAAGATTAAGAACCTTAAAAACAACGTGAAGATAGCATTAGTTGGTAAATACGTTGAGTTACACGATGCATACATATCAGTAGTTGAAGCATTAAGTCATGGTGGATATGCTAATAATACTAATGTTGAAATTAAGTGGATTAATGCTGAAAATATTGAAAACAGTAATGCTCAAGAATTACTTAAAGATGTTGATGGAATATTAGTGCCAGGTGGATTTGGCGATAGAGGAATAGAAGGTAAAATAGCAGCTATAAAATGGGCGAGAGAAAATAAGAAACCTTTCCTAGGAATTTGCTTGGGAATGCAATGTGCCGTAATTGAATATGCAAGAAGTGTATTAGGGTATGAAGATGCAAATAGTTCGGAAATAAACCCAGGTACAAATTATCCAGTAATAGATCTTATGCCAGATCAAAAGGATATAGAAAATCTTGGTGGCACAATGAGATTAGGATTATATCCTTGTAAATTAGCTGAAAATACTAACTCTTATGATGTATATAAAAATGAAATTATCAATGAAAGACATAGACATAGATATGAATTTAATAATGAATTCAGAAAACAAATAACTGAAGCTGGAATGAAAATTGCAGGAACAAGTCCTGATGAAAGATTAGTTGAGATTGTTGAAGTTGAAGATCATCCATGGTATGTTGCAGTACAATTCCACCCAGAGTTAAAATCAAGACCTAATAAGCCACATAAGTTGTTTGTAGGATTTATTAAAGCAGCATTAGAAGAAAATAAATCAAAGTAATTTGTTTTATTATTGAGTTTAATATATAATAAGTATTATAATTTATTATATATTAAACTTATTTTAATAACTTTAGTAGTTTAAATTATTGATCGTGAAATATATAAAATAAAATTTAATATATTGCATTAAATTTGAAATAAATATCCAAACTAATAGAAAATGTGTTTTTACAAGTATTATTCTAAAATATTCTCAAATATATATCATTTCTAACTATCTTACTGTTAAAATTTCCGATATAAAATATAACTAAAATTATAAAAGAATTGATTTTATAGATTCATATCTATAAATTGGAGGTGCGAACTTGACAAAAAAAGAATATGAAAGCATGACTTTAACAAAGTTAAAAGATATTGCTAAAGATTTAGGTGTGAAAAATATATCTAAATATAAAAAGAATGAGTTAATAGAAGAAATATTGAAAGTTCCTAGTAACTTTATAGAAAAGAATGGTGTTATATTAAGAGAAAATATAGCACCTAAGAATGTAGAAGAGACTAAAAGTGTTATGCCTAGAAGTAATAATACTGAGTCGAATAAAGAAAGTAATGATTCAGAAGTAAAATCTAAAACAAATGAAATTGGGAATGTAGAAAAGAAAGAAAATTTAAAAGAAATGATAAATGAATCCAACGTTGCAAATGGAATTTTAGAAATACTTGAAAATAATAGTTTTGGTTTCCTAAGATGTAAAAACTATTTAACTAGTAGCGAAGATGTTTATGTGTCTCCATCTCAGATTAGAAGATTCAATTTAAGAACAGGAGATGAAGTTGAAGGTAAGGTAAGAGAAGCAAAGGAAACTGAGAAGTTTAAAGCTTTATTATTTGTTCAAAAAGTTAATGGAGAGCATCCGGAAAAAGCTATAGGAAGAAAATCCTTTGAAACATTAACACCAATATATCCAAAAGAAAGATTAAAATTAGAAACCTCTGATAGTAATGATTTATCATCGAGACTGATGGATATAATATGCCCAATAGGAAAAGGACAAAGAGGAATTATAGTCGCTCCACCAAAGGCAGGGAAAACTACGCTATTAAAAAAGATTGCTCAAAATATATCTAAAAATTATCCTGATGTAAAGCTTATTGTTTTACTTATAGATGAAAGACCAGAAGAAGTTACAGATATGAAGAGATCTATTAATGGAGATGTAGTTTATTCAACTTTTGATGAGGAACCTCAAAACCATGCAAAGGTAGCCCAAATGGTATTAGAAAGGGCTAAGAGAATGGTTGAGCAAGGAAAAGATGTTGTTATTCTTATGGATAGTATAACTAGACTATCAAGAGCATACAATTTGACAATAACTCCTACAGGTAGAACATTATCAGGTGGTCTTGATCCAGGTGCGCTTATAATGCCTAAAAAGTTTTTTGGAGCAGCAAGAAAAATTGAAGAGGGCGGAAGTTTAACAATACTAGCTACTGCACTAATTGAAACAGGGTCGAGAATGGATGATATGATATTTGAAGAATTTAAAGGAACAGGTAATATGGAGGTTCATTTAGATAGACGTCTACAAGAGAGAAGAATTTTCCCAGCTATAGATATATATAAGTCTGGAACAAGAAAAGAAGATTTAATTTTATCTAAAGAAGAATTAGAAGTAGCATTCTCCATAAGGAAAAAGATGTATAGAGATGGAAATTCAGATGATATTACAGAAAATTTAATTAATATGTTATCTAAAACTGGCAACAATAAAGAATTTATAGATGTATTCCAGAAAAAGGTTCAATAGATAACAAAAAAAGATGACCATTTTATTCTAGTGGCCATCTTTTATTTTTTGGAAATTAAATCATCTGCTATATCGACTATTTTAGTTAAAGAATAAGTTGATGATAACTCTTTGAGCTTTAGTTTAATTTTGGATAGCTCATTAGGGTTATTTATTAAATAATTTATTTTATCATTTAGCTTGCTTAAGTCTTTTACATATATTGAATAACCTTCGCTAGTCAGAAAATCTATATTTTCGTTTTCTTGACCTGGGATGGCAAATGGAATTATTAATGGAATGTTCTTTACTATAGATTCTGTAACAGTTAATCCACCAGGTTTTGATATTAGGATATCACAATAATCCATTAAATAAGAGATATCTTTTGTGAAGCCTAATATATGAAGCTTTTTATTTTCAAATTTATTTTCCTTACAATAACTAATTAATCTATTTTTTAAGTTATCATTTTTGCCACAAACTACTGTGATTCTTAACTTGTGCGGATTTTTTAACAATTCTTTAAGAACTGTAAAAATAGTAGTTAACCCAAGACTTCCTCCCATAAGCAATAAATTAAAATATTCATCATCTTTTAAATCGTTTGCTGATGTAACTTCAGTATAAAATTTACTACTTATAGGTATGCCTATTGGATAAATTTTATTAGGATTAATACCTCTATCTACTAGAGATTTTTTTGTATAGTTACTTCCGGTTATATAAGCATCAACGTAAGAATCCACATATAGATAATGAGCTTTAAAATCTGTAACTACTAAAATAAAAGGTATATCTAATCCATTCTTTTTTAGATCTGAAATTACGCTAATATTAATTGAATGGGTAGCTATGATAACATCGGGTTGTATTTTGTTTATAAGTTTCGAAACCTTCTTTCTTGCCATAAAGAAGATGAGTTTTAATAGTTTATTAGTTAAATTGGTATCAGTTAGCTTGTAAAAGAAACCATAAGTTTTTGGAAACTTCGATGCCGAAAACTCATATCCAATTACAATTATATCGTTAAGAAGCTTGCTATTCTTGGCTAAAAAATCAAGCTTTGTAATCTCATAACCAGAATTATTAAATGATTCCTCTACCGAAGCAGCAGCTTGATTGTGTCCCTGTCCTGTAGATGTTGTTAAGATTAAAACTTTTTTCATGAAAGTCACTCATTTCAACATTATTATATTACATAGTTTACCATGTATAGTATATAATTTAAATATTAAATTATATATGCTAATATATTAAAATTTAGTTATTTAAATTTTAAGTATGTATAAGTTTGCAAACAATTGCAGTAAAATATATATTTCTAATATATTAGAAAATTGAATAAAAAAGGAAAGACATCGTCTTTCCTCATAAAGTTATTACTTGCTGCCAAGGTTGAATCTCTTGTTGAATTTATCAACTCTTCCACCAACGTCAACAATTTTTTGTTTACCAGTGAAGAATGGGTGGCATTTAGAGCATATTTCAACTTTTAGTTCTTCTTTAACAGAACCAGTAGTGAAAGTGTTTCCACATGCACACTTAACCACTGTATTGTGGTGGTATTCTGGATGTATGCCTTCTCTCATTATTTTTCACCTCTTTCAATTATATAAACTATGTTAATTATTCAATAACAACCACCATATTATATCATAGTAGAATTTTAGCGTCAATAATAAATCCGTGTATGTAAATAATATAAAAATGTCTTTTTATGATCACTATTAAATGATATAATCGATTATGATACCTTAAATAAGGAGAGTATTTTACAGATGAGTAAATTATATTTTAGATATGGGGCCATGAATTCTGGAAAATCAACTCATTTAATGCAAGTTGCTTATAATTATGAAGAACGTGGTATGAAGGTGGTAATTATTAAACCTAGAATTGATAACAAAGGTGGAGACACACTTGTATCTAGGTTAGGAGTAAATAGGCGGGTAGATTTATTAGTTTCAGATCAGGATGATATCTTTCAAATAATCAGTAATTATATAAAAGAAAATAATAAGATAGACTGTATACTAGTAGACGAAGTTCAATTTTTAAGAGAATCACAAATAGATCAGTTGTTTGAAATTGCAGTAAAAATTAATATACCTATAATATGTTATGGTCTAAGAACTGATTTTAAAAGAAATGGATTTGAAGGTAGTACAAGATTGTTATTATTGGCTCATAGCATTGAAGAAATGAAAACAATCTGTGCATGCGGTAGGAAAGCTATATTTAATGGAAGAAAAATAAATAATAAATTTGTATTTGAAGGAGAACAAATCGCAATTGATGATGAAGATAATGTTGAATATGAATCATTGTGTGGAGAGTGCTACTACAAATACAAAGAAAATTAATTAGGAGAGTAAGTGATTTTGATAAATGGAAAGACGTGATGTTGGAGGGCAAGCTGTCATAGAAGGTGTTATGATGAGAGGAAGCAAAAATCTTGCGACGGCTGTTAGAACTCCTAAAGGGAATATAGAAATAGATTTTAAAGATAATAGACCAGTAACAAAAAAATATCCGATTTTAAATATACCTTTTCTTAGAGGTTTTTTTGTACTAGTAGAATCAATGAAGGTCGGAATGGAATCATTAAACTACTCGGCATCATTTTTAGAAGAAGATAATGAAGAACCTTCTAAATTTGAAAAATGGTTAGATGACAAACTGGGAGAAAAAGCTAATAGTGTATTAATGGCAATAACTATGTTTATTTCTTTTCTTTTCGCTATAGGACTTTTCGTTGCATTGCCAACAGGCATAGCATCAGTTTTCAAAGGTGCAGGTATTTCGAATGTAATGCTGAACCTGATCGAAGCTCTTATAAGAATAGTGATTCTCTTGCTTTATATGTTTTTTATAAGCAAACTTAACGATATATATAGAGTATTTCAATACCACGGAGCTGAACATAAGACTATATTCTGTTATGAAGCTATGGAAGAATTAACTGTAGAGAATGTTAGAAAACAATCAAGATTACATCCAAGATGCGGTACTAACTTTTTGTTTTTGGTAATGTTTGTTAGTATTATAGTATTTTCTTTTACTGGGTGGGGTGGAATTATTGAAAGATTAGCTCTTAGAATTATTCTTATACCAGTAGTTACAGGGATTAGCTATGAGATAATAAAATGGCTTGGTAAAAATGACAGCATATTAGCTCAAATAATAGCGTATCCTGGTCTTAAATTGCAACTGTTAACAACTAAAGAACCAGATGATTCCCAAATTGAAGTGGCTATCGCATCGTTGAAAGCAGCAGAAGGAATAAAAGATCCAAATAAAAATATTGAAGAGTTGATAAAAACTGGTACATCGACATTAAAAGAAAATGGCATAGATACTGCTAGGTTAGATGCGGAGCTATTGTTAGGAAATATTATTGAGAAAGATAGGGTTTATTTAATTACACATAAAGAAGATGAAGTGAGTAAGGAAGATGCTGAAAAGTATTTTGATTTAATTGAAAAACGTAGAAATAAAATGCCAGTAAAATATATTCTAAATAAATGTGAATTTATGGGTATCGAATTTTATGTTGAAGAAGGTGTTTTAATACCAAGAGGGGATACAGAGATACTTGTAGATGAAGTTCTTAAAATTATAGAAGAAAATCAAGAAATGCAAATATGCGACTTGTGTTCTGGATCTGGTGCGATTGGTATATCATTAGCACATTTTAGGCAAAATATAAAAGTTGATTTAATAGACTATTATCCTATTCCCGAAAAAGTATCACTAATTAATATAGAGAAAAATAAGTTAGAAGATAGAGTTTTCTTTATAAAAAGTGATTTGTTAGAAGAGTCGATAAAAAATAATAAAATGTATGATATTATAGTATCAAATCCTCCGTATATTGAGGAATGTGAAATTGAGAAATTAATGGAGGATGTAAAAAATTATGAACCGCACACTGCATTAAGTGGTGGAAATGACGGATTAGATTTTTATAGAAAAATAATTGACCAAAGCCAATATGCATTGAGAGGAAATGGGATATTAGCATTTGAAATAGGATATAATCAAGGAGAAGCGGTAAAACTATTAATGGAAAATAACGGTTTTACTAATGTGAAAATTGTTAAAGATTTTGCTAGCCTTGATAGGGTGGTAGTTGGAATTAAAATTTAATTGAAACATATCTTTGAGATATAAGAACGAGTTAACAAAATATAAGATGCACAATTTATAAATGAGGTTAGTTGGTTAAGTGATTAAAATATGATATAATGTAGAAATGTGAAAAAAGAAGTACGGAGTGATCAAATGTTATTAGATAAATTAGAATTTATAGAAAACAAATATGATGAATTATCAGTGAAAATTAGTGATCCATCAATTATGCAGAATCAGAATGAATGGAGAAAACTATGTAAGGAACATGCTGACTTAGAAGTTATAGTTAATAGCTATAGGGAATATAAGAAAGTAGTTGAAGATTTAAAAGCTAACAAAGAAATGTTAAGCGGTGAAAGCGATAAAGAGATGAGAGAAATGTTAAATGAAGAAATAACTGATCTCACAAATAGAGAAGAACAACTAGAAACAGAAATACAAATTTTATTATTACCAAAAGATCCTAATGATGATAAGAACGTATTTGTTGAAATCAGAGGGGGTGCAGGTGGCGAAGAAGCTGCACTATTTGCATACAATTTATTTAGAATGTATACAAGATATGCTGAAACTCAACGATGGGGCGTAGAAATCATGAGTTTGAATGAAACAGATCTTGGTGGTTTTAAAGAAGTTGTTTTTATGATAAAAGGTAATGGAGCTTATTCTAAATTAAAATATGAAAGTGGAGTTCATAGAGTTCAAAGAGTACCAGATACTGAATCAAGTGGAAGGATTCATACGTCAACAGCTACAGTAGCAGTGCTACCAGAAGTTGATGATGTTGAAATAGAAGTTGCAGATAAAGATGTTAGAATAGACGTATTTAGAGCTTCAGGAAATGGAGGACAGTGCGTTAATACTACAGACTCGGCTGTAAGAATTACTCACTTGCCTACAGGGCTTGTAGTTTCATGTCAAGATGAAAAGTCACAATTAAAAAATAAAGAAAAAGCTATGAAAGTTTTAAAATCAAGATTATATGAACAGGCAGAAAGAGAAAGAGCACAAGGAATAGCAGAAGACAGAAAGAGTCAAGTTGGAACTGGGGATAGAAGTGAAAGAATTAGAACATATAATTATCCTCAAGGAAGAATTACAGACCACAGAATAGGACTAACTTTATATAAGTTAGATACATTTTTGGGTGGAGATATTGATGAAATGATAAATGCACTTATTACAGCTGACCAAGCTGAAAAGATGAAATTAATGGGAAACACACAAATGTAATAACTATAAAGCAAAGCCTTGCATTTTATATATGTAGGGCTTTAAAAGTACATTGGAGATTGATTATGGATATATATAAGGCTGTAAAAAAAGAGCGATTACATTTAAAAATTTTCTTAATTACCATGGTTATTATTGCGTTTTTTCTTCCAACAGTTCTAATAATAACCGGATTAACTACTATTTTTTATATTAGTTATGTGATTTTTATAGAATTTTTAATAGTTATAGCTATTATAATTAAGATGAATGCCTATATTGTTGAATATAGGTGCTTAAATAATAGGTTGATTTTCAAGGTCGGTATTTCCATTAAAGAATATTTAATTATATGTGATAAAGTTGTACTGGTACATACAAATAAATCTGACTATGATTTAGAAATAGTTTTAATAACAAATGTTGTTTTTAAAAATAAGGGATTGAGACCTGTTGATGATGGGTTTTTAAGAAGATATCCACAAATTATTGAAGATTATAATTCTATAAAACAATTAAATTCTCAGAAAGAGTATTATTTTCAAGTAATAAAAAGAGGTGGACTAAAGAAGTATTTATTATTAGATTCAATATATAGGAATTGCGTTAAAGCTATTTACACTGATGAAAGTATACAAAATATAAAAATATCAAGAGGCCAGCTTATAGTTTAATCAGGAATTTTTTTATAAACAATAAGTTTAGAATTAGGGGAAGAAGGTAATATGTTTGAAAACTAAAATTAGTATGATCAAAAATGTTAGTGAGGATGAAGAGAAAATAAGAGAAGCTGCTGAATGTATAAAAAATGGCGGTACTGTAGTTTTTCCTACGGAGACAGTTTATGGATTGGGTGCAGATGCACTTAATGAAGAAGCGGTAGAAAAAATATTTAAGGCCAAAGGAAGACCGCAAGATAATCCACTCATAATTCATGTTTCGTCGAAGAAACTTGATCTATATGCAAAAGAAATACCAAAAGTAGCTGATGAACTTATAAATAGATTTTGGCCAGGACCACTCACAATAATTTTGAGTAAGAAAGATATAATACCTAATGTAACAAGTGCTAATTTAAACTCTATCGGAATAAGAATGCCTGATAATGAAGTAGCTAGAAAACTAATTGAATTATCTCAGACAACTATAGCAGCACCTTCTGCTAATATAAGTGGGAGACCGAGTCCAACAGATTTTCAGAGATGCATAGAGGATCTTGATGGGAAGGTTGATCATATTCTTGGAGGAGAACAGAGTGACATAGGTGTTGAATCTACTATAGTGGATTGCACAGTAGTACCACCTATAGTTTTACGACCAGGTGGTATTACATTAGAGATGCTTAGAGAAGTTGACCCAAGAATTGAAATAGATAAAGCTATAATGGAAAAACCAAGCGAAAACTTAAAGCCAAAGGCTCCTGGAATGAAGTATAAGCATTATGCACCAAATGCTAAAGTTACAATAATTTCTGGGGAAAGAAAAAAAACTATTGAAAAAATCCGTGAAATGGTACACTATAATATAGAAAAAGGTAAAAAAGTATGTATCCTCACTGTTGAAGAAAATGTTGATGAATATACAGAAGGAACTAGTATAGTATTGGGTAGTCTAAGTGATTTATCAACAGTTGCTAGAAGTTTATTTGAAGCATTGAGAAAGTGTGATGACCTAGGAGCGGATTTAGTTTTTGCAGAAGGATATGAAGAAAAAGGTGTAGGGGTAGCTATTATGAATAGATTAAATAAAGCTGCTGGATTTGATATCATAAATGTATAATAATTATGCATGTTGAAAAATCACAAAATAAATTAGGAGATGATTTAATTATGAAAATTGCAATTGGATGCGATCATGGTGGATTTGAACTTAAAAATGAAATCATAAAGTTTTTAGAAAGTGAAAAGCATGAGATTAAGGATTTTGGTACATATTCAACAGGTTCTTGCGATTATCCGGATATTGCATTACCAGTAGCAGAAGCGGTTGCTGCAAAGGAATATGAGTTTGGTATATTAATATGTGGTACAGGAATAGGAATTGGTATTGCGGCCAATAAGGTACCAGGAATTAGAGCAGCACTATGTTCAGATACATTTAGTGCCCATGCAACAAGAGAACACAATAATGCTAATATATTAACTATGGGCCAAAGAGTTGTTGGAGCAGGTCTTGCTTTAGATATAGTAAAAACATTTATATCAGCTAAATTTGAAGGAGATAGGCACCAAAAAAGAATAGATAAGATTTCAGATATTGAAAAAAAGTATACACATTAGAAAAAAGCAGCTATGTTGCAACCAAGATCATTTAGATTAGAAAAAAGCAGCTATGCTACAACAATATTAATTTATATTATTAGAAAGCTAAATGGGGTATATAAATATAAAGGGCTATAAATACTAAAAGCAAACTTGGAGGAATAATAATGAGCAAAGTTATAGAAATAAATCATCCACTAATATTACATAAGTTGGCAATCTTAAGAGATGAAAAAACAGGTTCAAAGGATTTTAGAAAATTAGTAGAAGAAATCTCAATGTTAATGGCGTATGAAGTCACACGAGATTTAAATACGGAAGAAGTAGAAGTGAAAACACCAGTAGCAGTTACTAAATGTAAAATGCTTTCAGGAAAGAAAATGGCTGTAGTTCCTATTTTAAGAGCTGGTCTTGGAATGGTTGATGGAGTACTTAATTTAATACCGGCAGCTAAGGTTGGACATATTGGATTATATAGAGATGAGAAAACACTTCAACCAGTTGAATATTTTTGTAAAATGCCACAGGATATTGCAGAAAGAGATATTATAGTAGTTGATCCAATGCTTGCTACAGGTGGATCTGCAATAGATGCTTTAACTATGTTAAAAAATAGAGGGGCAAAAAATTTAAAATTAATGTGCTTGGTTGGAGCACCAGAAGGTATAGAAGCTATTAAAAAAGCACATGATGATGTTGATATATACTTAGCATCAATTGATGAAAAATTAAATGAACATGGATATATTGTTCCAGGTCTTGGTGATGCTGGAGATAGATTATTTGGTACTAAGTAATTAGTAATTTATTAGAATTAAAAGCTATCTACATAAGTTTCTGAATGACCCAAGATAATTTTACTGGGGGGAATATAGAAAATGGAGAGACGAGATAAGAAAAATTATTACTTGGATATTGCTGAAACAGTTTTAGAGAGAGGAACTTGTCTAAGGAGAAACTATGGTTCTATAATTGTTAAAAATGATGAAATAATTTCTACTGGATACACAGGAGCACCTAGAGGTAGAAAAAATTGCATGGACTTGAATAGTTGCATAAGAGAAAAGTTGAAAGTTCCAAGAGGTACTCATTATGAGTTGTGCAGGAGTGTACATAGTGAAGCTAATGCAATAATAAGCGCTTCTAGAAGAGATATGATTGGAGCTACATTATATTTGGTAGGACGAGATGCAAAAACAAGAGAATATGTAAGGGATGCAAACTCTTGCTCCATGTGTAAGAGATTGATAATTAATGCTGGAATTTCTAATGTTATTATAAGGGATTCAAAGCAGGAGTATAGAGAAATAAGTGTAGATTCATGGATAGAAGACGATGACTCTCTAAGAATAGTAAAAGACGCAGGATATTAATTTTTTAGAATTTGCATATTTGAATAAATCCAACAAGCATTGCGAGTTGGATTTATTTTTAAAGTATAAACTTTACCAGATAGCTAGTATGCGTAATACGCTTTTTCCTTTAATGAGGAGATAACGGCTGCACTGCGCTGGATAAGTTTCAATTAATATTCAGATGGAGGCTGAACTACGCCTGAATTAAGCTTAACTTGATTTTAAATATACATAAAGACAGTACTTAGAAATAGAATGAGAAAAATCTATAATTGCTTAAATATAGGAGGAAATAATTTGAGTACAAAGAAAATTATTACGATTTTTGGAACTAGACCTGAGGCTATAAAAATGGCACCTTTAGTAAAGGAATTAGAAAGAAGAGAAGAGATTGAATCGAAAGTTTGCGTGACAGCTCAGCACAGAGAAATGTTAGATCAAGTTTTAGAGTTATTTGACATAAAACCTGATTTTGATTTAAATATAATGAAGACAAAACAGACTTTAACAGGAATTACGAGTAGAGTTTTAGAGGGGTTAGAGGAAGTTTTTAAAGAAGAAAAGCCAGATATGATATTAGTTCATGGAGATACTACAACTACATTTGCAGGTTCTTTAGCTGCATTCTATCAGCAAATTAAAGTTGGGCATGTTGAAGCTGGTCTAAGGACTTTTAATAAGTATTTTCCTTTTCCAGAGGAAATGAATAGAAAGCTTACAGGAAGTCTAGCTGATCTACATTTTGCACCAACTAAAGGTTCGAAGGAAAACTTACTAAGGGAAGGAATAAATGCGAGTGATATATATGTTACAGGAAATACTGTAATCGATGCTATGAAACATACAGTTGAAGATGATTACGTCTTTGAAAACGAAGAGCTAAATAATATTGATTTTAGTAAGAAAGTAATAATGATCACTGCTCATAGAAGAGAAAACTGGGGAGAAGGAATCCAAAATATATGTATAGCACTAAACAAAATAGTTGAACAGAATGAAGACGTAGAATTAGTGTACTTAGTTCATTTGAATCCTGTAGTTAAAGATGTAGTTTATGAGAGACTTGGAGGAAAAGAAAGAATTCACTTGCTGTCACCATTAGATACTAAGGAAACTCATAATTTGATGAATAAATCGTTTATGGTTATGACAGATTCAGGGGGATTGCAAGAGGAAGCACCACATTTAGCAAAGCCTGTACTTGTGTTGAGAGACGTTACTGAAAGACCAGAAGCTGTAGAGGCAGGCACCGTTAAGTTGGTTGGAACTAATATAGATCAAATAGTATCAGAGGCAAACGAATTACTTAGAAACCCTGATGCTTATTGTAAAATGAGTAAATCTATAAATCCTTATGGAGATGGAATTGCATCAAGAAGAATAGCAGATGCTATATTAAAATATTTTGGTTTGACAACAAGAGAAGTAGAAGAATTTAAAAGATAAAGTTTGTTTAAATTTTAACAATTTATGCTTGATAAAAGAAATAATAAAAGGTATAATTTAGTTATGTTAATAATTTAACGAAAGTTAATAAAATAATCTATAAAATTTTAGGAGGTCAAACATGAGAGATGTAGTTATTGTAAGTGCAGTAAGAACAGCGTTAGGTAGTTTTGGTGGAGCATTAAAGGATGTCTCAGCAGTAGATTTAGGAGCTTTAGTAATTAAAGAAGCCGTAAATAGAGCTGGAGTAAAACCTGAATTAATTGAAGAAGTTATTATGGGTAATGTAATTCAAGCTGGTCTTGGTCAAAATACTGCAAGACAGTCAACAATAAAAGCTGGATTACCACAAGAAGTTTCAGCTATGACTATTAATAAGGTTTGTGGATCAGGTCTTAGAGCAGTTAGTTTAGCAGCTCAAATGATTAAAGCAGGAGATGCTGATGTTGTTGTTGCTGGAGGTATGGAAAATATGTCAGCTGCTCCATATGCATTGGACAAAGCAAGATGGGGACAAAGAATGGGCGATGGTAAATTAGTTGATACAATGATAAAAGACGCATTATGGGATGCTTTTAACAACTATCATATGGGAGTTACAGCTGAAAATATTGCTAAACAATGGGGATTAACTAGAGAAGAACAAGATGCTTTCTCAGCTTCATCTCAACAAAAAGCTGAAGCAGCAATCAAGTCAGGAAGATTTAAAGATGAAATAGTTCCAGTTGTTATTCCTCAAAGAAAGGGAGAACCAAAAGTATTTGATACAGATGAATTCCCAAGATTCGGAACAACAGCAGAAACTTTAGCTAAATTAAAGCCAGCATTTATTAAAGATGGTACTGTTACAGCAGGTAATGCATCAGGTATTAATGATGGAGCAGCAGCTTTTGTTGTTATGAGTGCAGAAAAGGCAGAAGAATTAGGACTTAAACCAATGGCTAAAATACTTTCTTACGGTTCAAAAGGATTAGATCCAGCTATCATGGGATATGGACCATTCCATGCAACTAAGAAAGCTTTAGAAAAAGCTAACTTAACAGTAGAAGACTTAGATTTAATCGAAGCTAATGAAGCTTTTGCTGCTCAAAGCTTAGCAGTTGCTAAAGATTTAAAATTCGATATGTCAAAAGTCAATGTAAATGGTGGAGCAATTGCTTTAGGTCATCCAGTTGGAGCATCAGGTGCAAGAATATTAGTAACTCTTCTTCATGAAATGGAAAAGAGAGATGCTAAAAAAGGATTAGCTACACTTTGTATAGGTGGCGGAATGGGAACAGCTCTTATCGTTGAAAGATTTTAATATAAATTAAGATTTAAAAAGGTTACTATGATAATTCTCATAGTAACCTTTTTTTATTAAATAAGAGTATAAAATAAAATGAAAAGAAGAAAATAGAAATGCATGTATTAAATTAGATAAAGCCAGTGGAAAATAAAATTATTATGTATATTCATTATCTGATACAAGGGTGAAAATATTATCAAAATAATTACTATATATAAATCAGTGGAAAAAATGAAAGAATTTTTAATCATATATTTCATTAAGGTGTTTTATATACTTCATAACATAGTTAATGCGAGGATTTGCTAAAAAATAATACATATAAATTTGGTAATTGTAGATTGAAAAAAAATAAATATTGAATAAGGATTAATTTCTATATTCAATAATATGAAATGCATAATAGTAAGTATAGCTTTATAAAACTTAAAAATAGTATGAATTTCACCAAATTTTTGAAAATTGATGACAAAATTTGTAATGAAAATGTTAACAAAAATAATATTTTGTAGATAAATGTTACAGAATATTCAGAAAAGTGAATTGAACAAGTTTTAAAAAATCATTAAATGAGAAAAATGAAGAAATAACCAATATTAGCTGAGCATTTAAGAGTATATGCAGTATAAATTCATTATAAAGTAAAAATAAGCTGATTTTACTTTCAAATAGTGTTTTATTAAAGATAAATATAAAGATATAATTACTGATATTGAGGTTAAGGGGGTTATGTATGAATAAAGAAGTGAATAAACTGCTTCTACAAACGGTAAAATATGATTTGGGGAGCGGATTATTGATATCTTTAGTAATAGTCTTAATTTCCACCTTTATAAATGCAGGAATCTATATGATAGGCATATGTGTTTCTTTAATAAATTTTCTAGCTAGTGGTTATATTGTTGGAAAGTTTTTGGATAAAAATAGAGCGTGGATTATAATTCCTACGTATTTTATTAGGATGGCATTCATAATTGCTACAGTATTTCCGCTTCTAGGAAATATGAAATACGTAATATATTATATGATAGGCTTTGTTTCACATTATGTACTGCTTATAGTTTTTCGTATTAAAGAAAATAGGAAAGGAAGTGTTTAGAGTGGAGCCCGTGATACCTATATTTTCACCTGAAATTTTTGGCGTTACAGTAGATATTACTGCAGGGATAATAATTGAATGGATTGTTATCGCAATTTTAGGGATAGGTTCTTTTCTATTAACAAAAAACTTGAAGTTAAAACCTGGCAAGACCCAAGCGGCTTTGGAAAAAGTATATCAAACAATAAGGGACTTTATGGTTGGTACTATGGGTGAAGAATATGAATCATTTCTGCCTTATATAGGAACATTAATGATCTATTTGCTAATACTAAATCTATTTGGATTATTAGGATTTAAGCCACCTACAAGTGATTTGAGTATAACAGCATCCTTCGCAATAACCACATTTTTAGTAGTGAATTTAAATGCTATTAGAAAGAATGGAATACTTGGGTTTGGAAAGGGATTATTACATCCATTTATCCCTATGCTGCCATTAAACATAATAGAAAGAATTATTTTGCCAATGTCTTTGGCACTAAGACTTTTTGGTAACATGGTTGCAGCAGTAATATTATTAGAATTGGTGTATCGTGGATTGAGTTCAATATCAATTTTTGCACAGTTTGGTATACCAGTAATATTACACGCATATTTCGATTTATTTGATGGATTAATTCAAATGATAGTATTTACAATGCTAACTATGATTAATATCAAACAAATAGCAGAAGAATAAGTTTAAAAATTATTTAAAAAATTAAAATTAATTAATATCTTAGGAGGAATCATAATGAGTTTAGGAGTTCTAGCAGCTGGTATAGCTGTATTATCAGGTATTGGAGCAGGAGTAGGTATTGGAATTGCAGCTGGTAAGGCAGTTGAAGCAGTAGGAAGACAACCAGAAGCATCAGGAAGAGTAATGACATTTTTCATATTAGGTGCAGCACTTTGCGAAACTACAGCAATATATGGATTAGTAATGGCATTTATGTTAATGAACAGATAATAAATTTGTATGAGTTAATTACATTGACTCCGAAGGGAGGATATAAGTAAAAATGGAAGTAAATGTATCAACAGTTATATTCAATTGGATTAATTTTGGTCTGATAATCTTGATTTTAAAACATTTCTTTTGGGATAAAATCAAAGGAATAATTGAAGAAAGACAAAATCTCGTTAATCAAACGATAAGTAAAGCAGATGAAGATGCTGAAAAAGCTAGAATGTATTTAGTAAAAAATGAACAAATTTTACAATCAGCTAAAGAAGAAGGTAAGAAAATCACTGAAGCTCAAAGAGCAAAAGGTGATAAACTTTATGAGGAAATTGTTCAAAATGCAAAAGTTGAAGCAAATTCAATAAAAGAAAGAGCTAACTTAGAAATTGAAAGAGAAAAAGAAAAAGCAGAATATGAAATTAAAAAACAAGCAGTAGATTTAGCGGTAGAACTTTCAGTTAAAGCATTAGAGCAGCAAGTAGATGAAGCAACACATAGAAAACTTATTGGCGATTTTATTGCTAAGGTAGGTATGTAAGTATGCAGGAGTATTTAGAGAAAAGATATGCGCTAGCTCTGTATGAAATTGCTGAAAAGAATAATAAAGTGGATGAATATTTACGAGACTTAACAGATATATGTGATATATTTGATGAAAATAAAGAGTTTTATGAAGTAATTAATCATCCTAAAATAAACACAGCAAAAAAGAAACAGTTATTTACTGATTTGTTTAAAGGAAAAATTGATGGAGAATTACTTTCTTTCATGATGATATTGATTGAAAAGGATAGAATTCTTCAGTTAAGAGAGATACTAGGTCAAATGGAAAATATTGATCTAGAAAGAAGAAATACTATAAGAGGTATAGTTAAAACAGTTGTACCACTTTTAGATGAAGAATTAGAACAATTAAAAGCTATCTTTGAAAAAAAGTACGAAAAAAATATTATATTTAATACTAAAATAGACAAAAGTCTTCTAGGCGGAGTTTATGTTAAAGTTGGAAATGATATTATTGATGGAACTATAAAATCAAAGGTAGAAGAAATGAAAGAATTAATGCTTAAGAAAGAATAGAGGTGAATCCATGAATATTAAACCAGAAGAAATAACTTCTATTATAAAGAAGGAAATAGAGAAATACGAAAAAGATATTAAAACAGTAGATTCTGGTACTATAATCCAAATTGGAGATGGTGTTTCAAGAGTTTATGGATTAGATAATTGTATGCAAGGGGAATTATTAGAATTTCCTAACAATGTATATGGGATGGTTTTAAATCTTGAACAGGATAATGTTGGTTGTGTTCTTTTAGGAGAAGAAAAAGGAATAAAAGAAGGCGATACAGTTAAAGGAACAGGAAGAGTTGTTGAAGTTCCTGTAGGCGAAGCAATGGTTGGAAGAGTTGTTAATGCATTAGGAGAACCAATCGATGGTAAGGGTCCTATAAGCACAAGCCAAACTAGACCAATCGAAATTCCAGCAGCAGGTATAATTGATAGAAGTTCTGTTAATGAGCCATTACAAACTGGAATTAAAGCTATAGATTCAATGATTCCAATAGGTAGAGGACAAAGAGAACTTATCATTGGAGACAGACAAACAGGTAAAACAGCTATAGCTATAGATACAATATTAAACCAAAAGGGTAAAGATGTTATATGTATATATGTTGCTATCGGTCAAAAGCAATCTACAGTTGCTCATATATTTAATACATTAACTGAAATGGGTGCTATGGATTATAGTATAGTTGTAAGTGCTACAGCTTCAGAATCAGCTCCACTTCAATACATGGCTCCATATTCTGGATGTACTATAGGAGAATATTTTATGCATCAAGGTAAAGATGTATTAATAATATATGATGATCTTTCAAAACATGCAACTGCATATAGAGCAATGTCATTATTACTTAAGAGACCACCAGGAAGAGAAGCTTACCCAGGAGATGTTTTCTATATACATTCAAGATTACTTGAAAGAGCTGCGAAGCTATCTAAAGAATTAGGTGGTGGATCAATTACAGCACTTCCAATTATAGAAACTCAAGCTGGAGATGTTACTGCGTACATACCAACTAATGTTATATCAATCACTGATGGTCAAATATTCTTAGAATCTGATTTATTTAATGCAGGACAAAGACCAGCAGTAAATGCAGGTATATCAGTATCGAGAGTTGGTGGTAGTGCACAAATTAAAGCTATGAAACAGGTAAGTGGTACTTTAAGATTGGAACTAGCACAATATAGAGAGCTAGAAGCCTTTTCACAATTTGGATCTGACTTAGATGCCGATTCTAGTAGAAGACTTGAAAAAGGTAAGAGATTAGTTGAAGTATTAAAACAAGATCAATATAGTCCACTTGAAGTTGGAAAGCAAATCATAATATTATATGCAGCTGTTAATGATTTCTTATCAGACATTAAAGTTAGCGATATAAAGAGATTCGAAAAAGAATTCTTAGAGTATGTTGATACTCATCATAGAGAAATTGAAAAATCAATTATTACAGGAAAAACTTTAACTGATGAAATAAAATCTATGTTAGAGGAAGCAATAGTTGAGTTTAAAAAGATATTTTTACAAGAAGCATAGCTTAAATTCTTAAGCTATGCCCTTCTTAGGAGGTGGAGATAATGGGCGCAGCTGGACTTCTTGAAATTAAAAAGAGAATTAAATCAGTTGAAAATACAAGAAAAATCACTAATGCAATGGGACTTGTTGCCACTTCTAAGTTAAGAAAAACTAAAAATGAGTTAGCAGTAAACAATAAGTTTATTGATATAACTGAACCTGTCGTAAGAAATCTTGCAACTACAGCTGGTGAAGAAGGAAGCAATGTTTATTTTGAAGGAAATGATAGTCAAAATAAGCTATATGTAGTAATAACATCAGATTCAGGATTATGCGGTGGGTTTAACAGTAGTGTAGTATCTCAATTAGTAAGTGAAATTAAAGATAAAAAGGATACTGCAAAGATTGTTTTAGTTGGAAGCAAAGGTCTTGGTTATTTAAAGAGAATTAAGATAGAACCAGTAGGAGAATATGTTGGAATCGAAGATGTGCCAACAGTAAGCGAAGCAAAAGAAATATTTGATAAAGCTCTTGAAATGTATTTAAATGGTGATGTATCAGAGGTGAATATTGTATACTCTGACTTTATATCATCAGTTAAACAAGAAACAAAGTCAGTTAAGATTTTGCCTATAAGTAAATCTGAAGGCACAACAGGATCATTTCTTATTGAGCCGGATTTAGATATAGTATTAGAAGATGCTCTTAATATTTATCTAAAAGGAAAAATCAGAAGCATTTTATTAAGTTCAAAATGTAGTGAACAAAGTACAAGAATGACAGCTATGGACGGAGCAACAAAGAATGCAGATGATCTATTAGACAAATTAAAGCTTAAATTTAATAGAATTAGGCAAGGTGCGATTACGCAAGAAATATCTGAAATTGTTGGAGGAGCAGCAGCTCAAAATTAGTAAGGAGGTATCTTATGCCTGGAAAGATGGGAAAAGTAGTTCAAGTAATTGGACCGGTAATAGATATAAAGTTTGATTCAGATTCTCTCCCAGATTTATATAATGCCATTGTTATTAAGGCGGGAGATTATGAATTAGTAGCAGAAGTTGAACAACACGTTGGAGACGATATAGTTAGAACAATAGCTATGTCAGCTACAGAAGGATTAAAGAGGGGAATGGATGCTGTTGATACAGGAGCACCTATTTCTGTTCCAGTAGGAGAAGAAGTATTAGGAAGATTATTTAATGTTTTAGGAAAGCCTATTGATAAGTGTGGAGATATTGAAGTAAAACAAGAATATCCAATTCATAGACCAGCACCAAGCTTTAAAGATCAATCAGTTGAGCCTGAAATGTTTGAAACAGGAATCAAGGTAGTAGACTTACTTGCACCATATCAAAGAGGTGGTAAGATAGGTCTATTTGGAGGAGCTGGAGTTGGTAAAACAGTTTTAATCCAAGAATTAATAAACAATATAGCTAAACAACATGGTGGTTTATCAGTATTTACTGGAGTTGGTGAAAGATCAAGAGAAGGTAATGACTTATATCATGAAATGAGAGAGTCAGGAGTTATTGATAAGACAGCATTAGTATTTGGACAAATGAATGAGCCACCAGGTGCCAGAATGAGAGTTGCATTAACAGGTCTTACTATGGCAGAGTACTTTAGAGATAAAGGTCAAGATGTGTTATTATTCATAGATAATATATTCAGATATACTCAAGCAGGTTCAGAGGTTTCAGCATTACTTGGAAGAACACCTTCAGCGGTTGGATATCAGCCAACACTTGCAACTGAAATGGGTGCACTTCAGGAAAGAATTACATCAACAGTTAACGGTTCTATTACGTCAGTTCAAGCTGTATATGTTCCAGCTGATGACTTAACAGACCCAGCTCCAGCAACAACATTTGCGCATTTAGATGCAACAACAGTTTTATCTAGAGGTATTGCGGAACTTGGTATATATCCAGCTGTTGATCCATTAGAATCAACTTCAAGAATCCTTGATCCAAGAATTGTTGGAGAAGAGCACTATAAAGTAGCAGCTGATGTTAAACACGTTCTTGAAAAGTATAAGCAATTACAAGATATCATAGCTATCTTAGGTGTTGACGAATTAGGGGATGAAGATAAGGCTATCGTGGCTAGAGCAAGAAGAATTCAAAGATTCTTATCTCAACCATTTACAGTTGGTGAACAATTTACAGGATTAAAAGGTAAGTATGTTCCAGTAAAAGAAACAGTAAGAGGATTTAAAGAAATTCTTGAAGGTAAATACGATGAGTTACCAGAATCAGCTTTCTTATTTGCAGGAACTATAGATGATGTTATAGAAAAAGCAAAAAAATTAGGATAAAGGGGATGAGCAATTATGGCTAATACCTTTTTACTAAAAATTATAACACCTGGTCGTGAAGTTTATAATGATCAAGTAGAAAAAGTAACTTTAAAAAGTGCAGATGGAGAATTTCAAGTACTTGCAAATCATCAAAGTCTAATATCTACTACGATACCTTGCATCGCGAAATTCAAAGATGCTAAGGGAAATGATGAAGAGTTATTTATTTCTAAGTCACTTGTTCAGGTTAATAATAACGAAATGGTTATAAGTAGTGATGCTGCTGAGTTTGAGGAAGATATTGATGAAGAAAGAGCGGAACGAGCTCTTAGAAGAGCAGAAGATAGACTAAAAAACTCAGAAAACTACAATAGAGGAAGAGCAGAAGCAGCATTCTTTAGGGCAAAGCAAAGATTAGCTCTAAAAAAATCTAATAGATAATATTACTATAAATTAAAGTGTACCATCTTTTATATAGGTAAATACCGTATAAAGATGCTACACTTTATTTTTTATTATTTTTTATTCTAGATATTGACAATCTATCACAAAATTTTAAGAAATTTATATTATATATTATATAGCTGGATAGAAAAGAGAATAAAAGTTAAAGGAGATGGCCATAATTAAGAAGATAAATTAAGGGGGGCTTAATATGAATATAAAAATGAGTATAGTAATTTTTATATTATTATCTTTTTTTAATATAGGTGCTATTTCCAGCGATATAGTCAGCGCTCAAAATTCATTCAATACTTTAGAAATGAAAGTGAAAGATATAAGTGAGTTTCAGGAAAATGGTGTAAAACTTCAGTATAGGACGAAAAATAATATTGCAGATGAAGGGTATAGAATAAAAGAAAGTTTACCCACAAATATGAATTTCTCTTATAAGGATGATGGGAATGATGAGTTTGAAGCGTTTAACAGTGATTTGGATATTAATATAAAAATATGGCGTGAAGATGTATATAGTTATGTTGAAATTATATTAACGAACAAGAATCCTAAATATGGGACAAAGTATTTGAAAAACATACTTAAGAATATTGAAAATTCAAAATTAGAAAATACGCAATATTTTCTTTACTATGAAGGTAAAGAAAAAGGATTAGATAGTGATTATTTTACAAATGGATTAGTCAGTGAATATAACATAAGGAAGGCACAACTTATGAAAATCAGTAATGGATACTCAGCAACAGGTTATTTGAACGATGGAGAAAAAATTAATTTTGCATTAGTTGATTATGATACTGGTTCACATATAATAATTGGTACGCCAATAATATTTACAACATATTAAGACATATTGAAAAAGCTTTTCAATATAACCTTTATTTTGCTTTGGGTATAATATAGATTTGTTTATTAGCGAAATCTTATTGGATTTATCTAAAGCAGAGTATATGTAATATTTTGGACAGTTATTTTTCATATGCTTAACAATTCATTATGGAGGATAATATGGAGAAAATAGTGGTTAAAGGTGTAAAAGAACTGAGAGGGGAAGTTAATATAAGTTGTGCAAAAAATTCAATTTTACCAATAATTGCGGCAACTATATTGTGCCCAGAGCCTATAATTATTGATAATGCACCTAAGTTAGAAGATGTTGAGGTTATTTGTAAATTATTAAGCGAACTAAACTGTGACGTTAATATTTCAAACGTAAATGATAGATTGACGATAAATACAAAAAATATAGTAGAAATGGATGCTAATGAAGAACTTATGAGAAAAATGAGAGCATCATTTTTAATTATGGGACCTATGCTTGCTAGATTTGGATATTGTAAATTATCATTACCAGGCGGATGTAACATAGGAAGCAGACCAATTGATTTGCACCTTAAAGGGTTTAAATTACTTGGAGCAGATGTTGTAATAGGTCATGGGTTTGTAGAGGTGATAGCAAAGAAAATGGTGGGTAACAGGATTTACCTTGATTTTCCATCTGTTGGCGCAACTGAAAATATTATGATGGCATCGGTCTCTGCTGAAGGAACAACTATAATAGAGAATGCAGCGGAAGAACCAGAGATCTGGGATTTAGCACAATTCTTAAATAAGATGGGGGCTAAAATAGAAGGAGCAGGATTTGGAAAGATAACTATAACTGGTGTTAAAAATCTAAAAGGAATTAGTTATACACCTATATATGATAGAATAGAAGCAGGAACATTCATGATAGCAGCAGCTATTACAAATAGTAAAATAAAAATAAATGGAGTAAATGAAGAGCATTTAAGACCTGTAATAGAAAAATTAAGAGAATGTGGTATAGGATTCAGCAATTACAAAGATCATTCCATTGTAGTAGATGGAAGGGGAAGTAAGAAGCCATTGGATATCAAAACACTTCCTTATCCAGGATTTCCAACAGATATGCAAGCTCAAATGATGAGTTTATTATCTATTGTTGAGGGAGTTAGTGTTATTACAGAAACAGTTTTCGAAAATAGATTTATGCATGTTGCTGAATTGCAGAGGATGGGAGCTAACATCAAGATTGATGGAAGAACTGCTATAATTGAAGGCAGGCCAAAACTTACAGGTTGTGAAGTTAAAGCAACTGATTTAAGGGCTGGGGCAGCGATGATACTAAGTGGATTAGTAGCAGATGGTGAAACAGTGGTAAATGATGTTTATCATATTGATAGAGGATATGTAAGTATTGAAGAAAAGTTTAGGAGTTTAGGAGCAGAAATATATAGAATAAATATATAGATTAAGATATGAATTATGTATATGCATAATTAGGGTTCGTAGTTATGAACAAGGTATAAAAATTTTTCGTGTAAATTTTATAGAAGAATTTACATGAAATTTAATTACCTATCCCTAATTATGCTTTTTTTATTCTTTAGGAATTTATATTCCAGTAAAATCTGCGGGTGAGTTATAGGAAAGATCAATTAAGAAAGTTATGGTTTATCTAAATTTGAGTAGTTTAAAGTTAACATAATTATTAGGCTAAGACAATATACTTTAGAGTGCAGGCTTTAGGAGGTAGAATATGAAGATAATTAATGCGAGGACTACAAGTATAAAGATTAGCAATAATGTGAAAATAATTGCAGCTATGACTTTGATCATTTTTACTATATTAATAGCATTACCAATAGCTTTCTTAGAAAATGGCAAAGGGAAGATTGATTCGTTTAACTTGAGAGACAAAGATATAATGAAGAGTTCAAAAATAACATTTCCCTCTAATGGTAAAGTTAAGCTATATCATAGGTCAGAAGATAGAGTTGAGGAAATAGATTTGGAAGAGTATGTAATGGGAGTAGTTGCGAGTGAAGTACCAGCTAATTTTGAGGAAGAAGCTTTGAAGGCTCAAGCTGTTGCAGCAAGAACATTTTATATGAGTAAAAGAAATAACCCTAATAAAGAAGAAAAAGAGAAAGGAGCTGAAATTTGTGATACAACCCACTGCCAAGTATACATGAGTAAGGATGAGAGAATCTCTAAATGGAGTAAAAGTGAAGCTGAAAGTAATTGGGAGAAGATACAAAAAGCAGTTCTGGATACAAAAGGGCAAGTTCTTACCTATGATGGTTCAGTGTTGGAATACCCTCAATTTTTTGCAACTAGCTCTGGAAAAACAGAAGATGCAAAAGATGTATTTTCTATGGATGTACCATATTTAAAATCAGAGGATAGTAAGGGTGAAGAAATTGCACCTAAATATAAGACAAGCACACAAATTCCTATAAACGATTTTATAGATAAAATTAATTCTAGATATAAAGGTGTTAATGCTAATAAAAGTAATTTATCATCATTAATTAAGATATTAAGCTTTACAGAAGCTGGAAGTGTAAAAGAAATAAAAATAGGGAATGAGACTGTTAAAGGAACTGAATTTAGGACATTGTTCAATTTGAATTCGACCAATTTCACATTAGACTTTCAACAAGATTCTGTAAAAGTCAACTGTAAGGGTTATGGCCACGGTGTAGGGATGAGCCAATGGGGAGCTAATGCGATGGCAAAGAGTGGATCGAAGTATGATGAAATTCTTAAACATTACTATAGCGGAGTCGAAATCCAAGAAATAAATTACAACTAAGGAGAGAGTATTTACGTTAACTTAGACATAGGTTTGGCATACCTTTATATAAACAATTGAATAAATGTAAAGAGGATACTTGTTTATTTTTTTATAGCAAGTATCTTTTTCTATTTTTGTCTATAACTTAGCATGGATTATATACTCCAATTAATTGAATTTTTGTATATCTATGTTTAAAAAAAGTGGAGATGGACATAATTTAGAACATCACTACTTAAAACAGAAATTATAAAGTAGAACTTCTTAAATTAGGGTCTAAATCCCTGATGGATATATCTATTGTTTAATAATTAAATTATATGTACTTTTTAACACTAGATATACACTTGTAAAAATAATTTTAAAATGCCTTTAAATGTAAATAATGCATGATAAAAAAGCAAATTTATGTATTATTTTTCATAAAAAGGGAACTATAACAATTGGAGGTGTTCATATTGGACAAAAATTTAAAAGAAAAACTTAAAAACTTATTTAGGAAGGAGGGATTTTATATCGCCTTATTCCTATGTCTCTGTATTGTAGTAACTGTTGGAACTATCTCTTATAAAATGCTCAACAGCAAAAACCAAGTTAATAAAACAGAAGACGTAAATAAAGATCTAACAATGAATTCTGGAAATGAAGGAAATTCTAATAATTCAGTTCAAAATGCTGAAAGAGTAGAGAATGTTCAAAATAATAGTAATAAAGATAATGCAGATAAAACAAAAACAGAAAAGGCTGCATCAGTATCTACAAATAATACAGTAACATTTGTAAATCCTATAGATGGAGTAGAAAGTAGAAAATATACTTATCCTGCACCAGTTAAGATGGAAGAAGGAGTTTTCAGAACTATTAGAGGTATAAATCTACAATCAACAGTAGGATCAGAAGTAAAGGCAGCAGCAGATGGTGTTGTGGAAGTTGCAGAAAATACTGGTGTTGAAGAAGGTGTTGTGGTAGAAATTAAACATGCTAATGGCCTAAAGACAAGATATGGAAATCTTGATGCAAACTTATCAGTAAAAAAAGGAGATAAGGTTAAAGCAAATCAAGTTATTGCAAAAGTAGGAGATAGCGCAAAGGTATTTAGTAAAGATGTATTTGGTGAATTTTTAAATTTACAAGTAATTGATGCTAATGGAGAACAAGTTAATCCAGAAAAATATTTTAATTTAAAATCTAAATAAAATTTTATGAAAATATATATTAGTCATTTGTTTTTCATTGAAATAAATGACTAATAAATCAAAAAATAAATGACAATAAAATGATAAAATCAAGGAAGTGGTATTTTGAAAGACTATATTGAAGAAAGAGTTTTAGATGTTGCAAGATATATCATAGATTCAAAAGCTACAATAAGAAAAACAGCTAAGGTTTTTGGTGTTAGCAAGAGTACAATCCATAAAGATATGACAGAGAGATTGTTAAAAATTAACCCAGAAATTGCTCAAGAAACTCATTCTATTTTGGAATTAAATAAGGCTGAACGACATATTAGAGGTGGAAAAGCTACACAAATGAAGTATAAAATTATTGAATCTTAGTAGGATTAAGTCTATAATATATTATTAGTAGAATTATGTAAATATAGGTATTAATATGTATTATAGGAGTGAATAAAAAATGTGCTTTTGGAGAACGGGGATAGACCTCGCAATTGACTTAGGAACGGCAACTGTACTAGTTTACGTAAAAGGTAAAGGGGTAATATTAAAAGAGCCCTCTGTTGTAGCTATAAATAAAAATAATAATAAATTGTTGGCTATAGGGGAAGAAGCAAGAAAAATGATAGGCAGAACCCCAGGAAATATTGTTGCAGTAAGACCATTAAGAGATGGAGTGATTTCTGATTACGATATAACACAAAAAATGCTAAAGGAATTTATAAAAAAAGCGTGCGGAAAAAGAAGTATAAGTGCACCTAAAGTAATTGTTTGTGTACCATCTCAAGCTACAGAAGTAGAAAAGAGAGCTGTTATTGATGCAGCTATGAATTCAGGAGCAAAAACAGTCCATTTAATTGAGGAACCGCTAGCAGCAGCCATTGGAGCAGGATTAGATATTACCAAGCCGAATGGATGTATGGTAGTGGATATTGGCGGAGGTACTTGTGATATCGCTGTTATTTCATTAGGTGGAGTGGTAGAAAGAGAGTCAATAAAAGTAGCAGGAGACAAGTTCGATGAAGCCATAATAAAATATGTACGTAATGAATATAAATTAATGATAGGTGAGAAAACAGCTGAAGATTTAAAAATAAATATTGGATCAGCATTTAAAAACTCTAGAAATCTAACTTGTATGATGAAAGGTAGAAACCTCATTACAGGATTACCAGATGAAATAGAAATTACAACAGAAGAAATCCGAAATGCAATAAAAGAACCTGTGGAAATAATAGTTGATACTGTAAAAAAGGTATTAGAAAGAACACCGCCTGAATTAGCCTCGGATATAATCGAAAGAGGAATATTAATGACCGGTGGGGGAGCTTTAATACATGGGTTAGATAAACTTATAGAGTTTAAGACTGGCGTAGTAGCAACTATAGCTGAGAATTCAGTTGAATGTGTTGCAAATGGTACAGGTAAAGTGCTTAATTATATAGACAAATTAGATAGTCAAGTTAATTCTCAGCAAATAGTTCTTATAGAATAGCTTTATAAATAGCAGTCATTAGTAATTTTACTACTGACTGCTATTTATTTGGTTGACTATAAAATGCTTAAATTTTAGGATATTTTCCGTGACTTAAACTATAGGCATCAATAAATATTTTAGATATAATTTTAGCCATATCCATAATGAATGAGAGTCTTATGCTCCGTGAAAAAAAGAATTCAGCATTATCACTAGAGTCTACAATGCCTATAACTGATGCAATTCCTACCTCAGGAAGTTCTTTTCCGACTCCTTTACCAGGATGTATGGCATAGTCCCTTATACGAATTTCACCAATATCATCTTCGTCACCTAAGCAGGCATCAACACCAATTATTGATGCATTAGGGTGATTACTATATATTTCATTTAAACGTTCATCTATGTTCAAAGCATGAATTGGAGAAGATAAAGTTCCATAAACAGGTAAAGGGAAAAAGTTTTCTGTGAGTATAGATCCAACTAGAGGACCTAAGCAATCCCCAATACATTTGTCAGTACCAATACAAACTATTATGGTGTCTTTTGATATAAATTTTTTAACTTCTAAAGCTAAATCATAATAAAATTTAGGATCAAGTTTAATATCTGGCTTGCTCAAGGGACATATACCTCCTTTATAAAATATATATATGAGTAATTAACAGAAGATAGTATAAAAAAATATTTTTTGGAAATTAATAGTAAATGAGGAGGTGCCTATGAAAAAAGTTTTAATATATTTAGTTTTAGTTCCTACAATAATAATAAATATGTATTTTCTGTTATATTGGCAACCGCAAGATGAAAATTCTGCAAAAGAAGTTGTTGTACAAGAAAATGTTTCATATTCGAAGCCATTATATAAAATGAATAAGGAAAAGGCGTTAAGTCAATTATCTACAGATAATAAAAAGGAACTTGAAAAGATAATAAAAAAATTATCTGCATTTGATATAGGTAAAATAAAAGAATATTATGAGGATACTAATGATAATGAAAGCCTAATAGAAATATTTAGTCTCTTAAAAAAGAGATTAACAACAGAAGATTATAAGAAAATTCAAGAAATATCATCTTCCTTTTTAGATATACAAGAGATTAACAAAAGAATAAAAAATAATTAAGATTACTATATTAAATGAGAGTATATTGTAGAAAATGAGAGCAATATGAATTTAAATTATCCATATGGGTGTATATTGGAGTTGAAATAAAATCGCTTTACCGATATACTAATCATTGTTGACCGACAAATGAGGCAACAAGATATAAAAAATAAATACGGAGGAATTCCCGAGAGGCCAAAGGGGGCAGACTGTAAATCTGTTACGTTTCGTTTCGATGGTTCGAATCCATCTTCCTCCACCAATTTATAATGGGCGCATAGCTCAGCTGGGAGAGCACCTGCCTTACAAGCAGGGGGTCACAGGTTCGAGCCCTGTTGTGCCCACCATTATAAAAAATGCTAAATCTAATTAATATATGCTGGCATGGCTCAACGGTAGAGCAGCTGACTTGTAATCAGCAGGTTGTAGGTTCGATTCCTATTGCCAGCTCCAATAAAATAATACGGAGGAATTCCCGAGAGGCCAAAGGGGGCAGACTGTAAATCTGTTACGTTTCGTTTCGATGGTTCGAATCCATCTTCCTCCACCAATTTATAATGGGCGCATAGCTCAGCTGGGAGAGCACCTGCCTTACAAGCAGGGGGTCACAGGTTCGAGCCCTGTTGTGCCCACCATTATAAAAATGCTAAATTTAATTAATATATGCTGGCATGGCTCAACGGTAGAGCAGCTGACTTGTAATCAGCAGGTTGTAGGTTCGATTCCTATTGCCAGCTCCAATAAAATAATGCGGAGGAATTCCCGAGAGGCCAAAGGGGGCAGACTGTAAATCTGTTACGTTTCGTTTCGATGGTTCGAATCCATCTTCCTCCACCAATAAAGAATAAACTTAAGTTTATTCTTTTTTATTTTTTATTTAAAATGAAAAATAAATGATGGAAAAAGTAGATTCATAATGTTGACTAATTGTACCGCATATGATAAAATACTTTTGAAAATTGAATTATGTTACTCTTATCAAGAGAGGTGGAGGGAAAGGGCCCTGTGAAACCCGGCAACCTGTATTATATAAGGTGCCAATTCCTGTAGAGTTTCTACAAGATAAGAAAATGATTGCTAAATTGCGCTCTTCTTATCGAAGAGCTTTTTTATTTTTTTAAGTTTGCGCATGCTTAAATTATAAAAGAAACAATTAATAAAATAGTTTAACTATTATTTATTGTATTTAAATAAGGTAAAGTTTTTATAAACGAGTACTATTCTATAAAACTATGTATAGTTTTTAATAAAATAATTTTATTCGTGAAGATAATTATAATATTTAAATCTAAGGAGAGAAAAGATATGAGAAGATTATTTACTTCAGAATCAGTTACAGAGGGACATCCTGATAAAATGTGTGACCAAATTTCAGATGCTATACTAGACGCTATTCTATCTAAAGATCCAATGGCTAGAGTTGCTTGTGAAACTTGCACAACAACAGGTATGGTTATGGTAATGGGAGAGATAACAACAAATTGTTATGTTGACATTCCTAAGGTAGTTAGAGAAACAGTAAGAGAAATTGGATATGATAGAGCAAAATTTGGATTTGACTGTGATACATGTTCAGTTCTTACATCGATAGATGAACAATCTGCAGATATAGCTATGGGTGTAGATGAAGCATTTGAGTCAAAAAAAGGTGAAAAAGATGAAGTAGAAGCAGTTGGTGCTGGAGACCAAGGAATGATGTTTGGTTTTGCAACTAATGAAACTGAAGATTTTATGCCGCTTCCAGTATATATGGCTCATAAATTATCAAGAAGACTTACAGAGGTAAGAAAGAATGGTACATTAAGTTACTTAAGACCAGATGGTAAGACTCAAGTAACAGTTGAATATGAAGATAATGTGCCAAAGAGAATTGATACTATAGTTATATCAACACAACATGATGAGAAAGTTACTTTAGAGCAAATTCAGGAAGATCTTAAGAAGTTTGTTATAGATGCTGTTGTACCAGCAGAATTATTGGACAGTGAGACAAGATATTTCATAAATCCAACTGGAAGATTCGTTGTTGGAGGACCTCAAGGGGATTCAGGATTAACAGGAAGAAAGATAATAGTTGATACTTATGGTGGATATGGCAGACACGGTGGTGGAGCTTTCTCAGGTAAAGATCCAACTAAAGTTGATAGATCAGCTGCATATGCTGCAAGATGGGTTGCTAAGAATTTAGTTGCAGCTGGTGTTGCAGATAAGCTAGAAATTCAATTAGCATATGCAATTGGTGTTGCAAAGCCAGTTTCAATTGAAGTTGAAACATTTGGAACAGGAAAAGTAGATGAAGATAAGATTGTTGAAGTAGTAGAAAAGGTATTTGATTTAAGACCAGGAGCTATAATTAGAGATCTTGACTTAAGAAGACCTATCTATAAGCAAACTGCTGCATATGGACATTTTGGAAGAAATGATCTTAACTTGCCATGGGAACAATTAAATAAAGTAGATGAAATAAGAAAAAATCTATAAGATAATTCTTAAATAAATTTTTATTATCAATATTTATATATATAATAAAAGTTTTTGTAGAATGGTAAAAAGTCGTCTTAAATATAGACGGCTTTTTATTATGGAGAAATTTATAATTATATATAGGCAAGAATAGGAAAAGATTATGAGCTATAAATGATTAGTTTTAAATTGCTATAAATATTTATGATATAATTATAAGAAAAAATTAAAGTTAAATCTGACGCTAAATTTTAATTTTAGAAAGTTTAAGGTAAATATATAAAGATTTGGAGAGATTCTATATGGAAGTTCTAAATGGATTTGTTGAGAATATTGTTTTTAAAAGTGAAGATACTGGTTATGTCGTTTGTAGGATTAGAAACGAAAAGACATTAATTAGTGCTGTAGGCACAGTGCCTTTCTTAAAAGAGGGGCAAAATGTAAAGTTAACAGGATACTGGACAGTACACAAACAATTTGGTAATCAATTTAATATTCAGGATTATGAAGAACTTCTTCCAAATTCATTAGATGGCATAGAAAAATATTTAAGTGCAGGAATAATACATGGAATTGGACCAGTTACAGCTAAGAAAATAATAGAGAGATTTGGTGAAGAAACTTTAGACATAATGGAAAACCATATTGAAAGGCTTATGGAGATAGAGGGTATAGGAGAAAAGAAATTTCAAATAATATATGAATCCTATATAGAGCAACAGGGTTTAAAAGATATAATCTTATATTTTCATAAACATGGGGTCACTAATAATCAGTGTGTAAAAATATATAAGAAATTTGGTCCAAACGCAAGGCAGATAGTATCTGATAATCCATATATATTATGTGATGAAATATCAGGAATCGGGTTTAAAACAGCTGATAGAATTGCTATGAGCATTGGCATTGAAAAGAATTCGGATTTCAGAATTCAAAGTGGAATTAAATATGTTATGAATCAATTTTGTTCTGCAGGAAACACATTTATGCCTAAAAATAATATAATAGAAGAATGCGAAAATAATTTGTTAATACCTAAAGAACTAATTGAAAAAAATATATATGATATGGCTGCTCAGCAAAAAATTATTGTTGAAAAAATAAATGATATTGAAGTGGGATTTTTGCTTCAATATTATTATTGCGAACTAGGTGTTACTAGTAAAATAATAACTTTAGGATTACAGCAAATACAAACTATAAATTCGGATGTTGATTTTGAAATTAATGTTTTCGAAAAAGAACAAAATATAAAATTTGCAGAATCACAAAGAGAAGCAATTATTGGCGCATTTAATAATGGTATAGAAATAATTACTGGTGGTCCAGGAACAGGGAAGACTACTATTATAAAAGCAATAATACATATATATGAGAATAATGGAATGAAAGTAATACTTGGGGCACCAACAGGAAGAGCTGCAAAGAGAATGACTGAATCAACGGGGAGAGAAGCTAAAACAATACATAGACTATTAGAAATGGGAATTTCTGAGGATGATGAATCAGTGTTTGAAAAGGGAGAATCATCACCTCTAGATTGTGATGTAATAATAATTGATGAGGCGTCTATGATTGACATTATACTAATGCAGAATCTACTAAAAGCAATTAATTTGGGCACTAGGCTAATAATTGTTGGAGATGTTGATCAATTACCTTCTGTTGGACCAGGAAATGTGCTAAAAGATCTTATAGAAAGCGATTATATAAAGGTAGTAAGATTAAAAGAGATATTTAGACAGGGTGCAGAAAGTTTAATTGTAGTAAATGCTCATAGAATAAATGAGGGACAGATGCCTTTGTTAAATCAAAAGGATAGAGATTTTTTCTTCATTAGCGAAGATAATCAAGAAAGAATTGCAAATACTATAATGGATCTAATAAATAGGAGACTTCCTAAGTTTAATAAGTCTTGGAATAAACTGAAGGATATGCAAGTTTTAACTCCTATGAGAAAAGGTGTGCTTGGGGTCACAAATTTAAATACAAAGCTTCAAGAAATGTTTAATGCATCATCAAAAGACAAAAAAGAAAAGACTTCTCGGGATATAATTTTCAGAGAAGGTGATAAGGTGATGCAAACAAAAAACAATTATACATTAAAGTGGATTAGGGTCAGTGGTTATGGCGAAAATGAAGGAGTAGGAGTTTTTAATGGTGATTTAGGATTTATAGAAAGCATCGATGAAGAAAGAAAAACACTTACAATTATATTTGATGAAGAAAGAAAAGTTATATACGATTTTAATTTTTTAGACGAATTAGATTTGGCTTATGCTACTACAATACATAAAAGCCAAGGAAGTGAATTTAAAGTTGTAATAATTCCAGTATTTATGGGATCGCCATTTCTTATGAATCGTAATTTGCTTTATACAGGGATTACAAGGGCAAAACAATTAGTAGTTGTTGTTGGGTTTCAAAAAGCATTAATGTATATGATCAATAATACAAATAGTATAGAAAGATACTCATCTTTGAAATACAGAATAAGAGATATAATAACCAAAGATGAATTTGAAGAATAAGAGAAAGGAGATAGGTGTATGAGGAATTTATGTAAAGTAACTTTAGAAGATTTAAAGTATGCATTTGATAAGATAGATTATTGGTATAAAAAAAATATTAAATTTTTAACAATAATAACAGTTCCATTTAATACATCATGTGTTTTTTCAAAGATAATAAGCAAGGTTTCGCAAAGTAATGGGAAAATCTTGTATGTATGGGGAAAAGAAGGTGAAAACAAAGAATTAGTAAATATAACAAGAGAAATGTATTCTGATATAACTCATTCATATATTGTAAAAGAAATTTCAAATACTAAACTTACTTTTGCACACTATAATAACCTGGCTAAGATCAAACAGAACTATGATTTAATTATTTTTGATGATATAACATATTTTTCGAATCTAAGCAGTGTAAATATAAGAGAAATGTTAGAAAGGTGTTCAAACATAGGAGAAAGAGTTTTGTTATATAGCATAGAAAAGACGGCTTTAGTAGGAGAAAAATTCGAACTTGCAGCATATAATTATAAAAAGCCATTTGTAGAACCTAGGGTGCTAACTACGCGAATAGATTTGAATTCAGATATTCCATTTTCTCTATATGACTATCTTAAATGGTTCAGGGAAAATAGTCATAAGGTGGCTATTTATGTGCCTAATAAAGAGAAGCTTGACATAGTATATGATTATTTTTGCAATAAGCTAAAACTTTCAAATGTGAAAGTAATAAAAGCTTCAGGGAATGATGATATAAAAAAGAGTGAAAAAGTATCAAAATATAAGGATAAGGCAATATTTATAATAACTAATAAAATAGAGGAGTTACTTGAATATTGCTATATGGATGATGCAGTAGTACTTTTTGCTGATAATGAAAGATATACTTATAAAAAGCTTTTGTATATATGTGGCCAAATAAGAAATGTAAATCTAAAATTACCAGAGGTTCTTTTGGTATCAAACGATATATCAGAAGATATTGAGAAGGCGAAGAATATGGCAAGAGATTTCAATAAAAAAGTATGGGAAAAGCGTTTAATAGAATTATAAGAAGGATATTAGAAGGATTAATTGAAGTAATATATCCAAGGGAAAATTATTGCATTATATGTAAAGAAGATAACTGCTTTGGTATATGTGAGCACTGTAGGAAAAGTATAAAAACAATAGCAGATTCATATCAAGATGAAATAATAAGTTATGGGTATTATGGAGGCGTATTAAAAGATTTAATACTTAAATTTAAATATAAAAGCAATTTTACAGCAGGAGATATATTAGCAGAATTTTTAGAAGAATATATTATAAGAAACTTGAAATATCAGGAGTATGTAATAACTTATATACCACTATCAAAAAAATCTAAAAAGATTAGAGGATTTAATCAGTGTGAGTATATAGCGAAGAAAATAGCTAAGGATTTATCAATTGAAGTTCTAGAAATTTTGATAAAGGATAAGGAAACAAAAGAACAGAAAAGATTAAAGAAGGACGAAAGATATGAGAATATAAAGGATGCTTTCAAAATAAAAAAAGGATTAGAAATTAGGAAATATAATATTATATTGGTAGATGATGTAACAACTACAGGTGCAACTCTTAAAGAAGCTTATAAATTATTAAGAAAATATCAAGTAAAAGACATAAAACTCTTGACCTTAGCTAAAAGTCATATATAATATTAATGTAAAGCTAGGTTTGTGGTTGAAAGTCGAAGCTAGTCGCAGGCAAAACGATCCACGTAATTTAGACAAAATGTCTAAGGAGCATGGTGCGGTATAGAAGTAAGTCCTGCCAGATTGTATTCTGAGAGGGTTAGTAGTGAGGGATTAAATTCTATTAGCAAAAGCTCCAGCAGGCGAGTGTGGGGTCAAAAACCAGGTCAACTAGCTTTACCTCTATTTATTTTAAAATTATCATTAATAGGAAATGTGAGGAATCTAATCTAAAGTTTGCGATTAGATTTATTTTTTGTCTTTAGTTTTCAGAATTTACTGATAATTATCTTGTTAAGTTAATAAAAAAGTGATAGAATATTAATAACTTAAAGATATTAAGTTTAAAAACTTTTTCATATGAGAGGGGCTGGAATTTATGAAAGTCACAGTTATAGCAAAAAATATGGAACTAACAGATGCGCTAAAAGAAATAGTGCAAAAAAAGATAAGCAAATTGGAAAAGTATTTTGAAATGAATGTAGAAGCTAAGGCTACACTAAGTGTTCAAAAAAATAGACATAAAATAGAAGTTATGATCCCGTTTAATGGAGTAGTATTAAGAGGCGAAGAATCAACTTCCGATATGTATAAATCTCTTGACTTAGTGGAAGATAAATTAGAAAGACAAATTAGAAAACAAAAAACTAGATTATCTAGAAAACATAGTGGGTCATTGAGATTTGGAGAAATAAATAATATAGATATTAAGCCATCAGAAGAGGAAGAAGGTAAATTGGTTAAGGTAAAGAAATTTGGGGTAAAACCAATGAATTCTGAAGAGGCAATTCTTCAAATGGATTTATTAGGACATAATTTCTTTGTATATCAAGATGCAGATAGTAGTAAAGTAAATGTAATTTATAAGAGAAAAGATGGGGATTATGGTTTGTTAGAACCAGAATTCATATAACATATAAGAGATTTTAATAATGGCTGTCCAATGTGCTTATTTAATTTGCATCATTGGACAGTTATTTTTCATATCAAATGATTGAATAGATGATGACAATATTTTTACATAAAATTTTCAATTAATATTAATAATTTGTGATTAAAATATTAAAAAAAAGTTAAAATTGGGTGCTTTATATAGGATTTAATACAAAAATCATGAGTTTTATTGAAAATAAGATAAGTAAAATGTTATAATTATAAAATACGTGATTTATAAAATAAATTACAGATTATGAATTATGGATAGTTAAAATATATTGGAAATTAACGTGAAATATATAATTTCGAAAGGATGACATTATGGGACTATTAAATGCCGTATTTGGAACATATAGTGAAAGAGAAGTTAAAAGGCTCAAACCTACTATACAAAAAATAAATGATCTAGATGAAGAGCTGCAAAAGCTTTCTGATGAGGAGTTAAAGGCAAAAACTCCAGCGTTTAAAGAAAGATTAGCAAATGGTGAAACATTAGATGATATTTTGCCAGAAGCATTCGCAGTTGTAAGAGAAGCTTCAAAAAGAGTTTTAGGAATGAAGCACTATGATGAACAACTTATGGGTGGTATGATACTTCACCAAGGTAGAATATCAGAAATGAAAACAGGTGAAGGTAAAACTCTAGTTGCTACTTTACCAGCGTACTTAAATGGGTTAAGTGGAAATGGTGTTCACATAGTAACAGTTAACGACTATCTTGCAAAAAGAGATGCTGAGCAGATGGGTGAGTTATATGGTTTCTTAGGATTGACTACAGGTGTTATTGTACATGAATTAAATAATGATCAAAGAAGAGAATCATATGCGTCAGATATCACTTATGGAACTAATAATGAATTTGGATTTGACTACTTAAGAGATAACATGGTTATTTACAAAGAGGAAAGAGTTCAAAGACCATTAAATTTTGCTATAGTCGATGAAGTTGACTCAATATTAATAGATGAAGCTAGAACTCCGCTTATAATTTCAGGTCAAGGTGAAAAATCTACTGAATTTTATAAAGTTGCAGACTATTTTGCAAAGAAGTTAGTTGCAGAGAAAGATTTTACTAGAGATGAAAAAGCAAATGCAGTAATGTTAACTGATGAAGGTGTTAGAAAAGCAGAAGTAACCTTTAAAGTAGCCAATTATGCAGATGCTGAAAATATTGAATTACAACACTATGTAACTCAAGCGTTAAAAGCAAACTTTGCTATGAGAAGAGACAAAGATTACATGGTTAAAGATGGCGAAGTAATAATTGTTGATGAATTTACAGGAAGACTTATGGAGGGAAGAAGGTATTCAGATGGTCTTCATCAAGCGATAGAAGCTAAAGAAGGAGTTAAAATCGCTAGAGAATCAAAAACTTTGGCTACTATAACATTCCAAAACTATTTTAGAATGTATAAAAAGTTATCAGGTATGACTGGTACTGCATTAACAGAAGAAAATGAATTTAGAGAAATTTACGGGCTAGATGTTATTGTTATACCAACACATAGACCAATAGCAAGAAAAGATAATCCAGACTTAGTATTTAGCACAGAGCTTGGAAAAATAAAGGCAGTTGCTTCAGAGGTTGAAAAAGCTCATGCTAAAGGGCAACCAGTGTTAGTTGGTACAGTAAGTATTGAAAAGTCAGAACTTGTATCAAGTATGCTTAAGAAAAAAGGAGTACCACATCAAGTATTAAATGCTAAATTCCATGAACAAGAAGCTGAAATAATAAGTCATGCTGGTGAAAAGGGCATGGTTACTATAGCTACTAATATGGCAGGTAGAGGTACTGATATCAAGCTTGGCGAAGGTGTAGTTGAACTTGGTGGTCTTAAAATAATAGGTACTGAAAGACATGAATCAAGAAGAATAGATAACCAGTTAAGAGGACGTTCAGGAAGACAAGGAGATCCAGGTGAATCAACATTCTTTATTTCCTTAGAAGATGATCTAATGAGAATATTCGGATCAGAGAAGATTCAAGGTGTTGTTGAAAAATTAGGACTTCAAGAAGAAGAAGCAATTGAAAGTAAAATGGTTTCAAAAGCTATTGAGAATGCTCAAAAGAAGGTTGAAGGTAATAACTTTGACATTAGAAAACAATTATTGGGTTATGACGATGTAATGAATATCCAAAGAGAAGTTATCTACAAACAAAGATCAGAAGTTCTTGAAGGCGAAGATGTAAAAGAAGAAATATTATCAATGACAAAGGATATTATTGCTGAAGCTGTTAATACTTATGTTACAGGTGAATCAGAAGATTATAGAGAAGAATTCTTGCATCTAATGGTTGCTTTACAAGATATATGTATAGCTCCAGGTACAGTTAATTTACCTAGTCTTGAAAATCTGTCAAATGAGGAAATAATCGAAAGCTTATTTGAATCAGCACGTAAGTTCTATGAACAAAAGGAAGAAGAGTTTGGTGCAGAAAGATTAAGAGAAGTTGAAAGAGTTGTTCTTTTAAGAGCTGTTGATACTAAATGGATGAATCATATAGATAATATGGATCATTTAAAACAAGGTATAGGGCTTCAATCATTCAAACAAATTGATCCAGTTCAAGCGTACCAAATGGAAGGTAGCGAAATGTTTAATGATATGATTAAAGCAATCAAAGAAGAAACAGTTAGGCTGTTATTCCATGTTAGAATAGAAGTTGCACCAGAAAGAGTAAGGGTTGCTCAAGAAACTGCAGCAATTCATGCGGAATCTTCAAGTGCTGCGGCTCCAGGGCCAGGGCAAAATCAACCAGGTGGACCTGGTGCAGGGCCAGTAGCTCCAGTTAGAAATCTAGATAAGCATGGAAGAAATGAATTATGCCCATGTGGTAGTGGTAAGAAATTTAAAAATTGTTGTGGAAGAGAAGCATAAACAAGTTTGAAATTTTGTAATAAGCTCTAAAGAGTTTGAAAAATGATAAATATGATATAATAAATTCCGTAGAGGTTTGAAGAATTGTTATTTAGAATTAAATACAGTTTTAAGAAGGCTTCTGCGGAATTCTTATTAATACTGGATTTTTTGAAAGAGGTGAATAATAGATGATAATTGAACTTGAAAAGGAATTGGTTAAACTTCCAGGTATAAAAAAATCTATAGAAGAAATGGGGGCTTCACTTTGACCGAGATAGGTTAGAAAAGGAGCTCAATGAGTTAGAATATCAAATGCAAGAATCAGGTTTCTGGGATAATATAAAAAAGGCAGAAGAAGTTACAAAAAAGAGTAAGTTGATAAAAGACAAAATTGAAAATTTCGATAAGCTGAAGTCTCAGATTGAGGATATATATGTACTAAAAGAAATCATGGAAGATGATGATGAAGAATCTGCTAATGAAATAATACAAACTTTAAGAGATATAGAAGCACAGATTGATGACTATAATATGAAAGTACTACTATGCGGAGAATATGATAAAAACAATGCCATTTTGACGCTTCATGTTGGTGTTGGAGGTACCGATGCTAATGATTGGACAGAAATGCTTTTAAGAATGTATACAAGATGGTGTGAAAAACAAGGATATAGTATTGAAACTCTAGATTTACTTCCTGGAGATGAAGCTGGAATTAAAAGCGTTACTTTAAAAGTTACTGGGGAATATGCATATGGTTACTTAAAAGCGGAGAAAGGTATTCACAGGCTGGTTAGAATATCGCCATATAACGCCAATGGTAAAAGACAAACATCATTTGCATCTATGGAAGTTCTTCCAGAACTTACAAAGGAACAAGATATAGAAATAAGATCTGATGATCTAAAGATAGATACTTATAGATCAGGAGGAGCTGGAGGCCAGCATGTTAATAAAACGGACTCAGCAGTTAGGATAACTCATATTCCAACTGGAATAGTAGTACAGTGCCAAAATGAAAGAAGTCAATTCTCTAACAGGGATACAGCTATGGAAATGCTGAAATCTAAACTTGTTGAACTAAAAGAAAGAGCACATAAAGAAAAAATTGAGGATTTAACCGGAGAATTAAAAGATATGGGATGGGGAAGTCAAATAAGATCATATGTATTTCATCCATACAGCATGGTTAAAGATCATAGAACTAATGTCGAAACATCAAATGTTACATCAGTAATGGATGGTGAGATCGATATGTTTATAAATGCATATCTAAAGCAACAATAAAAAGAATATATATTCTCTTAATGAAAAAGGCCTCTATCTAAATGATTTTATGATAGAAGCCTTTTTATTAAGAGAAATTTTCTAAAAGTAAAGTTTATATAAAATAAATAGTAAAAATAAACTGGCATATCTGTATAGCTAAGCAGCTTTATAAAATATATCGATTAAAGAATAGACGGCAATAAGAATTATGCACACATATAGGGAAATATTAAGTCCAGGTTTTAGTATAGACATGATTCCCCCAACTACCAATGCTGTCATTATTACTACACTAACAAATTTAAAAAAGCCTGATTTGTTTGTTAGAAGAGTTGTGACAGACGAAAACATAATCAAAATTAATACTAGAAAGTAAAATATATTTTTTAAGTTAACTGAGTAACTCATTATTTGAAATTCGTTTAATGCAAGTATTGAGAGTAAAAATAATAATGAGAAAGAGCAAATTCTACTAATATTTTTAACCATAAACCCATCACTCCTGGTAATTATTTACATAATAATTATACCGTTAGATCTTTATTCAATCAATAACAAATTTATATAAAATAAGTATTCTTATATGATTAGCATATAATATCAGAATTAATAATTGAAATTAATTCCTAAAATGGTATATAAATATGATAAAATATATTCATATTAGTGGAGGAGTTGAATTTATGAATATTCTAATAGTTGAAGATGAAAGAGATATTAGAAATCTTATTTCATTGCATATGAGAAAGGAAAACTATGAAGTTTATGAAGCTTCCGATGGACGAGAAGCTTTAAATATATTTGAAAATGAAAAAATAGATTTAATTTTATTAGATATAATGATGCCAAATGTTGATGGGATTTCAGTGATACAAAAGGTACGAGCCATCTCTACTATTCCTATAATTTGTATTACAGCGATGGGGAACGATTCTGATAAAGTCTTGGCTTTAGGACTTGGAGCTGATGATTATCTAGTAAAGCCTATAAGTCCAATTGAATTATCTGCAAGAGTGGCATCTAATCTTAGAAGATGTTACAAATATGCTGAGCATAAGGACATAATTTATTCGACAGGAGAATTAAAACTATTTACTGAGACTTTTGAAGTTTATAAGGGGAACAGAAAGATTGATCTAAATCCAAAGGAATTCAAAATTTTAAAGTTATTAGTTTCAAATTTAGGGAAAGTATTTACTAAGAAACAAATATATGAAGAAGTATGGGAAGAAGCTTATTTTGGCGACTCTAATAATATAATGGTTCATTTAAGCCACATTAGAGAGAAAATAGAGGATGATCCTAAGAATCCAATCTACATAAAAACCATAAGAGGGATAGGTTATAAAATTGAGAGGGTTGCAATGCATGAAAGCTAAAAGAATAAAAAGGAGTGTTACAACAGAGTTATTTTTTATATATTTTTTGGGATATATAGCTATAAACATAATACTATTAATAGCGATTATTGGCTCAATTGTTGTTTATGGAACTTTATGCGGACCTAATACATATAATTCTTATTTTGGAGGGCTACAAAATAAGCTTGTAAAAGATTATACGAGTATAACTGATGGGGATTTGTCTGATATAGATGGTTTTATGGTAAAAATAAATAATGAGAATAAAGTTCTTTACATGAGGGGACATGTTATCGAGGAATTTAAAAATATAAATTTGCAAAGCTATATGTATTTATTTGGATTAACAAAGGATAATGAAGAATCACTAAATGATGATATTAGAACAATGTTTGCATTATCAGATTTCAATAATTCAATAATTGAAACAAAAGATAATGTTAAATATTCACTATATAGCAAGTATCTAAAAGAAGAGGATTCTTTAGTGGTAGTTGGCTTCCCGTATTCAGAGATTACAAAGCCGAATAGAATCACCAAAGTAATTCCTCATAATCTAATAATAAAAATAATGGGTGCGTTCAATGTTCTATTAATTCTCTCGATAGTGTATATTTTAGCTAAAGCAACTTCTAGCGCATTTATAAAACCAATAAAGACATTATTGGCTGGAGTAATAGAGATATCTCATGGCAATTATAATATACGTTTAGATATAGATAAAAAGAATGAATTTCTTGAATTAGCAAATGGATTTAATATGATGGCAGGAACTATACAAAATGAAAAAAGTCAAAAGGAAAAATTACAGAAGATAAAAGAGGATTTAATATTAGATATATCGCATGATTTAAAAAACCCTCTTTCATCAATTTTAGGATATAGTGAGATTTTAATTAATAATAATGATTTAGATGAAAAGGAAAAGTTAGAATACTTAAACATAATAAATAAGAATTCACAAAGAGCAAATAAATTAATAACAGACTTGTTTGAATTTTCATTATATGATAATTCTGATTATAAAATGATTACCGTAAAAGCAGATATAGCTGAATTTGTTAGACAAATAATAGCAAACTATATCCCGGAATTTGATCATAAAAAGTTCGAATATGATTTTGAAATAATTGAAGAACCCTATTATGTAATGATAAATGAAGAAAAGTTATCTAGAGCTATAAATAATGTTTTGGACAATAAAGTTAAATACAATCCTGTAGGAAGTAGAATAGGAGTAAAAACAGAAGTGAGAGATAATTATTTCTATATTATATTATCAGATAACGGTGAATGTATTCCTCAAAAATATAGAGAAAATATATTTAATCCATTTGTTAGAGTTGATAAATCAAGAAATTCAAAAACTGGAGGAACAGGACTTGGATTATCTATAACAAAGAAAATACTAAATAAACATAATGGCGATATTAGAATTATAGATAGTGAAATAGGGACAACTTTTGAGATTATGTTGCCACTTGTTGTGTTTAAGAATAAAATCTAAATTTAAAGCTTGGATTAGCAATTTATTTTTTAGGTTAATTTAATATTGTTGTAAGCAGCTTTTAATAAAATGCATTTATACTAAGTATAGTGGAGGAGGAGTTTGAGCAGGCATTATACATTATTCTTAGTATAGTTTATTAAAAGTAACTTTAGCTTAATGCTTTAATATCATGTATAAGAAAGAGAAGGAAAATTTATGGACAACGATAAAAATGAATTAGAAAATATTGATTCAAACATAGATTATGATAATTTGAAAGAAGAAACTGATACCATTAATACGGAAGAACACTTTGAGGAAAATGGTTTAGTTGCAAAATTAAAAGATAAAAAAGGAATTTTAGGAGTAGTAGGAGCTTTTTTATTAGTACTTTTGAAATTTAAAGCTATTTTATTTTTAGTGCTAGGAAAATTAAAATTCTTAATAATATTATTAAAGCTTGGTAAATTTGCATCTACCTTTATATCTATGATACTAATGATCGTCATATACGCTAAGATGTATGGAGTGGCATTTGGAGTTGGCTTTGTATTACTGCTTTTGATTCACGAAATGGGACATTATCTTATGGCTAAATTAATTAAATTGGATGTAAGCCTTCCAATTTTCATTCCTTTTGTAGGTGCTTTTATTAGCATGAAAGAAGAACCTAAAGATGCAGCAACAGAAGCGAAAGTTGCTATAGGAGGGCCTGTGTTAGGAAGTATAGGTGCACTAATTTGTTTATTGTTTTACTTTATAACTGGAGAAGACTTTTTGGCAGCACTAGCCTATGTAGGTTTTATGTTAAATCTATTTAATCTTATACCTGTTCATCCGCTTGATGGTGGAAGAGTGGTTTCGGCTATATCACCAAAGTTATGGCTCATAGGAATACCAATTGGTATAATTGCTCTCTTTAAGGCTTTCAATCCAATTATTGTATTATTACTTATACTTGGAATTGCAAAAGTTATTGAACAATATAGAAATTCAGATAAATCGTATTATGAAGTAAAGACATCTATTAGGTGTATGTTTGCATTAAGTTATTTCGGATTAATGTTACTTTTGGGACTTGGAATAACATATATCCATGGGATTCATTCTTCTGTACTTATTCAATAAAAATTGGAGGGGTAAATATGTATTTTAATATACCAGGAGCAAAAGATATTCTTATTAAAAACTTGACCGGTGAAGACTTAAAGGATATATATTTAAGTTTTGAGGGAATTGAAAAACATCCATTAAAGATATCTAATATAAGAAAGGATGGGCAAGTAGTTAAGACTTTAGTTTTAAGTTATTTGAATAGAGTAACAGAGCTTAAACTCTGCTATTATAACGATGGGCAAAAACAAGAAATCGTAGTATATAATGAATTAAGCAAAAAGGATTTAAGAAAATTAATTCTTGAGATTGGTAAGGAAAATGGGAAACTGAAAGTGAGGACAACTGTAGAAGAAAAATATATATAATTATTGCTTTCAATTAAAATAAGTTTATAATATTAATAGTGATATAGGATTATTGCCATTACTAAAAATAGTAATGGCAATAATGATTTATATGGTAAAATAGTATTGTTGTGGCAATAACTATTTAGGTAATTTAATATAAGCAGGAGGAAATTATGAATTCAATTGAAGAAAGAATCGCAAAAGAATTAGAAATAAAGTTAAGTCAGGTTCAAAATGTTATTGGACTTTTAGATGATGGAAATACAGTTCCATTTATTTCAAGATATAGAAAAGAAGCAACAGGAGGACTTTCAGATGAAGTCTTAAGAAAATTATCTGAAAGACTTACGTATCTAAGAAATTTAGAGGAAAGAAAAGCTGATGTTACAAGGCTTATAAAAGAACAAGAAAAATATACTGACGAAATAGGAAAAGCTTTAGAGAATGCAACGACCTTAACAGAAGTTGAAGATATATATAGACCTTTTAAACCTAAAAAGAGAACAAAAGCAACAATAGCGGTGGAAAAGGGATTAAAGCCTCTTGCAGAACTAATTTTGGAAGGAAAATTCAATGGGGATCTAGATGAAGAGGCATCTAAGTATATAAGTGAAGAAAAGGGCGTTACAAATAACCAAGAAGCTATCCAAGGAGCTTTAGATATAATAGCTGAAAGCATTTCTGATGAAGCTAAGTACAGAAAGTATATAAGAGAATTTGTTATTAGAGAAGGTAATATAGAATCAAAGGGAAGTTCAGATGAACCAACTCCATATGAAATGTATTATGAATATTCTGAAGCAGTAAATAAGATACCACCTCATAGAATATTAGCTATAAACAGAGGAGAAAAAGAAAAAATCCTAAATGTTAAGATAACTGTTAATGAAGATAAGATAATTCAATACTTAGAAAATCAAGTATTAAAAGGCAATGAAACTTTAGATGAAAAATTAAAACTTGCAATTAGAGATTCATTAAAAAGATTAATTTATCCATCGATAGAAAGAGAAATAAGAAGTGAATTAACTGATATAGGTGAAGAAGGTGCTATTAAGATATTTAAAGAAAACTTGAAAGCATTATTATTACAAGCGCCTATTAAAGGAAAAGTAGTAATGGGATATGATCCAGGGTTTAGAACTGGCTGTAAAATAGCGATTCTAGATGCAACAGGAAAGTTTTTAGAAAATACAGCAGTATATCCTACAGTGCCTAAAAGAGATATCGAAGGAACAAAGAGAACTTTAAAAGCTCTTATTGCTAAGCATAATGTTGATGTTATATCCCTTGGAAATGGTACAGCATCAAGAGAATCAGAAGAAGTTATTGCAGAAATGATTACGGAAATAAAAAATGAAACTGGAAAAGAATTAGCATATGTAATAGTATCTGAAGCAGGAGCGTCAGTTTATTCAGCATCAGAACTTGCAACTAAGGAATATCCAGATTTAGATGTTACAGTAAGAGGAGCAATTTCAATAGGAAGAAGGTTGCAAGATCCACTTGCGGAACTAGTTAAGATAGATCCTAAGGCTATAGGAGTAGGACAATATCAGCACGATGTCACTCCTAAAAAGTTAGAAGAATCCTTAGCAGGTGTAGTAGAAGACTCAGTTAACACTGTTGGAGTTGACTTAAATATAGCAACACCATCGCTTTTAACACATATTTCGGGAATAAATGCATCTATCGCTAAAAATATTGTTGACTATAGAGAAGAAGTAGGAAGATTCACTTCAAGAAAAGAACTATTAAAAGTTAAGAGATTAGGTCAAAAGGCTTATGAGCAATGTGCTGGATTTTTAAGAGTTGATGATAGCAAAGAACCTTTGGATAATACATCTGTGCATCCAGAGTCTTATGCTATAGCTAAGAAGCTAATAGAATTACTTGGTTACAATAAAGAAGACCTTAAGAATAATAAATTAGGTGACATTGATGAAAGAGCTCAATCTCAAGGATTAAAAAAATTAAGTGAAACATTAGAAGTTGGAGAGATGACTCTAAAGGATATAATAAAAGAATTAAAGAAGCCAGGCAGAGATCCTAGAGAAGAAATGCCAAAGCCAATACTAAAAACGGGAATAATAGAACTTAAGGACTTAAAACCTGGTATGGTTTTAGCTGGAACTGTTAGGAATGTATCTGATTTTGGAGCATTTGTAGATATAGGAGTGCATCAAGATGGATTAGTTCACAAAAGTCAAATGGCAAATAGATTTGTAAAGCATCCTTTAGATATAGTTAAAGTTGGAGATATAGTAAAGGTAGCGATATTGGAAGTTGATGAAAAGAGAAAGAGAATATCATTAACTATGAAAGATATCGATGAATCAGCAGAAGTATAGTTAACATAATAAATTGAATTTGAAGTCTTAAGAGTATGGATATATTTATTCTTAAGACTTTTCTGCTTACAAACTTTTTATAGGAAGAAATATATGATTGCATACTAATAATTATTTAATATGTTCTAAGTATTGTGGATATTTTTGTACTAGCGATTAGCGTGTATGAATGGAGAGTATGATATAGTAATATAGAATAGTATTTTAATAAATAAAGATGAATAAAATTGTAGGTTTATAATAAGGAGGAAAAGTAATGATTAGATGGGGAATTATAGGACTTGGAAATATAGCTTTGAGATTTGCAAAGAGTTTATCATATTCTAATGAAGGTAAACTATATGCTATAGCATCTAGAACTAAGGAAAAACGTGATGAATTTTATGATAAGTATAATTGCGAGAAAGTTTATGAAAATTATAATGAATTATTAAGAGATGAAGAAGTGGATGCTGTATATATAGCATTGCCTCACGGCTTTCATAAACACTGGTCAATCGAAGCTTTAAGGCATAAAAAGGCTGTGCTTTGTGAGAAGCCTGTAGGGATAAATTCGGAAGAAATGAAGGAAATAAAAAAAGAAGCTGTGTTAAATAATACATTCTTTATGGAAGCAATGAAGACAAGGTTTGTTCCGATAATTAGTGATATTAAGAAAGTAATAAGAAATAAAGAGATTGGAGATATAACGGCTATAGAAGCTAATTTTTGCAATAATGTAGAAAACATTAAACCGGGATCGTATTTATTAGATAAAGACCAAGGTGGGGCGTTACTAGATGTAGGAATTTATCCATTGTCATTTGTAATGGATATGATTAATTCAGAAGTTGTAAATGTTAAGTCTTACATGGATATAAATGAATCAGGAGTCGATTCCTATTTTAAAGCAATACTTTCTTTTGAAGATGGAGTAATAGGAACTGTAGAAGGGGCAATTGATAGAAATAAAGAAAGGACAGCTATTATTAGAGGAACAAAGGGATGGATGGAGATTCCGATGTATAATAGACCGAACAAAGCTGTTGTTAATCTAAATTCGGGCAAGTCATATACAATTGAAAAAGATATAGAATTTGATGACATGTATGCAGAGATTAAAGAAGTTCATAACTGTTTAAAAGAGTCAAAGCTTGAAAGTGATTATTTAACTTTAAATGAATCAATTCGGGTTATGGAAGTATTAGATAGAATTAGAATGAATGCGGAATAAAAAAGTGATTTGATGAACTACTTACAATGATTAGGCGGGAGAGAGAAACATATAAAATGGATGAAGTAAAAGTTTATACTAACAGAAAAAATATTGTACTTTTAGCAACATTATGTTGCTTTTTATGGGGAAGTGCATATCCGGCTATAAAAGTTGGATATTCACTATTCAATATAAGTGACATAGGCTCTAAATTAATTTTTGCAGGATATAGGTTTACATTTGCAGGTATTTTTATACTTATATTTGAGCTTATATCAAAAAGAGTTATATTTAAATTTACTAGAAAGCAATTTGGGCAGATAACCTTATTAGGGTTAACTCAAACTGCACTTCAATATATATTCTTTTACGTTGGAATGTCATATACTACAGGGGTTAGAGGATCTATAATAAATGGAACAGGAACTTTTGTAAGTATAATTCTAGCTCATTTTATATATAAGAATGATAGGTTAAATTTAAATAAGATAATAGGATGCGTTATTGGATTTATAGGAGTAGTAATTGTTAACTTAAATGGAGAATCATTAGGAGGAACATCTGTCACTTTTAAAGGTGAGGGGTTTATAATGATTGCCGCAATAATATTTGCTGTGTCAGCAATATATGGGAAGAAGATAACTCAAACTCAAGAACCCTCAATAGTAACTGGCTTTCAGTTGTTTATAGGAGGAATTCTTCTTACAGCGCTAGGATTTACATTGGGAGGTAGCTTAGAAGGATTTACAGCGAAATCAACATTACTACTTATATATATGGCATTACTATCATCAATAGCCTTTGCTGTTTGGACACAATTATTAAAATATAACAAAGTAGGATTAATATCAGTATTTAATTTTTTAATACCGGTATTTGGAACATTGCTATCAGCATCAATCTTAGGTGAAAATATATTTGATATTAAGATATTAATAGCGCTTATTTTAGTTTGTTATGGAATATTTCTAGTTTATAGAGTTAAGAAAGAAAAGTAGAATAGGAATATTGTGCATAACATATATTTAGAAATCTTAATTTTGTAAAGAACTCTTTCAACTCATGAACAGATGTATGATTAAATTCTAAGTAAGGAGAGAGTGATTTAAGATTGATATAGGACCATTATGAGTATTGGCTTTATAAAAGAAGATTTGCTTCTAAGGCAAGTCTTCTTTTATAAAGAGATCATACTTTATTCCATCAGAATCAGCTATATTTGTACAAGCATTGTATACAGTATATAGATGGTATTTTTTTATGATTAGGCATGGGAGATTTGTGGTTGGCAGAAATTATAATTCCAGCTACAATAAGGTTGTTAATAGAGCTTTTACTAATTAGAGTTAGTAAAGAATTAACAGGATGTATAGACATATTGTGTGGATAACTATAAGAAGATGTTGATAATTTTAAGTTACTTACTTTGAATTGAAAGAGGTTTAACATTATGCTATTATTATTTTAGTAAACGTTATTTTTGTAAATATTAGGGCATAGAGTGTGGGTGAATTAAATTTTAAAGATAATAATGAGAGGTGTAAAGATGAGATATTTAGTGTTAGATGTTGGTGGAAGTTCTATTAAGTATGCACTGATGACAGAGGATTTGGAGTTTATTGAAAAGGGTAAAAAACCAACACCACTTGATAAAATTGAAAGTTTTATAGATGTAATAGGTGAAATCTATGATATATATAAAGATGATATAGAAGGAATAGCTATAAGTATGCCAGGAGTATTAGATAGTGAAAAAGGCTATACTTATACAGGTGGTGCACTGTCATATAATGAAGGTAAAGAGATTGTAAAAATTCTTAAAGAAAGATGCCCGATAAAGATTACAATAGAGAATGATGGAAAATGTGCAGCTTTAGCAGAGGTTTGGAAAGGAAGTTTAAAAGATTTCGATGATGGAGTTGTAATAGTACTAGGAACAGGTGTGGGTGGAGGAATAGTTCGAAATAAGAAAATCCATAAAGGAAAAAACTTCTTTGCAGGTGAGTTTAGCTTTATAAATACAAATGTAAATAATACTGAGAACACGGATGAGTGTTGGGGATCTATAAGTGGTTCTAAAGCATTGATAAATGAAGTTGCAAAGGTAAAAAGTCTTCCGACAGATGAATTAGATGGGTATAAAATATTTGAATATGCAAATAATAACGATCCAGATATTCTTAAAATTTTAGATGATTTCACTTATAAGCTAGCAGTACAAATTTTTAATTTACAGTGTATATTAGATCCAGAAATATTTGCAATTGGTGGAGGGATAAGTAGTCAAGAGATATTGATACAATATATTAAGAGGAATGTGGACAAGTATCAGAAGAGTTTTGAAATTGATGATTTACCAATACCTAATGTAGTTAGCTGTAAGTTTAGAAATGATGCTAATCTCATAGGAGCACTATACAATTTTATAACTAGCAAATAAAATATAATTGTATTAAATGCTAATGATATTTTCTAGAAGGGTATCATTAGCATTTAGCTTTTCTAATAATAACATTATACAAATTAACTTAGTAATAATATATAAAATGGAGTGATTCTAAAAAGAATCACTCCATTTTATATAAAGATTTTATATTAAACGTTGAATAACATATCGCTATAAGTTGGAATTGGCCAGAATTCTTGGTCTACTAGAGTTTCAAGTTTATCAGCATCAGCTCTTAAAGTATTCATTTGTTCAAATACTTCATATCTGTACATCATTCCTAAATCGAATATATCTCCATCGAAGTTATCAGCTTTTTCAACTAATTTTTCAAGAAGAGCAACATTCTTATTTAATGAAGCTGTTAATGTTGAAACTTCAGTTAATAATTCAGTTTGAACTGATATGTCCGCATTCACACCAGTAGCCTTTATAGTATTAATTGATTCTGCAAGACTTGTAGCAAACTTAATTACAGCAGGTAAAATTTGACGTTTTGCCATTTCAAGTGTTGTTAAAGCTTCAATATTTATAATCTTATTGTAGTTTTCTAAAGTGATTTCATAACGAGATGTTGATTCTACTCTAGTTAAAACTCCATGCTTTTCTAATACAGCTTGATTCTTTTCATCTATCATAGCTTTAGCAGCTTCTACAGTTGAGTGGATGTTTGGAAGTCCTCTTCTTTCTGCTTCAGCAACCCATTCATCTGAATATCCGTTACCGTTGAATATGATTCTCTTATGGTTTTTAACGATATTTGTTAAGATTGATTGAATTTCAGTATCTAAATCAGTAGCTTTTTCAAGTTTATCTGCAATTTCAGATAAAGTTTCAGCAACTATAGTATTTAATACAAAGTTACATCCAGCAATTGAAGCAGAAGATGGAACCATTCTAAATTCAAATTTATTTCCAGTAAACGCAAATGGAGAAGTTCTGTTTCTATCAGTTGCATCCTTTGGAAGTGGAGGTAATGTATTTACTCCAATAGTTAATTCACTTGCAGACTTAGAACTTGTAGCTGGACCCTTTTCAATTTGTTCTAATACATCCTCTAATTGATCGCCTAAGAAGATAGAGATTATAGCAGGAGGAGCTTCGTTAGCACCTAATCTATGATCATTTCCAGCATTAGCAGCTGATACTCTTAATAAGCTTGGATATTCATCAACAGCTTTTATTACAGCACAAAGGAATAAAAGGAATTGTTGATTTTCGTGTGGAGATTTACCTGGTTCAAGAAGATTCATTCCATCATCAGTACCCATTGACCAGTTATTGTGTTTACCTGACCCGTTTACGCCAGCGAATGGTTTTTCATGAAGCAAGCAATATAAATCATGTTTTGCAGCAACTTTCTTCATTATTTCCATTGTAAGTTGGTTATGGTCAGTTGATATATTTGTTGTGCTAAATATTGGAGCTAACTCATGTTGAGCAGGAGCAACTTCATTATGCTTAGTTTTAGCTAATATTCCAAGCTTCCAAAGTTCTTCGTCTACTTCTTTCATGAAATCAGAAATTCTTTGTTTGATTGTTCCAAAGTAATGATCTTCAAGTTCTTGACCCTTTGAAGGTTTTGCTCCGAATAATGTTCTTCCTGTTAAGATAAGGTCTTTACGAGCATCATACATTGACTTATCGATTAGGAAGTATTCTTGTTCAGGACCAACAGTTGTAATTACTCTTTTAGTAGTAGTATTACCTAATGCTTTTAAAACACGTAGAGCTTGTTTGTTTAAAGCTTCCATTGAACGTAATAATGGAGTTTTCTTATCTAAAGCTTCTCCGTTATAAGAGCAGAATGCGGTTGGTATACATAAAGAACCATCTTTTATGAATGCTGGTGAAGTACAATCCCATGCAGTATATCCTCTAGCTTCAAAAGTAGCTCTAAGTCCTCCTGAAGGGAATGAAGATGCATCTGGCTCACCTTTAATTAATTCTTTTCCTGAGAACTCTAATATAACTTTTCCGTCAGAAGTTGGATTTATAAAAGAATCATGCTTTTCAGCAGTAATTCCAGTCATAGGTTGGAACCAGTGAGTAAAGTGAGTAGCACCTTTTTCAACAGCCCAATCTTTCATTGCAGCTGCAACAACATCTGCTACATCTGGTTCAAGAGTAGTTCCTTTTTCAATTGTCTTTTTTAAAGCTTTATAAGTAGCTTTAGGAAGACGTTCTTTCATTACAGCATCGCTGAATACATTTGAAGCAAAAATTTCATTGATTTTGTTCATTAATAAGATCCCCTTTCAGAATACACAACATTTATTTAAATTAATATTAACTAATTAAAAACATTAATAATTTTAAAAAAATTTTAGAGTATAAATGATAAATTGTCAACAAGAAATAAGAAATTGCTACATATAAGTTCCTGCCATATAAATTCATATATGGCAAAAAATTCATGTTAAAAAAATAAAAAGCTAAAGAATTATTTTAATATTCTCTAGCTCCTTTGCTAAAATCTTATTCAATTAATAAATCAAACATAGTTAATATATAACACTGATAAGACTGCCATAGCCTTAAGTATTTTCTATAACAATTATACTATATTGTTATAGGTTGTACAATACAAAAATCCGATTTTTTGCAGTAAAAAATTAGTAGAAATTTAAATATTTATATTATATTTTTACTAATTTTAATATAAGAATTATAATTAAAAAAATTATTCTGATATGGCTTTATTCATAGAAGATATATTATTAAGGTATATAAATTCAAAATAAAATATTTGATTTTTTATAAAATTGTTTGGTTATTTTGAATTTAATTTTATGATAATATATTAAGTAACAAAGTTTCTAGTCTGATTAAAGACATTAGTTTTTAGATGGAGATGAAAAGTATGTTCAGGTATGTTAGTGACATAAGCATGATTTCCCACTATATAATTAAAGAATTTTTGCAAAATAGGAGTGAAGAAGCACCTATTTTAATTGTAATAGAAAAAAAATAATATTGCGAAAAGGAAGTGCATTATGGAAAATGTATATTACTATAACACTAAAATCGGCAAAATCAGCATAGTGGAAAATGGTACAGCAATTACAAAAATTTGTTTCATAAGCAAAGATGAACTTAATATAGAAGGAAATGAAACAGAGTTACTACGAAAAGCTATAAAACAATTGGAAGAGTTTTTTGAAGGAGAGCGAAATTGTTTTGATTTACCATTAGCGCCTAAGGGGACGGAGTTCCAAAGAAAAGTATGGAGTGCTCTACAAGAGATTCCTTTTGGAGAAACAAGGAGTTATGGTGAAATTGCCAAAATAGTAGGCAATGAAAAAGCAGCGAGAGCTGTTGGTATGGCTAATAATAAAAATCCAATTCCAATTATAATACCTTGTCATAGAGTGGTTGGTGCTAATGGTAAATTGGTTGGATATGCTGGTGGTCTTAATGTAAAGGAAAAGCTTCTTGAAATTGAGAAGGATTATAAAATATAACTTGAAAAATAACATAATTTAATAATATTAATAATATAGGTGAGCAAGTCGTTATGAATAGTAAACTATTTGTAGAGATTTGCTTTTTTTATTTACGACAAACAAAGAACATTGTTTCAAGTAAAGTTATAGTGCTCAAATAATTAATACTAAATTTTTGATGGTTATTAAAAATTTAGGAAATGTTTTGAAGATGAAAATAATTATTATATAAAGTGTTTTAGGTGAATAATGATTAAAGCGCTTATAAGTATTGAAAAAATAATTATATATGCTTATAATTACTTATAAGGGGTGGTTTTATGATTGGGAAAGAAGGATATGAAAATTTTAATAAAGACAATATATTTTCATATAAGGAGAGGTTGAAATTAAATGTTAATGAAAAAACTAAGATTGTTGAAAAGGCAATGAAATTTATTCATAACAATAAAACATATTTTTTTGATGTTTCTACTAGTATTGAATTTCTTTCAAGATCATTAGATAAAAAAGTAACCATATTTACTCATTCCATAGATAATTTTAATATACTTTCAGAAAAGAGTGGGATGGTAGTAAATTTGATTGATGGAAAATTTAATAAGAAAAATCGCTTTTTCTATAGAAGGAATTATGATGAGTATTTCAGCGGAGTTGAGTTTGAGGCAGCATTTATAGGTGCTGGAGCTATAAAAGGTAATGGCATTTATTATGAAAATGAAGAAGACGCTTATATTAAAGGGGAAATTGTGAAAAGGGCTAAGAAGGTTATTTTGCTTGCCGAACATCAAAAGTATGAAAAAGATGCCTTTTATAAAGGGTTAAACCTAGATCAGGTAGATATTATTATTGTTGATCCAATCTCGGTTTCTTTTTTTAGTGATATTATGGAATTGCATAATATTAAAATTAATCCTAAAAGTCTAGTGATTATATAAAGAAAACATATTAATTTAAGTAGTGTTATTTAAGAGAATAAAATTGAGTTTTATTTGTTTATAAGTATTCAATGCAATAAGTAATTATAAGCAATTGAATGTTTTATTATAAATAGTTAGGGGATGAGTCAATGAAAAAAATTAGAATGGTCTGCTTGGATATTGATGGAACTTTGTTAAATTCAAATCATGAAGTAACTGAAAAGGTGAAAAGTACTATAAATAAAGTTGCAAATGATAAGAAAATACCTGTAATTTTAGTTTCAGCTAGAATGCCGAAAGGGATAAGATTTCTTCAAGAAGAACTTGGAATAGAGGAACCAATTATATGCTATAGTGGTGCTTTAATTTTAGATAAAGATAATAGTGTATTGGCTAGAGAAGTAATTGATGTTTCTAATTTCGAGGAAATATATAAGTTAACAAGTGAAAATAACATTCATATGAGTTTATACAAGGAAGATGAATGGTATATAGAAAAATTAGATTACTGGGCTAAACAAGAAAGCGAAATAACTAACATCATTCCTAATATCATTGATTTTAATAAATTAATAGAACAATGGAAAAGAGAAGGGGTAGGACCAAGTAAGATTTTATGTATGTCTAATCCAAAAGAAATAAACTTCTTGAAAGAAAATATTTATGGGAATGATTTAAATATATATCCTTCAAAGCCAACATACTTAGAAATTATGCCTATAAAAGCATCAAAAACATCTGCAATAACCTGCTTACAAAAGAAATTCAGTATAGATAAATCAGAAATAATAGCAATGGGAGACAATTATAACGACATTGATATGTTAGAGTATGCAGGAGTTGGAGTAGCGATGGGAAATGCTCCAGAAGATGTGAAGAAACATGCTGATGATGTAACCTTAACTAATGATGAAGATGGGGTAGCAGAAGCACTGATAAAATATGTTATCAACAAGAAATAAAGAAAATGTTTTATGTCTGCTGTATTTAGAACTTTCATAAAATGCTTTTTTAGAGATGTGTAAGCATAGATAATAAGTATAAAAAAGTTAAATTTTAACTCATACTATCGAAGTTATGTGAAATAAAAATGAATTACATACACTTGCGGAATGTTTATTTATAAACTTAAGCAAATGTATGTAATTTATTTAAATTCCAGCCTTTTTATATTTGAAATTTATTAATCTTTTATTCCAAATATTTATTTTATATCTGTATAATATGCATATCCCATAAGTCGGCTAATATTTTTAGCTACATTCATAAATTCGTCTTTGTATTTTAATAAATCATCCATAGTATTAAAGAGTGTTACAGATGAGAGACTAGTTGCGGCAATAATTTTATTAGTTCTATCAAAAATAGGAACAGCTATGCATATAACACCCGTATCGTATTCAATATTGTCTAATGCATATAGGTTCTTTCTTATAACATGAATTTCTTCTATAAGAACATTTATATCAGTTATTGTGTTCTCAGCATATTTTATGAATTCTGTATCTTTTAATAATTCTCTTATTTTATCATCAGAATATTGAGATAATATCAATTTACCAGAAGCAGTACAATAAATAGGCGCTTTTTTTCCTATACTAGAAGACATTATTATATTTCTACTAGTATTTTCGGAAGATACTTTATCTACATAAATTATGTTATTAAATGATTCGTCAGGAATACAAAGATGTATTACTTCATCAAACTTATTAGCAAAGTCATATATATGAGGTCTGGCGACATTTATTAAATCCATACTATTTGTTATAGAAGAAGATAAGTTAAGAAGCTTAATTCCTAATTGATATTTATCGTTTTCTGTATTTTGTGTAACATATTCTTTATATTTTAAAGTTGTAATTATTCTATGTATGGTACTCTTGCTTAAACCTAAATTTTTTGACAATTCAGCAATTCCACATCCTTTTGGATATTCGGCTAAGCAATCAAGTATATCAAGAGCACGTTCCACTGATTGAACTAAGTTTGGATTGCTTAAATCCTCTGACATATAAAATCCTCCTAAATAGTTTTATCTTTATACTACATTGTAATGTTTAATTTTAATTTTAACAAATAAAAAGTTAAAAATTTTATTTTTATATCAGTATCATTGACAATTGTAAGTGATGATATTAGAATTAAGATAATAAATGAAACGGCGTTCCACAGTACGGAACGATGGCGCGCGTTGAAAAAATTTAATAATACATATAAGGATGGAAATATTTATATGGAAAGGGGAGAATAGATAATGGAAAACATTTTGGATCAGTTTTCAATGGACTTTTTTAGATTAGATGGAAAAGTGGCAATAGTTACTGGAGGAAATACAGGTCTTGGACAAGGATATGCAGTTGCATTAGCTAAGGCAGGAGCAGATTTAGTTATTTCTACCCACGGTGATAATTGGGATGATACACGAGAATTGATAGAAAAACAAGGCAGAAAAGTCATATTTGTGAAAGCAAATTTAACACAAAAAGAAGGAAGGCAGGATGTGATTAATTCTGCGATGAAATCTTATGGGAAAGTAGATATATTGGTAAACAACGCTGGAACTATAAGAAGAACACCTCTTCTTGATTATAAAGAAGAAGACTGGAACGCAGTTATGGATATTAATTTGAATGCTGTATATTTCTTAAGTCAAGAAGTTGCTAAAATAATGGTTAAACAAGGCTCTGGTAAAATAATAAATATAGCGTCTATGTTATCATTTCAGGGTGGAAAGTTCGTGCCTCCATATACAGCAAGTAAACATGGAGTTGCAGGTATAACAAAGGCATTTGCTAATGAATTAGCGAGTAAAAATATTCAAATAAATGCGATAGCACCTGGATATATAAAGACAGCAAATACTGAGCCAATAAGAGCAGATAAAGAAAGAAATGCAGAAATCCAGGGAAGAATACCAGCAGATAGATGGGCTGAACCATCTGACTTAATGGGAGCAGTAGTATTTCTAGCAAGTAGAGCATCTGATTATGTTAATGGCCATATTCTAGCAGTTGATGGAGGATGGTTAGTAAGATAATCAGTATTCAAAATTATATATAAATATTGACTAAAATTAAAAAATGGCCTTATCAAAAGTATAGATATGGAAATCTATCTCTAGATTATTTGGTAGGGTTAAAAACAAATATATAGTGAAAGTGGTGTATTTATGGACGTAATTACTATAGGAGATGCAATGATTGCAATGTGTCCTCAAGAAAAAGGACCAATAATATTTTGTGACACATTCAAAAGAAAAGTAGGTGGAGCAGAATTAAATGTTGCAATGGGATGTGCAAGATTAGGATTGCAATCTGGATGGATAAGTAGATTAGGAAATGATGATTTCGGTAAATATATATTAAAGACTGTAAGAGGTGAGGGGATAGACACATCAGAAGTACAACTTGTTGATGGATATCCAACTTCAGTGTATTTCAGAGAAGTTTTATCTGATGGATCAAGTAGATCGTTTTATTATAGAGAAAAATCACCAACTAGTACAATGGATGCAAAGAAATTGAATGAGGAATATATAAAAAATGCGAAAGTGCTTCATATTACAGGCGTTTTTCCTTCAATAACTGAAAATAATAGAGAAGTTATATTAGAAGCAGTAAAATTAGCTAAAAAAAATAATCTTATAATATCATTTGATCCAAATATCAGATTAAAGATGTGGACTAAGGAAGAAGCAAAAAACTATATAGAAAAACTTTTACCTTATGTTGATATTCTTTTAATAGGTGATGAAGAAATAGAGATATTATTGGGAGATGCAAATATAGAAGAAGCAATAAAAGTTTTCCATAATAAAGGAATAGAAAAAGTAATAGTTAAAAAAGGAGCCAAGGGAGCAATAGGTTCAGATGGTAAAAATATTTATGATATTGAAGCTATTAAACCAAAAGCTTTAGTTGATACAGTAGGTGCAGGCGATGGATTTGCGGCAGGATTTTTAACGGCCTTATTGAAAGGTAAGTCACTAGAAGATTGTGTTAGATTTGCAAATGCAGTTGGATCATTAGTTGTAGGTGTCGAAGGCGATAATGAGGGACTACCTTACTATGATGATGTTTTAGTACATTTAGGGCAAGCAAAGAAAATAGAACGTTAAGAATAGATATTTGTATTTAATAAAGTATTTTATGAATGATGTAGATTAATTTTAAATAAAATAAATTAAAGATGAGGTGTAATAAATAATGTTTGAAAAAATATATAATACATTAAAAGAAGAAAAGGCAGTAGCTGTTATTAGAACTAAGACATATGAAGAAGCAAAAGAAATAAGTATAGCAGCAATTGAAGGCGGAATGAAAATTATAGAGGTAACTATGAGTGTACCAAATGCACCAAAGTTAATAAAAGAATTAAAAGAAGAATATAAAAATGCTTGTGTTGGTGCTGGAACAGTGTTAACAAAAGATGCTGTAGATGCATGTATTGAAAACAATTCTGATTTTATTGTTTCTCCTTGTATAGATGAAGATGTAATTGCTTATGCAAATCAAAGAAAAGCATTAATAATTCCAGGCTTAATGACAATGTCAGAGTTAAATAAGGCTTACAAATTAGGTTTGAGATTTATTAAAGTATTCCCAGGTAATGTTGTCGGAAAGGCATTTATAGGGGCAGCAAAATCAATATTCCCAGATCTTAGCGTTATGCCTACTGGAGGCGTAAACAAAGATAATATAAGTGAATGGATACAAGCAGGAGCAGATTGTAGCGGTATAGGTAGCGATTTAAATAAAGTTTATAAAAGTAACGGTGTTGCAGGTGTAAAAGAATATTGCGCAGATGTTATAAGTAAAGTTAAAAATTTATAATTTTCAGTAAAGATTTAAAGCACTTAATCAATAAAATTAAGTGCTTTAAATCTTTTTTTATTAATGATTTTCTGAGCTATTTTTTTTAGATATTTATAAAATAGTTATGTTAAAAGGCAGATTGTTTTAGAAAGCAACAGATACTGTTAATATTATTTAAAATGTAGGGTTAAATAATATCAATTTGCAATTTATATTTAGAAATTTATCTATTGAATAAAAGACTAATGATAGTGACTTTATATTAAAAAAATGATATATTAATAAAAAATGGACCGAGTATAATTAAAATAATGAGTAGAAGGAAGGTATTATACATGTATGAAATGAAGGAAGAATACAAAATCGGAATTGATCAGATTGATGAGCAACACAAAAAGCTTTTTGAATTGGCAGATAAAGCTTATACGCTGTTAAAAGATGAATTTGCAATTGATAAGTATGATAAGATAATACATATTATGGATGAACTAAAGGATTACACAATTTTCCACTTCAAGTCAGAAGAAGAATATATGAAAAGCATAAATTATAAAAGACTCTTTACTCAAAAAGTTGAGCATGATAAGTTTATTAAAAGTCTTGAAGAAATAGATTACAAAAACATTGATGAAAATCAAGATGAGAGTTTAATAAAACTTTTGAATTTTTTAAATGATTGGTTAACAGAGCATATATTGAAAACTGATAAGCTCATAGGAGAATAGTATAATTATAATAAAAACGTTTTATTATAATTATTTTGCGGTGAGGGTGAGATATAGAAATCTTACTCTTTTTTTTATTATAAATTTAAAAATGTAAAGAGTACTCAAATAGATGTTGCAAAGTATTGATTAAAGTTATATAATAAAGAAAATAAAATATATATCTTCAGGGCAGGGCGTAAATCCCTACCGGCGGTATAGCCCGCGAGCTTTTAAGAAAGCAGATTCGGTGTAACTCCGAGGCCGACAGTATAGTCTGGATGAAAGAAGGTAACCTATTAGGAATTGAAACTTGATTTATTATTACTTACTGAATGTATGCCCTGATGTATTTTACATCAGGGCTTTTTATTTTTTTATAAGTATTGCAAATAATTCAGGAGTAAATAATGTAATAAGAATACTTTGATACTAAATTCCTAATAAGCTACACCAAGAAGATAATCTTTTGGGAGGCAAAGAATATGAATGAAAAAACAAGTAAATTAATCAAAATCTCTTTATTATCAGCAATTGCAATTATACTTATGTATTTTGATTTTCCAATAATACCTGCGTTTCCATGGCTTAAGATAGATTTGAGTGATGTACCAGCATTGTTGGGTGCTTTTGGATTTGGTCCTGTAGCAGGGGTAATAATAGAATTAATAAAAAATCTTTTGGTTCCATTAATTAGAGGAAGTCAAACAGGTTTTGTTGGAGAGACAGCAAACTTCTTGTTTGGAACAGCATTAATTTTACCAGCATCATTTATTTACTATAGAAATAAGAACAAGAAAAATGCAATATTAGGAATGATAATAGGTGGAATTGCAATGGAGGCAATGGGAATTGTGGGTAACATATATTTATTATTGCCAGCTTATGGGATGAAGATGCCAGCAGATATGTTACAGAATTATGTTTGGGCATTACTAGCTTTCAATGGAGTAAAGGCCATTATGGTGTCAGTATTAACATATATTCTATACAAAAAAGTATCTGTTTCAATTTTTAAGGTTGAACCAAACTTTGGTAGCTCAGAAAATAAGACAAAAATTGTATAATTTTAAAATAATATAAGTAAAAAAAGCTGTAACAAAATAATTCGAATTTTGTTACAGCTTTTTATTGTATATTGGTTGGTATATAAATTTAGTATTATATATAAGCATTTATATTAAATTGATTTTTAACATGATTATTAAATAAGCTAAAGATGATAATTTATTTAATGTAGGATCAAATTTTAATAGTAACTATTGAAATAAAGAGGAGTGCTTTCTCCTTTCAAATTTATAATTTAGATTTAATTTTGCATACTGGTTATAATAATATATAAATAATTAACTTTAAACAGATATATTATAGTTTTTAGATGTATTAATATTTATTATCCCAAAAGTGATGAAGTAAATTTATTAGTAGAAAGTTAAAATTAATTAATAATAATTATTGATCAATAATGGATTATTTGGTATTATATATATAGAAAACATTAAAAGATTAAAGAAGATATTTAATGATCAAGTGAATATAAAGAAAATGAGATCATAATAATTTATCATAGCATTTGGAATGCAACAAGACGAATGGCTAAATGTATATCAAAAGGAATAACAAGTAATAATAAAGAGGTAGTAGTTAAATTATTAACTCTGCAAGAAGTCACAAAAATGATATAATTATAGAAACCTTTAAATTAAAGGTCATTCTAATTAGCTCATTACAATAAATGCAGAAGCGCTTAATTGATATATATTTTACAAGATGATAGATTAACATAGTAAGATATGTATTTATTAATATTTAATTATCAAATCTAAGGGAGGTTTTTTTATGGAAAAATATATTTGTACAGTATGTGGTTATATTTATGATGAGGCAGCAGGTGATCCAGATAATGGAGTTGCACCTGGAACAAAATTTGAAGATATTCCAGACGATTGGGTTTGCCCATTATGTGGAGTTCCAAAATCAGATTTTGAAAAAGAACAATAATAGATATTGTTTTAATTTAAATTTGACTATATAATTATTTTAGAAAATTTATAAATAAGAATAAAATATTTAAAAACAATAGATATAAGGGGCTATCAAAATAATTTTATTAGATTTTGAAAGTCCCTTATAATATATTTAGATTAATTATTTACCACAAGGTCCTAAATAATAAAAATGGGAGAATGCATAGATATGTTTACAGAAGAGAGACTAAACGAAATATTAAATATTTTAAATACATATGGAAAAGTTAAAGTTAAGGATTTAAGTAAAAAGTTTAATGTAACAGAAGATTGTATTAGAAAAGATTTAAAACAGCTTGAGCATACGGGAAAGCTAAAAAGGACGTATGGAGGTGCGATCCAAATAAGGGAATCATCTCAGTTGTATGACATTTCAGAAAGAGAGAAGATAGATATTTCAACTAAAAGCATAATTGCTAAGAAAGCCTTAGAGCTAATACAAGATAGGGAAACTATATTTTTAGATTTATCAACAATTAATATTCTTATAGCTAAATCTATTTTGACAACTCAAAAAAGAATAACTGTAGTAACAAATATGTTGGAGATAGCAAATATTTTAGCAAAAGCAACCAATAATATTACGGTTGTAGTTGCAGCCGGGGTTTTAAATAAATCTCTTAATGGCTTTATTGGATCTTCAACTAATGATTTTATTAAAAAATATAAATTCGATAAATCTTTTATAGGAAGTTGTGGAATTGATGCCTTTGACAAAAGTATAACTACTTTTGAAATTGAGGATGGAATCACTAAGGCTACAATAATACAATCTAGTAAAAAGACATTTTTAGTTATGGAGAACAAGAAATTTTTTGTAGATGGTAATTATAAATTTGCAATGATTGATGATATAAATGCCATAATAACGGATGAAAAGCCTAATCAACAAATTATAGATGTATTAGAAAGTAATGAAATTGAATTGATATAGAATAGAAGTGAATCAATTAGTAGAGGTAGTTTTTTGCTACATATAAATTGATGATAAGTGTAAAGAGACAATTTATGCAATTTGAACATAATGATTGCATTAATTGTCTCTTTGATATGTTTACCTAAGCACAGAAATTTGCAATTGAGATATTACTCCTTTAACCACATTAAAATAGCATCTTCCTTGTTATCTTCATAGTACCCTTTTCGAATTCCCTCTTGTTTAAAGTTATATTTCTCATAAAGGGCTTTGGCAGCGGCGTTACTTTTTCTAACTTCGAGAGTATATGCTACACACCCTTGAGATTTACAATAAGATAGTAATTCTTCTAGGAGTTTAGAGGCTATTCCTTGTTTTCGATAGTTTGGATGTATTGCTATGTTTGTTATATGAGCCTCATCCAATACTATCCATGTTCCAGCAAATCCTACAACTTTATCATCAACTTTAGCAACAAAATATTTAGCAACAGGATTGGTTAGTTCCTGCATATAAGAACTTTTGCTCCAGCATATAGAAAAGCTCAACGAGCTTATATCTAAAATTTCATCTATATCTTCTTCTTTCATTAAATTTATAGCTATATTCACTATAATCTCATCCTTTGCTCGTATTCTCTTTCAGCCTGAGATTTTTTAAGATAAACTGGAGCGGAATTTGGATCGTCATATTCTCCGTTCTTTAATAGTATGCTGCCTATTTCGCCTAATGAAGAGGCACGAATTAAATTAAGGTGATTAGGAGGAAAATATGAATTTGGACAATTATCAATCAAATAATCTTTATATTTATCAACACCATCGCCTATAAAAATAACTTTTTCAGTTTTGGATTTAATTATTTCTATAAGTTCATCAATATCCAATGCTGAATAATCTAATAGACGTTCCAATTTTATAGGTGAATTTGAATCATTATTGTTATTGCAAGTATATTCTCCTTTATATAGTGAAGTATAAACACTATTTCTTAAAGCATCCATTATAGGGCATATTATACCATCGAAATTAGATACGCTAAATGCAAGTGCATCTAAACTAGAAACACTAATGTAAGGCTTGTTACTTCCCAAGCTAAGACCTTTTATTGTTGCCATGCCTATTCTAAGTCCAGTAAATGAACCGGGACCCTTTGAAATAACATAGCCATCAATATCATCAATACTTAAGTTGTTATTGTTTAGCAACTCTTGAATTATAGACATTAGTATTATAGAGTGTTCTTTCTTATCGTTTAATGTAATTTCTCCAAGTAGTTTATCATCTTTCATCAAAGCAGCAGTTGCCACTTTAGAAGATGAATCTACGGCAAGAATAATCATATTTTCAACTCCTTTATATAATCATATCTTTTTCCATAAGCATTTAGCGTGATTTTCCTATAATCTTCGCCTTTGCTATAATCTTTCTTTATATCTATATGAAGTAAGTCATTTGGTAGAATTTCTTCTATATAATTTGCCCACTCTATTATTGATACTGCATCTGAAAATATATAATCATCAAATCCAATTGCATATATTTCATCAGGATCACTTACTCTATAAACATCGAAATGATTGAGCTTTAATCGACCGCTATCATATTCGTTCACTATAGTAAATGTTGGACTAGTAATATTATCGTTAATGCCTAATCCTTTAGCTATGCCCTTTGTAATATGAGTCTTACCTACACCTAAATCACCAGTTAAGCAGATTATATCACCGGCATTTAATAATTTGCCTAAATTTATTCCTAATTTAGCAGTATCATCTACATTATAAATTTCAAATTCCATGAAGTGCCTCCTTTAAGTGAGAATTAATTCTTATTAATTAGAATTTTATATCAATAACTTACATATAGTTATTATGTATAGAACCTAATAATTGTTAAATCTACAAACTCTCATCTTTTTATTTTATCTCAAAATTGCATAAAAGCAAATTAATAATGTATTAACTAATTTAATTATATAAAACAGGAAATAAGCATCCAAAAAAATGTAATAAATTTGTATATATTTATTTTAAATTAGTTGGTATAATAAGAACAGGTATATGCTAAAATTTAATTAACAGAGTAATTACTGAGGTAACATATGTAACTCAATATATATAAAGTGAATTATTTTATGTTTAACCTAATAAATGTTAATTAATAATTAACTTAAGAAATTAATTACAGTACATATTAAAAATAAAGTTATAAATGAAGTCAGTTAAATTTTGGAGGTGACTTGTCTTTGAAGAAAATTACCTTTGCCATGGTTATAATAACCATAGCATTGTCTTTTGGTATGAGTTTTTTTTCAAATCCTTTATTAGCTAATACTGAGAATAATAGAACTGAAAGCAGAGATAAATATCTAAATATAATGACAGTTAATAAACCACAATATTATATGGTTAAAAAAATTATAAAGGAAAAGAATAATGCAGAGTATATGTTTACTAATGAGAAAGATATTAGTGAATTTAAATATAGTGAAGATGTTTTAAATAATATATCCAATATGGATTTATTTATATATTCCGGTACATCTTTTGAACCATGGAGTGATTCACTAATTAGTGAATTGAAGAAAGGAAACCTTGGGATAATAAATTTAGCTAGAGGCATAAAATTATTAAATTATGGGCATGATAATGACACTAAAGAAAATCCTTACTATTTTGAAGGCATAGAAGAGTATAAGATAGCATTATACAATGTAAAAGCAGCTATTCAAGATAGAGATCCTCAAAATAGAGATTATTATGAGGAAAATTATAATGAAGCTATCAAAAATTTTGATACTAGCATAAAGGAATATAGTGAAAAACTAAAATCCTTAAGTGAATATAAATTTATTACATTAAATAATGATTTTGATTATTTAACTAAGTCTTTAAATTTAAACACTATTCAGCTTGATAATCATGAGTTAAGTGAGTTTATAAAAATTAATAATTTAGATCCTAAAAAAATAATAATAATAGTTGATGGTGAAAAAGGAACAAAATTAGATTTGTCAGGTTATAATACTATAAAGCTGTGGAAATATTATGGAGATATGTCTTTTGATGATTTGATTTTATACAATATAAAAGAATTATCAAAATGGGCTAAACCCAATGAAGTCGTAAATTCTAGTAATGTAAAATAGAATTACTTATTTTTTGAGTTATATATCCTTTTATTATTAGATATGATTATATACTGCACTAAAGAATCTGTAAATTTTGAATATAAATATAAAGTATCTTCTATTTAGTGTAGTTTTATTTTCATGATAATTAATTATAAAAATAAGTTGATTTCTTTATAGATATGTTATATAATGATTATTGTCTTAGGGGTATGGCTCAACGGTAGAGTAGTGGTCTCCAAAACCATTGGTTGTGGGTTCAAATCCTACTGCCCCTGCCACAAAAATCGTAGTACATTGTACTACGATTTTTTTACTTGCAAAAATAAACTCTTAGGACCTAGTGAAAGACGTAGCTTTATATTATTAAAAGTTTTCGGAATTTATTTCCTAATATTTATCATAGAGCAAGATTTAATCAAAAAGAAATTCATACAAAGTAATTTTAGAAATTAAAAAGTATTTTATAGTATGCCAATATTTAAAGTTGATTATATGTTGCTATTGCAGCATGAAAATGTAGAATATTTGCTTTAATAAGCAAATTAAAGATATATTAATCAAACATAAGTTGTACATTTATATATTATAAGAATTTGTAATGCAAAAGTTGATATAAGATGTTATTATAAACCAATAGTAGAACTAAAATAATTAATTTGAAAAATGTTGACAATGAAAAATAAAGAATATATAATGTGGATATAGTTTAGTATAAGTAAAAAAAATTAATATAATTTAAATTAGACAGAGAAGTCTTATTCCGTAATTTATGGAATAAGACTTTTTTATTTTACTAGAAAAATATTTATATGGGAGGAATTATAGAGTGGAATTTCTTAGAATAGAAAATATGACAAAGAAATTTAACAATGTTTTTGCAAATAATAATATTAATTTAATAATAAACAAAGGTGAAGTTCATACTCTTTTAGGTGAAAATGGAGCAGGAAAGAGTACACTTATGAATATTATTGTGGGATTGTACCAACCAACGAAAGGAAATATACACATTAATGGGAATATAGTGAAAATAGATTCTCCTGCAAAGGCAGTTAAAATGGGAATTGGTATGGTACATCAGCATTTTATGCTTGTGGAGGCTATGACTGTTTTTGAAAATATAATATTAGGAATAACAAAAGATAAATCTATTTTTATTAAAAAAGACATTATTAGAAAAGAAATAATGGAGCTTGCGAAGAAGTATGAACTAAATGTAGAACTTGATAAACAAATAACAGAAATATCATTAGGTGAACAGCAAAAGGTTGAGATACTTAAGGCATTATACAGAGGAGCGGAGTTATTAATTTTAGATGAGCCGACAGCAGCATTAACAGATCTTGAAGTTGTTGGATTATTTGAAATTATTAGAAAGCTTATAAGTGAAAAGAAGTCCGTTATTTTTATATCTCATAAGATGAGAGAAGTTTTAGAAATTAGTGATAAAATAACTATTCTTAGACAAGGAGAAACAATTAAAACATTAGATAAAAATAATACAAACTCAGAAGAACTTGCAAATCTTATGATAGGACGAGAGTTAGTTCAGAGTAAATATAAGAAAGTTAAAAGTACAAAAGAAAATATTATTTCAATAGAACATGTAGATTATAATAAGAAATCAAAACATAATGGATTATTTGATATTTCATTAACTATTGGTAAAGGGGAAATAGTTGGCATTGCAGGTGTTGATGGCAATGGGCAATCTCAATTAGCTCAACTGGTAACAGGAGTTATTTCACCAGATAATGGACAAGTTTTGCTGAAATCAAAGAGGATTTCAAAATTCTTACCGGAAAATTTTATAAATTCAAGTGTTTCACATATACCTGAAGACAGAAATAAGATGGGACTTATTGGAAATATGACCATTAAGGAGAATATGGTACTTAAAGATATAGAAAAATCACAATTTTCTCTGGGTAAAGGATGGTTTTTAAAGAAAAAAGAAATTACGAAATATGCGAACAAGATGAAAGAAAAATATGATATCAGATGTGATTCAGTAGAACAGGAAACAAGAAACCTTTCTGGTGGTAATCAGCAGAAAATTATTTTAGCACGTGAAATAGAAGAAAATCCAGAACTTTTGGTAGCAGTACATCCAACAAGAGGGTTAGATGTAGGAGCTACAAGATATGTTCATGATAAGATGATAGCCTCTAGAGATAAAGGCTGTGGAGTTTTGCTTATAAGTGCAGATTTTGATGAAGTATTAAAATTGTCAGATAGAATTTTAGTAATGTTTGAAGGAAAAATTGTTGGTATATTTTCAGGTGAAAATCCTCCAATTAACGAAATTTCCCTTGCTATGGCTGGAAAAACTAATGAAAATATGGAGGAAGTATTAGTATGAAATTAAAAAATGTCTTAATTAAAATGTTTATACCTATCATTTCAATAATATGTGCTTTTATAGTGGGTGCAATATTGATTACAACTATTGGAGGAAATCCAGGAGAGGCTTTCTTGTATTTATTTAAAGGTGCATTTGGAAATTTAACAAGTTTTGGGAAGACATTAGTTAAAGCAATACCTTTAATTTTTACGGGACTTGCAGCAACCTTTGCATATAGATGTGGTGTCTTTAATTTAGGAGCAGAGGGTCAATTTATTATTGGTGCTGTAACTAGTATATGGATTTCAGTAACTTTAAAAGGTGTATCAGGAGTTTGGCTTATTATATTAAGTTTAGTGCTAGGAGCAGCAGCTGGTGGAATTTGGGGTGCTATTCCGGGAATATTGAAAATTACAAGGGGATTAAACGAAATGATAGTTAGCATTATGCTCAACTATGTGGCCGTACTTTTTATGGGATATCTCTATACAGGTCCTTTAAGAGAAGGAAATGTTCCTCAGACAGAGGCTGTCAGTGATGCTTTAAAACTTGGACGAGTGTTTGGATCTAACGTACATACTGGTTTTATAATTGCTATAGTTTTAGCTCTTGTAATATATTATTTTTTATTTTACACATCAAAAGGATTTAAACTTCGTGCAGTGGGAATGAATGAAGTAGCATCCATGTATAATGGATTTTCTGTTAAAAAATTTATGTTAATGTCATTTATAGTTTCAGGAGCAATAGCTGGACTAGGTGGAAGTGTTGAACTTCACGGAGTACAATATCGTCTAATGTCTGGATTTGGAACTGGATATGGCTTTGACGGTGTGGCGATTGCACTCATTGGCCAATTAAATCCTATAGGGACTGTGCTTGTAGCGTATCTTTTTGCAATATTACGTACTGGAGCAAATACAATGCAGGTTGGTACTGGTATGCCAACTTCAGTAATAGATATCATTCAAGCGTTGGTTATTGTATTTGCAGTTGCAGGAAGTGCGCTTGTTAATCTTCCAAAAGTTAAACAGTTCTTTATTAATATAACTTCAAAGAAACAAACAAAGGTGGTGGAAGGATAATGGGGGACATTTTAAATGCAACGTTCATTCAAGAATTGCTTTTATCTACAGTGCGTATGGCAACTCCTATTTTAATGGTAGCAATTGCTGAACTTTATTCAGAACGTGCTGGACTGGTGAACATTGGACTTGACGGAATTATGGCTTTTGGTGCACTTATTGGATTTTTAGTAGGATATGCTACAGGGAATCCTTACATTGGAGTTTTAGCAGGGGCAGTTGGAGGAATACTTGTTAATATGATTTATGCTTTTTGTGTAATACATCTTTGTGCAGAACAAATAGTTTATGGTATGGCGATTAACATATTTGCACCTGCTATAGCATCATTTATTTATAAGATATATTTTGGAATAAATTCATCATTAATACAAGGCCCTTTAATGGAAGCGGTGCCTATTCCTTTGTTAAGTGATATACCTGTTATAGGTACAGTATTATTTGATCATACACCTATAGTATACTTCACATATTTAATGGTGCCTATAACTGCAATATTTTTAAATAAGACAAAGGCAGGTTTAAATTTTAAAGCTGTAGGGGAATATCCTAAGGCGGCAGAATCACTAGGAATTCATGTGGTTAGACAGAAATATATTGCAAGCATTATATGTGGAGCTTTAGCTGGTATTGGAGGAGCTTATCTTACAACTTGTTATATTAACACATATTCCGATGGAGTAGTGTCAGGAAGAGGATTTATTGCATTGTCAGCAGTAATATTTGGAAGATGGATGCCAGGCGGAGTATTATTAGCAGCATTATTATTTGGATTTGCCGATGCTCTTCAATTAAGGATGCAGGTAGCTAGCGCAGATACTCCTTATCAGCTGCTTGCAATGATTCCATATCTTTGTACACTATTTGCATTGGCATTCTTTGGAATAAAAAAGGCAGGTCCAAAGGCAAATGGAAAACCATATTTCAGAGAAGAACGTTAATAAAAGAAATCTAAATTATAGGTTTTACCTACAATAATTATAGATAAAAGCAATAAACAAATGGAGGGGTAATATATGAAAAAATTATTATCATTAGTATTAACAATGTGCACATTAGTTGCATTACTAGCTGGGTGTGGAGGTTCAAAAACTACTGAAACTTCAACAAAAGATTCAAAGGATGCAAAAAATAAAACCTATAAAGTTGCAATGATTTCTGATACTTCAATTTCTGATGGGGGATGGGGAGCTGCATGTTATAATGCGATGGTTACTGCTGCAAAAGAAAAGGGCTTTGAAACTCAATATACAGATGGCCTTAAGACAGCGGATTTTGCTCAAAGCATACGTTCATATGCAGATTTAGGATATGACTTGATTTTTGCACCAGGTAATCAATATTCAGATGCAGTAAAGGAAGTAGCCAAAGATTATCCGGATGTACATTTTGCATTATTAAATGGTACAGTCGAAACAGATAATATAGTTTCTCTTTTACCAGATGCAGAGCAAATAGGCCAAATGGCAGGTGCTCTTGCAGGTCTTATGAGCAAAACTAATAATATTGGTTTTATTGGAGGTATGGAATTAGATACTACAAAAACTAAACTTGAAAGCTATGAAGCAGCAGCAAAAGCTGTTAATCCAAATATCCAAGTTGCATCAGCTTATGCAGGTTCATTTAGTGACACTGCAAAGGGGATGGAAATTGCAAATTCTATGATAACATCTAAGAATGTAGACGTAATGTTTGGTGACGCAAGTGCTGTTGATTCAGGAGCACGCCAAGCATTAGCTAATAAATCAAATACATATGATATTGGTCAGCCAAGTGATCTTGTAAAGGATGATAAATCTGGCATAATAATTTCTAGTGTAGTGACAGATAATGCAGCTATGATAAAACTTTGTATGGATGATGTTATAAACGGCAAGTTTGGTAATAAAACTATATATGGAAATATTGAAAATGGATCTTTAAGTGTTGGTACAGTAAGTGATAAAGTGCCACAAGATATTAAGAGTAAATATTTGGAGATAGTTGATAAGATTAAGGCTGGTACCTTTATTAAAAAATAATTAAAAAATGAAAAGCCTCCGTTTTCTCGGAGGTTTTTTTATCATATAGAATTTACTTAGATCAAGGAGGTTAAAAATGAAGTTACATAAGTTAAAATTAAATAGTATTAGAACTAAGCTGGTTATTAGTTTGTTCGGAATATGTATAATACCATTAATTATTCTTGGATATGGTTCTAATAAACAAGCTAAGTTAATTCTTAACGAAAAATTAAAGACAACAAGTCAGCAAACACTTTTAGAGATGAATGATGGAATTAATAATTATTTTAATGGTTTTAGCAGCATGACTAACATGTTATCAAGTAATTATAACTTTATTAATTCTGATAAGGAGGAAGCATATTCATTTACAGTAGCAATGTTACAGAACGTAAAAGAAAGTAATAGAGATATTTATAGTGTATATTTTGCAACAGAAGATGGAAAATTTGAAATATACCCCAATGAAAAAATGCCCTATGGTTATAATCCCAAAGAGAAAAGTTGGTATAAGAAAGCGCTTGAGGGTAATCATCAAGTAATAATAACTTTACCATTTCAAGATGCTCAAACGGGAAAAAATGTTGTAGCTATAGCAAAAGCCGTAGAAAGGGATGGAAATGTAATAGGTGTCTGCGCAATGAGTGTTTCAGTTGATACTCTTTTAGAAAAGATAGGAACAAAGAAAATAGGAAATACAGGATATATTTTTATTTCTGACATTGAAGGAAAAAATATGATAGTTAATCCTAATAAAGATTTAATCGGTAGTGATAATGCATCTAAACAATCATTTTGGCAAGATGTAAAAACTCAAGATAAGGGATTTGTAACTTATGAAGATAATAATGTAAAGAGGTTTGGAGTTTATGAAACCAATAAGGCTACAGGCTGGAAATTAGTAGCTACATTAGATGAAAAAGAAATAATTAATGATACGAATTCCATATTGACTACCACATCAATTATAACTTTAGTTATAAGTCTAACTTCAATAATTTTATCCTTATTATTAAGTAGAGGTATAGCGGAAAATATAAAAAAACTAAAAGGAGTATTTGAAAAGGCTTCTAAGGGAGATTTAACAGTATCTATGGTCACATATACAAAAGATGAATTTATGGATTTATCAAACTCTTTTAATGAGATGATAAGAAATATATCAAGGCTTATGGAGAATGTTACAAAATCATCTAAAACAGTATTAGAAACTTCATCAAATTTGGCTAGCATGTCACAGGAAGTAACAGCCTCTATAAGTGAAGTTTCAAAAGCAATAGAAGATGTTTCACAAGGTGCAACAACTCAATCACAAAATGTCCAAAATGGAGTTTTAGAAATGAATGATTTATCAAATAGACTAGATAAAATTAGTAAAAATTCTTATGAAATGGATAAGCTTTCTGAAAAAACTAAAGAGTTAGGATCTAAAGGATTATCTATGGTAGATATATTAGCGGAAAAATCAAATAAAACTAAACTTGCGTCTAATGAAGTTAACGACATAGTTCAGGACATGAATGAAAGTACTAAAATAATAAATACAATATCTGAAAAGATATCTCAAATAACAGAGCAAACTAATCTTTTATCTTTAAATGCAAGTATAGAGGCTGCACGTGCAGGTGAAGCTGGTAAAGGGTTTGCTGTTGTAGCAGAAGAAATAAGAAAACTTGCAGAGCAGTCTAAGACGGCAACAGAAGAAATAAAGAATATCATAGTAAATATACAAGAAAAGTCAAATACAGTTGTAAAGGCTATTAAAGTTACAGAACAGGTAATAAATGAACAAGATTTATCAGTTAACAACACACATGATATATTTAATGAAATTCTTAATTCAATTGGGGGGATGATCAATAAGGTTGAGGAAGTAAAACTATCTGTTGCTGATATAGATAAAAAAAAGTGCAGAGTAGTAACAGAAATTGAAAATATTTCATCTATATCACAAGAAAATGCAGCTGTATCAGAAGAAGTGACAGCTTCAACAGAAGAAATAAGTGGGGCTATGGATAAGTATACTGAATATGCAGACGAGCTTCAATTATTAGCAGAAAAGTTAAATTTAGAAATAAAAAGATTTAAGATAAATTAAGATATGCAATGAATTTAATTTCTATAGTTTTGTGTCGACCGAAGCTTCGAATATTTAATAATAGTTTATATAAAGTAGGCTCAGCTCAAATTCGCATTTGAGTCATAAGAAAACATTTTTACTGAGATCATGACTATGGAAGATACAAGTAATACATATTTAAATGCTAATAGTTGATATTAGGATTTATATGATATAACAGTTAGATATTATCAACGAAAAAAATTAATAAGTAAATTTATACATAAAGATAGTTTTTGCGTTATAATTTTATTGTTATATAATATTATAACAATAAAATAGTTTAAAAATGAATATTTAATAGTATAATATTTTTTATACTTTATAAATTTAGAATTCCAAATAGAATAATGGTTTGAAATTATTTATTACTTATATAAAATAATAGATAATAGGAGATTTTAGAGGAATTCTATAAAAATGTTCTTAGTATTAGGAGAGATTTTATATGATTGGAGAAAAAATAAGAGAAAGAAGACAACAATTAGGATTGAGCCTAAAGGAATTAGCTGAAAAAACAGATTTGACATCTGGTTTTTTAAGTCAAATAGAAAGAGATTTATCAGAGCCATCAATTTCATCACTACGAAAAATTGCAGAAGTTTTGGGAGTGGCTGTGTTTTACTTTTTAATAGATAATAAGGTTAAAAACCCAGTAGTAAGACATAATGAAAGGAAGAAAATAAGATTCTCAGAATCTCATATGACATATGAACTACTATGCCCAGATATGGATAGGCAACTTGAAATGTTTATGGCTAAGCTGGAGCCAGGAGCCATGACTTGTAGTGAACCATTGACTCACCCCGGAGAAGAAGTAACCTATGTTTTAAAGGGAAAGATGTGGATAAAAATAGGCACAGATGAGTATACCCTCGAAGAAGGTGATACAATTTACTATTTTGGAACAACTCCACACCAAATTATTAATACTGGTTCAGAAGAACTAATATTTATTTCAACCATTACTCCTCCTCAATTCTAAAAAATAATACAATTATTATGAATTTATTGACAACATCTCTAAGAAATGATATTATACATACATTAAATAAATTTAGTCACATTAAACTTATATTGACGATGAAGTCATCACATGATCATTTGTGGTGGCTTTTTTTTATTGGTACGGGATATTGAATAGTATTCTTTAATTAAATAAACATAGAGTAGACGGTTTGTGCAAAGGGGCATCTTATCAGTAATCTATTGTTAAATAATTAATAAGAGTAAGATGTATCATAAAAATTAAGTATAGGTAAAAATAATAACAATTGATTTTATGTATTAAGAGTAGAGAGGATAATCATAATGACTGAAAATTTTAAGAATGTTAATTTTAAAAGGAAAAATGAAAAGAAAACATCATTAGATTTTTTAAATATTGATGTTGCAAGAAAAGCACAAAAATTTCATAGCAATTTTCATAATTACAGTATGACTCCGCTTACTGAACTAAAGAATTTAGCTAGTACTTTAGGTGTGAGTAATATATATGTAAAAGATGAGTCATACAGATTTGGATTAAATGCATTTAAAGTGCTTGGAGGAAGTTATGCGATAGGTAATTATATTGCTGAAAAACTAGGACAAGATATAGATAATCTACCATACGATAAAATAACTTCTGATGAAGTGAAAAAAGAACTTGGGGATATAACATTTATTACTGCAACAGATGGAAATCACGGGCGTGGTGTTGCATGGACAGCGAATAGATTGAGACAAAAATCTGTAGTATATATGCCAAAAGGTAGTTCATTAGAGAGATTAAATAATATAAAAGCCGAAGGGGCAGATGCTTCAATAACTGATATGAATTATGATGAGGCTGTAAGGTTTTCAAATGATTTAGCTGAGAAAAATGGATGGGTAATGGTTCAAGATACAGCATGGGAAGGTTATGAAAAAATACCAACTTGGATTATGCAGGGATATACTACAATGGCATATGAAGTATATATGCAGTTGCAAGAAATGAAAGAAGATATGCCAACACATATTTTTTTACAAGCAGGGGTTGGAGCTTTTGCAGGAGCAGTTCAAGGATTTTTTGCTAGTGTCTATGGTGAAAAAAGACCAATAACAACGATAGTTGAACCTAATAAGGCCGATTGCATTTATAGAACTTCAGAGAAAAATGATGGAAAGCTCCATTTTGTGACAGGTGATATGGATACAATAATGGCAGGACTTGCTTGTGGAGAACCATGCAGAATAGGGTACGAAGTTCTACGCGACTATAGTGATAATTTTGTATCATGTCCAGACTATGTAACAGCAAAAGGCATGAGAGTTATGGGAAATCCTGTTGAGAGTGATAAAAAGGTTATTTCAGGAGAAAGCGGAGCAGTTACAATTGGGCTTATTGCAGAAATTTTCGAGAATAAGGATTTACAATGGTTAAAAGAAGAATTAAAGCTTGATGAAAATTCAAGAATACTTTGCTTCAGCACTGAAGGAAATACAGATAAAGAAAGCTATAGAGATATAGTATGGAATGGAAAGTACCCAAGCCATAGATAAACAATATATAATTTAGACTCATGTGACGCTTACCGAAATTATAAAATTTTTATTCCGGAAAATTAAGGAGGGTGGAATGAGATGAAAGGTTGCAAAAATGATATTAAAATTTTAAAAGGAAATATAGTATATACAGAAACAAGTGAATTGTTTAATATAGTCGAAAGTGGATATATAGTAGTTTGCGGGAATTTTGTTGAGGGAGTATATAGGGAGTTGCCAGAAAGATATAAAAATATAAAGATTGATGATCATGGAAACAAACTTATAATTCCTGGTTTTGTAGATTTGCATACTCATGCTTCTCAATTTGCCATAAAAGGTATTGGGTATGATAAAGAATTGTTGCCTTGGCTTAAAACATATACTTTTCCAGAAGAAGCAAAATTTCAAGACTTATCTTACGCTAAAAAGGTGTATAAGGAATTTACTGATGACCTATATGCAGAAGGAACTACAAGAGCTGTTATTTTTGCAACAATTCACCCTGAAGCTACAGAAGTTTTAATGAGCTTAATTGAAGAAAAAGGAATAATATCATATGTGGGAAAAGTGAATATGGACAGAAATTGTCCTGATATATTAAGAGAAGACAGTGAAGAGTCAATAAAAATGACTATAAAGTGGTTGGAGAATTGTAGTAAAAAATATAAATTCGTAAGACCTATAATCACACCAAGATTTGTGCCAAGTTGTACAGGATACCTAATGAAAGCGTTAGGTAATATCGCAACAAACCGAAATATGCCAGTTCAATCACATCTATCAGAGAACTTATCAGAAATTAAATGGGTAAGGGAATTACACCCAGAATGTAAAAATTATGCGGATGTATATAACCAATTAAATCTCTTTGGACAAACTAAAACTATAATGGCTCATTGTGTTCATTTAACAGAAGAAGAGATAGACACAATTGTTAAAAATAGTGTTATAGTAGCACATTGTCCAACTTCTAACGTAAATTTATCAAGTGGAATATCTCCGATAAATAAACTATTAAAGAGAAAAGTTCAAATAGGACTTGGATCAGATATAGCTGGTGGAGAAAGTTTAAGTATGTTTTCTGTAATGGCATGCGCAATTAGAATATCAAAATTAAGAAAAACATGCTCTATGGAAGATGAAAAATCTTTAACACTTCAAGAAGTTTTTTACTTAGCAACAAAAGGTGGAGGAAGTTTTTTCGGAAAGGTTGGAAGCTTTGAAAAAGGATATGAATTTGATGCCTTAGTAATAGATGATGATAACCTATGGAAAATTGATAAAGGAACAATTGAAGAAAGATTAGAAAGATTAGTATATCTAGGTGATAAGAAAAATATAACAAATAGGTACGTATGTGGAAATGAAATATAAGAAGGGTAGGTTATTTATGGATAAGGATAGAAAAGAAAAATTAATAAAACTTTGCCAAGATATTATTAGAATTCAGAGTTACTCAGGTAACGAAGGAGAGGTAGTTAGGTGCTTGGAAGAGCATATGAAAAGTATTGGCTTCGATGAAATTATTGTAGATAAGTATGGAAGTATAATTGGAAAAATAAAAGGGAATAGACCAGGTAATAAAGTACTTTTTGATGCCCATATTGATACAGTTCCAGTAAATAACCCAGAAGAATGGAAACATGATCCCTTTGGAGCTGAAATAGATGAAGATAAGATTTATGGAAGAGGCACGTCTGATATGAAAGGTTCTTTAGCAGCTATGATAATTGCAGCAGAATATTTCGCCAAGGACAATAACAGGGATTTCCCAGGAGAAATATATATTGCTGGAGTAGTTCATGAAGAATGTTTCGAAGGAGTTGCAGCGAGAAATATAAGCGAACTTGTAAATCCAGATTATGTGGTAATAGGGGAAGCCTCTGAACTTAATCTTAAAATAGGGCAACGCGGACGTGCTGAAATTGTAGTTGAGACCTTTGGAGTTCCTGCTCATTCAGCTAATCCGGAAAAAGGAGTAAATGCAGTTTATAGCATATCTAAAATAATAAATAAGCTTCAAGAAATTAAATATGAAGAAGATGAGTTTTTAGGAAAAGGAATTCTAGAACTTACAGATATTAAATCATCACCTTATCCAGGGGCATCTGTTGTACCAAGTTATTGTAAGGCAACCTATGATAGAAGGTTATTAGTTGGTGAAACTAAAGAAGGTGTTTTAGAGCCAATAATAAAATTAATAGATGAGTTGAAAAATGAATCATCTAATGTTAATTACAAGGTCTCTTATGCTAAAGGAACAGAGAAATGTCATACAGGAGAAGTGATTAAAGGAGAAAGATTCTTTCCAGCATGGTGTTATAAAGAGAATGAAGCATTTGTACAAAATACTTTCAAAGGTTTATGTGATATAGGGTTGAATCCAAAGATAACTAACTATTCTTTCTGTACAAATGGAAGTCATTATGCTGGAGAAGCTAACATAAAAACTATAGGATTTGGTCCATCAAAAGAAAACATAGCACACACTATTGATGAATATATTGAAATAGAGCAGTTATCCAAGTCATGTGAAGGTTATTATAAGATAATGGAAACATTATTAGGATTAGAGGAATAAGAAGATGAAATGGATGATAAGCAATGGAACTATAGTTGATGGAACTAATAAACCAGCGTACAGTGGAGATTTAATAATAAGTGACGATACAATTATAGAAATTGGTGATTTAGAAAGTAAAAAGGAAGCCATGGATTATGTATTGGATGCAAGTGGCTTGACTGTTGCTCCAGGATTTATTGATACACATAGTCATTCAGATTTAGAAATCTTAAGTAATCAAAATATAAGGCCTAAGATTTACCAAGGGATAACAACTGAGGTTTTGGGACAAGATGGTATATCTATGGCCCCGCTGCCAAGTAAATTCGTTAAGGATTGGAGAAAAAATCTAAGTGGCCTTGAGGGTGACAGTGATGAGATTTCGTGGGATTATAAAACAGTAAAAGACTATTTTAATGCAATTGAAGATAGAGGATTAGTATCTAACGTATGTTATCTTGTGCCTCACGGCAATATTAGAATGGAGGCAATGGGGCTTTCTTCAAATAAAGCGGACAAAGAGGACATAGAAAGTATGAAATTAATTCTACGAAGAGAGCTTGAGTCAGGTGCTATTGGACTATCTTCAGGACTTATATACATTCCATGCGCTTATGGTGATACAGAAGAGTTAATTGAGCTTTGCAAAGTAGTTGCGGAATATAATAAGATTTTTGTAGTACACCAAAGAAGTGAAGCAAATGAAATTATTGATTCAATGAAAGAAATAATTAGGATTGGTAAAGAAAGTGGTGTAAAAATACATTTTTCTCATTTTAAAATTTGTGGGAAAAATAATTGGCATAAAATAGATGATATAGTTTCTCTTATAGAAGAAGCAGAAAAAGAAGGAGTAAAAATATCTTTTGATCAATACCCTTATGATGCTGGAAGTACGATGCTTAGTGTCATAATCCCGCCATGGGTTCATAATGGTGGAACTAATAAAATGCTGGAAAGAATAAAATCAAAAGATTTAAGGCAAAAGATTATTAATGAAATATATGAAACAAATTGTAATTGGGATAATTTTATTGAATTTGCAGGTATAGATGGAATATATATTACTTCAGTAAAAACATATAAGAATAAAGAGATAATAGGGAAAAACTTAAAAGAGCTAGGTGAAATAAGGAATCAAGATCCGATAGAAGCAACGTTAGATTTATTAATAGAAGAAGAAAATGCAGTTGGCATGATTGATTATTACGGATCAGAAGATCATATAATCCAATTTATGAAAAGGCCAGAACAAAATTTTTGCACTGATGGTTTGCTTGGAGGAAAGCCACATCCAAGGGTATATGGGGCTTTCCCAAGAGTATTAGGTCGATATGTCAGAGAGCTTAATGCTTTAACATTGGAAGAAGCAATATATAAAATGACTAGTAAATCTGCGGTCACAATGGGAATAAAGGATAGAGGATGCCTTGATGTCGGATTTAAGGCAGATATAGTAATATTTGATAAAGATAAGATAATGGATAAAGGTACATTTATAGAACCTGAGCAATATCCAGAAGGAATATCATATGTAATTGTAAATGGAAATATTGTTGTAGAAAATGAAAATTACTCTCCTGGCAATTATGGAGCTATCATAAAGTTAGAAACTTAGAATGAACTTTCATTATATTATTAATATGTTAAGAATGATACATATTAGATGAAGAGGGTCGAAGAATGATGGATGTAGATGGAGTTATACTAGCAGGGGGATATTCAAGTAGAGCTAATGCTTTTAAAATGGAACTTGAAATTAATAATAAGCCAATCTTACAGAGATGCATAGAGGCTTTATATGATAACTGTAATAATATAATAGTAGTTAGTGGGTATAAGCATGAGAAGATAAATAGATTGGTAGAAAATTATACAAAGGCAAAAGTAGTATACAATGATGAATTTTATAAAGGAATGTTTAGTTCTATAAAAAAGGGAATACAAAATGTTACAGCATCAAAATTCTTACTTACTCCTGGAGATTATCCGTTAATAAATAAAGATATAATAGAGAAATTACTAAGTGAAGAGAAGGAAATAGTTATACCAAGCTTTAATATGAGAGGCGGACATCCGATTTTATTAGGTAGAAATCTAATAAGAGAAATATTACAAGAACCTGATGATTCTAATTTAAAAAAATATTTGAGTAAGAAGCAGTGCTCATACCTTAATATAGATGATAAAGGAATATTGTTGGATGTTGATACTATGGAAGATTACGAAAATGTGAAAAATATTATTGAAAAATAATTATAATAATAAATTATTTTCAATATTATTGACTTATTAGAGAAGGGCGATATATAATATTTAATAAAAATAAAAAAATTTAATAAAAGTTAAGCATAGACAAAGAGGTCTTATTTCAAAATCAGAAGTAAGGCCTCTTTTTGTTTTTATTACTCAAAAATTCTAATAAGGCTAAATTAAGAAGAATTTTAGATAAGTATAATATAAAAATTTAGAATTTAAATTTAAAAAGTTATATTAAATATATGGAAAATTTATAGGCTAATTATTACTTAAAAGGATAACAGATATGAAAAGAAAATTTTAAACTTATCTAAAAGGAGGAGATTTTATTTTTGATTTGGGGATATTAAATGGAAGATTATATTTAGAAGGAAATTTTATATACAGCAATTTATATATAAAAAATGGAATTATAGATACAGTATCTACATCAATTTTAGATTGTAAAGAAAAATATGATGCTAAAGGAAAAATGGTTTTACCAGGTTTCATAGATGCACATGTACATTTTAATTTAGGTGTTGGAGAAAATGTTTCAATTGATGATTTTTTTGAAGGTTCAAAAAAGGCAGCTATGGGAGGGATAACAACATTTATAGATTTTTTAGATCCAATTAATAATGTTGATCAGTTAGATGAAGCTTTTAATAAAAGATATGAACTAGCAAAAAAAAGTGTTGTTGATTATGGTTTTCATGTGACACTTGGAAATCCAGATGGAGATGTTAAAGAACTCCTAAACAAAAGTTCTTTACTTGGCATGCCAACTATAAAATTATTTACAACATATGCATCAACTAATAGACAAACAAAGGATTATTACATAGATGAATTACTAAAGTATTCAAAGAAAACGAAAACTAGAGTATTAGTTCATGCAGAAAATAATGACATGATAAGAGAAGAAAATATTTTGGTAAAAGATCATGAAAAAGCAAGACCAGCACTATCAGAAATTACAGAAGTTTTAAAATTAGCTGAAATGGCAAGATATAGAGATGGCCTTTTATATATTGTTCATACCAATTGTGGAACTACCCTTGAAAGACTAAAGGAAGTTTATTTAGATGAATTACATTCAACGATAGTATTAGAAAGCGCACCTCATTATTTTAGATTTAGCTCTTCATTATATGAAAAAGAAGATGGATATTTATATACTATGACGCCACCTTTAAGAAGTGAAGAAGAAAGATTAAAGATGATTAATAATATAGATGCAATTGATGTAATAGGTACAGATCATTGTCCGTTTTCTAAAAGATTAAAAAATAAGAAATATACAAGTGAAATTCCCATGGGAATAGATGGAGTAAAATATTCATTTTTAAATATGTTTACTCTTTTTGGAGAAAGTATAATTTCTAAATTTACAGTAGAACCTTCAAAGATTCATGGATTATATCCTAAAAAAGGAACGATAATGCCGGGAAGTGATGGAGATATAGTGGTTTTTGACCCAAATAAGACAACTAAAATAGCGGATGATAATTCTGTTTATCATGACGAAATTTTGAAAGGTGAAATAAGTGCAACTATATCTAAAGGAAAGATTGTAGTTAGTGAAGGTGAGTTTTTAGGCGGACAAGGTGAGTATTTACCAAGGAGGTTACAAGTATGATTAAAGCATTAATAAATGTCAATATATTTAATTTTGATTCATTAAAGGAAAAATCTTATGTGTTATTTGATAAACAAATAATTGAAGTGGGTTCCATGGAAAACTTTAAGGGAGCAGATGAAGTATATGACTGTAATAATCAAATATTAATGCCCGGACTTGTAAATTGCCATAGCCATATATATTCAACCTTTGCTAGAGGATGGATTACCGAATTTGATCCCAAAAGTTTTGTAGATTTATTAGAGCAAATGTGGTGGAAATTAGATAAGGTTCTTGATGAAAAAGATATTTATTATAGTGCTCTTGTAAGTGGAATTGAATTTATAAAAAATGGAGTAACTACAGTAGTAGATCATCATGCTAGTGGGAGAAAAATAAGAGGCAGCTTAAATTTATTAAAAAGGGCTTTATGTGATTATATAGGAATTCGAGGAGTATTTTGCTTCGAAAGTAGCGATAGATTCCCAATAGATGAATGTATCGAAGAAAACATCGAGTTTAGTAAAATTCATTCAACTATGACAAGTGGATTATTTGGAATGCATGCATGTTTGACATTAAGTGATGAGTCTTTGAAGAAAATAGCAGATAGAAGTAAAGGAATGCCGATACACATTCATGTTGGTGAAAGTGATGAGGATAATATAGAAAGTATTGAGAAATTTAAAAAAACACCTATCGAAAGATTAGAGGAACATGGATTGCTTAGAGAAAACTCGATTTTATCACATTGTGTCTATTTAAGTGAAAATGATATGGATATTTTAAAAAAGTATAAGGTTTATGTAGCATTAAATCCTACTTCCAATTTTAATAATGCGGTGGGTTTAGCAGATGTATTGGAACTTGAGAAGAGGGAAATAAAATGTCTTTTAGGTAATGATGGGCTTGGATTTAATTTAACTAGAGACATGATTAATTTAATGTTTGGAATGCATTTGAAGTATAAGAATCCTACAGCATATGCTTTAGGGAACATTAAGAAGATTATAGAGAACAACTACGAGTATGCAAGCAACATTTTAGGCTGCAAGCTTGGAAAAATTGAAGAAGGGTACGAAGCAGATTTTTTGACTTTAGAATATAATGCACCTACGCCAATAACAGAAAATAATTTATTCGGTCATTTTTTTTATGGAATGTTAGATAATTTTAAGCCTAAGAATGTTTGGTGCAATGGTGAAATTAGATTAAAAGATTATAAGGTATTGCAGGATGAAGAGAAAATATACAAAGAATCAACTCAAATAGCACATGAGATTTGGGAAAAGTGTAAGGAGAAATAATATATGAATTTAAGTACAAGTTTAAGCGGAATATATTTGGAAAATCCATTAATGCCGGCATCAGGCCCATTAGTTGGAGATTGCGAAAAAATGAAAATAATATCTGACTTTGGAGTTGGAGGAATTGTCACAAAAACAATATCTAGCAAAGGGGCAGAAGTAGTTAGGCCATGCATATATGGTGGACAAGACTTTGTTATGAATGCTGAGTTATGGTCAGAATATGAGCCAGAAGTATGGTTAGATAAATTTCTACCAGAAATAAAGGCAGAGATAAATAAACCATTATTTATAAGTGTAGGGTATTCAAAAGAGGACATGGAAAACTTAATTCCAAAGCTAGATAAGTATGCTGATGCCTTTGAAATATCAACTCATTATGTAGGAAAAGATTTATCAGCAATACAAGAAACGTTAATGACTATAAGAAAGCATACCCAAAAGCCAGTTTATATGAAAATGAGTCCACATATACCTGATCCAGTAGGATTTGCGAAAATGGTTATAGAAAACGGTGGTAATGGAGTTGTAGCGATTAATTCTCTAGGACCAACTATGAAAATAGATGTAGCATCAAGAAAAGTATTAATAGGGAATAAAGAAGGAGAAGTATGGACTTCAGGGCCAGCAATAAAACCAATAGCTTTAGCACTTATCAACAAAATTAAGAAAGCCCTTCCACAATGTGAAATAATTGGTGTAGGTGGGGTAGCTTCAGCAGAAGACGTAATAGAATTTTTACTTGCTGGAGCAACTGCAGTTCAAATGTTGTCTGCTGCTATGCTTAAAGGAAAGGATTTATATAAAAAGATAGTTGAAGATCTTCCAAGTGCTTTAGAAAAGTATGGATTTAACTCTATTGAAGAAGTACTAGATACTGAATTACAAACTGGTAATGTAAAGTATGATCCTATTTATCCATCTATTGATTACGATAAATGTGTTAACTGCAAATTATGTGAAAATATATGTCCATACTTTGCAATTAGCAGTAAAAATGAAAAAGTAGAAATGGACAAGAGTAAATGTTTTGGATGTGGATTATGTGAATCTAAATGTCCAAAGAAAGCAATCAAAAACGTATTTTAATTTTAGCTCCTTATGAAATGGAGGAAAGATTATGGATAGTATAAGAAAATCAGTTATAAAAGCTGATCATAAAATTAAGGTAGACGGAAGTGCTAAATATATTGCGGATATTAAATTTAAAAATAGTTTATATGCTAAGACTCTTCGTTCAGAAAAATCAAAGGCTGTTATAAAAAGAATTTTTATTCCTGAGTTAAAAGATGGTTATTATGTAGTTGAAGGAAAAGATGTTCCTGGCTTAAACAAGGTGAAGATAATTCAAAATGACATGCCGGTTTTTTCCGACAAAGAAGTTAATTATATAGGAGAGCCAATCCTTTTAGTGTTAGGGCCGGATCTTGAAGAAGTTATAAGTATTTTAAATGATATTAAGGTTGAATATGAAGAGGGAACTCCTGTTTTTGACATGAGAGATTCTACGGAATCATTTGATAAATATGAATACGAAAAAGGCAATATAAAGGATGCAATTAAAAAATCTATAAAGGTAATAGAAGAAGAATTTTATACAGGATATCAAGAACAGGCTTACTTAGAAACTCAAGGATTAGTTGGAGATTATGAAGATGACAAGGTTTCCGTGTATGGAACTATGCAATGCCCATATTACGTTAAAGGTGCTGTTGTTCAAGCATTAGGATTTGAGGAAGATAAAGTAAGAATTGTACAAACTACAACTGGAGGTGGCTTTGGTGGTAAAGAAGATTATCCTTCTCTACTCGGAGCACAGGTTGCAGTGGCAGCTTATAAGGCTAAAAAGCCAGTTAGGTTAATTTTAGATAGAGCTGAGGATATGGCATTTACAACTAAGAGGCATCCAGCTTTACTGAAATACAAAACGCTTCTTAATGAAAATAACAAAATAATTGGGATGGATGTAGATATTATATTGAATGGTGGGGCATATGCGACTGTTTCTAGTGTGGTTCTCCAAAGGGCTTTGTTATGTGCTATAGGTGTTTACAACATACCTAATATCAGAGTTAAAGGGCGTGTAGTAAAAACAAATACTGTGCCTACTGGAGCATTTAGAGGTTTCGGTGGTCCACAAAGTATATTTGGAATTGAAACACATATGGCGCATTTAGCGAAAGAATTAGGATTCACTCCTTTAGAGTTAAAGAATAAGTATTTTGTAAAAACTGGTGATGATACTTGTACTGGCGGAAAGTTTACTTATGATGTAAAGCTTGAAGAAATGTTAGAAAAAGCTGAAAAAATAAGTGATTTTAGCAGAAAATATAAAAAGTATTCAAGTGAACAAGGGATTATGAAAAAGGGAATAGGAATGTCAATATTTCTACATGGATGCGGGTTTACTGGAAGCGGAGAGAGGGATTTTATTAAAGCCAAGGTAAAGTTATTAAAATATGAAAGTGGAGTTATTGAGATTCTAGTATCTAACACAGATATGGGACAAGGTCTACAAACAACATTTAAGAAAATTGTAGCAAAGGCTCTTGATAAGAATTATCAAGATATAATTTATGAAAATCCAGATACAGATAGAGTTCCAGATTCAGGGCCAACTGTAGCTTCAAGATCAATTATGGTAGTAGGTAAGCTGCTTGAAAGAGCTGCTTTAAGACTAAAAGAAAATTGGGTTGATGGAAAAGAACAAATAATAGAAGAAAATTATAAACACCCAGATTTAATACCTTGGAATATAACGAAATTTAATGGTGATGCTTATCCAAGTTATTCATGGGGAATAAATGTTGTAGAAGTTGAGATTAATACGGTAACAGCTGTTACTGAAGTAACTGGAATATATACAGTTTTTGATATTGGAATTCCAATTGATGAAACTATAATGGAAGGACAAATACAAGGGGGAGTTATACAAGGCCTTGGGTATGGTTCTTGCGAAAACATGGAATACGACAAGGTGGGAAAAGTTAGGCAACATAGCATAACTGACTATATTATCCCAACTGCAAAGGATGTTGTAAATATTAAAAATGAATTAGTAGATAATCCATGTGATCTTGGCCCATTTGGAGCTAAGGGAGCTGGGGAGCTAACTTTAGTAGGAACTGCGCCAGCTTATGCAAATGCAATAGAAAATGCACTAGGAGTAAAAGTGAATAGATTGCCTGTAACTCCAGAATGGATAATGGAGGCGATAGTAAATGAGTAATACAATTACATTAAAGATAAATAATAAAACAATAGCTACAGAAGAGAGTTCTGCAAAGAGACTTTTAGATTTCCTTCGAGAAGATTTGGATATAACGGGTCCAAAGGAAGGCTGTGGTGAAGGGGAATGCGGTGCTTGTGCTGTAATTATAGATAAAGAATTAATTAATTCTTGTTTAGTAACAATTGGCTCTGTACAAGGAAAAGAGATTATAACGGTTGAGGGATTAAAAGGGACAAAACAATTCGGTGTCTTGGAAAGGTGCTTTGCAGAAGCAGGGTCTGTACAATGTGGTTTCTGTACACCAGGAATGATAATGGCAGCACATGCACTGTTATCTAAAATTCCAAGGCCAACAGAAGATGATGTCAGAAATGGAATTTCAGGAAATTTATGCAGATGTACAGGATATAACATGATTATTAATGCAATACTTATGGCATCTAAAAGAGGTGATGGGTTATGGTAAATGGATATTTACCAAAAGATTTGGATGAAGCATTAAAAATATTAAATGAAAAAGATGTAACTATTTATGCCGGAGGAACTGACCTAATGGTTAGGAATAAAAATGCTGCATCACTTCTCCCAAAATTTAATAAAGACTTGTTATATATAGGAGATTTAAAAGAACTAAAAGGAATTAAAGAGTCGGATGATAGCTTAGAAATAGGAGCAGCCTGTACTCTATCAGCGCTTTTAAGAGCAAAAGGGATTCCAGAAGTGTTAAAAGAGTCCATAAGACAAATAGCATCACCAGCTATAAGAAATATGGGGACTATTGGAGGAAATATATGTAATGCATCTCCGGCTGGGGATACCTTACCTATACTATATGCATTAGATGCGAAGCTTAAATTGGTTGGCGAAAGTTCATCAAGAGAAGTTCATATAGAAGATTTTATATTAGGACCAAGGAAAATTATCCTTGAAAGAACTGAAATTTTAAAAAGCATAATTATACCAAAAGCAGAATTCAATAAAGTATATTATGAAAAAGTTGGAGCTAGAAAAGCTTCTGCTATATCAAAACTTTCTTTTATTGGTCTTGCAGAAGTAAAAGATGGAAAAGTAAAAGACATAAGAATTGCAATAGGTTCAGTGGCTCCTAAGGTAGTCAGAGTAATAGAGGCAGAAAATTTTATAAAAGAAAAAAATCTAGAGGATATAAAATCAGAGATGGAAGAAATACGCAACATTTATTCTAAAGAAATAATCCCTATTGATGATCAAAGATCCACAGCTGTTTATAGAAAAACAGTAGCTTTAAGGCTTATTCAATATTTTTTAAATATTAGGATATAGAGCAAATTAATTTTAAAGGGGGAAATAGTTATGAATAAGAACATCAAAAAGAAATTACTAACAGTAATTGCTGCAGTAGCATGTTCTACTATGCTGCTAGTTGGATGTGGGTCAGCATCTACACAAACTTCAAAAGATGATGGAAAGGAAACAAAGACAGAGGCTTCGGGCGAAAAGCTTAAGGTAGGATTCATTTATATTGGATCAGCTTCGGATGGAGGGTATAGCCAAGCACACGATAATGGTCGTAAATATTTAGAAGAAAAGCTTCCAAATGTTGAGACTATAGTTAAAGAATCTGTACCGGAAGGTCAAGAAGTAGAAAAAGTTGCTACAGATATGATTGACCAAGGTGCTAAGGTGATTTTTGCAACCTCTTTTGGATATATGGATTATATAGAAAAAGTATCAAAAGAATATCCAGACGTAAAGTTTTTCCACTGCTCGGGGTATAAGACAACTGATAATATGAGCACATATTTTGGTAGAGAATATCAAGCTAGATATCTTACAGGAATCGTAGCAGGGATGAAGAGTAAAAACGGTAAAATTGGTTATGTAGCAGCATTCCCTATTCCAGAAGTTGTTAGAGCAACGAATGCATTTGCTTTAGGGGTAAGATCAGTAAATCCAAATGCAGTAGTAAAGGTAACTTGGACTAACACATGGTATGATCCAGCAAAAGAAAAAGAAGCTGCTATATCATTGCTTGATCAAGGTGTAGACGTAATTGGGCAATACCAAGATACTACAGCTGCACAACAAGCAGCAGAAGAAAGAGGCGCGTTCTCTATTGGATCTGATTTAGATATGTCAGCATCAGCGCCAAAGGCTAATATGACAAGTGCTGTTTGGAATTGGGGTACTTATTATGTAGAAGCTGTTAAAACTGTTATGGATGGAAAGTTTAAATCAGAAAGCTACTGGGGTGGTATAGATACAGGAATAGTTGACATAGCACCATTAACTAAGAATGCACCAGAAGGAGCACAAGCAAAAGTTGACGAAGCTAAAGCTAAAATGGTAAGCAAATCTTGGGATGTATTTACAGGACCAATCAAAGATCAATCAGGAGCTATAAAGGTTGCTGAAGGTCAAAAAATGACAGATAAGGAATTGCTAAGCTTTGACTGGCTTGTTGAAGGAGTAGAAGGTCAAATTAGTAAATAATAATGAGGAAAGAAGGTCTCTTTATGGAACAATGTGTGAGTGTTGAACTAAAAAAAATAACAAAGACTTTTGGATCTGTCATAGCTAATGAAGATGTAGATTTAAAGGTACAAAGTGGAGAAATTCATGCACTCCTCGGAGAAAATGGGGCTGGAAAGAGTACTCTAATGAACATGCTATCAGGAATTTACAATCCTGATAGTGGTTCAATTTATATAAGAGGAAAAAGAGTTCAGTTTAAATCTCCAAAGGAATCCATTGAATGTGGAATAGGTATGGTTCACCAACATTTTAAATTAGTTGAGAGATTTACGGCAAAAGAGAATATAATTGCTGGTAATAAGGGAAAATTTTTTACCAAAAATAAAGAAGTAGATCAAAACATACTAAGCTTATGCGAGAAATATAATCTACAAATAGATTTAAAAAAAAGAGTAAGTGAAATGTCTATAGCTGAAAAACAAATGCTAGAAATAATTAAAGTATTGTATAAAGGTGCAAATATTTTAATACTAGATGAGCCAACAGCGGTACTAATGCCTCAAGAAGTAGGTAGACTATTTAATATAGTAAAACGAATGAAAGAACAAGGATGTGCAGTTATAATAATAACTCACAAGCTGCATGAAGTAATGGCTATATGTGATAAAGTATCAGTATTAAGAAAAGGAAAAAACATAAAGACTTTAAATATAGCTGATACAAACGTAAATGAATTAACAGAGCTTATGGTAGGGTATAAAAGCGATTTGAAGATAGATAAAGTATCATCAAATAAAAATACATTGATATACGATGTAAAAAATATTTCAGTCAGAAATAAATTAGGAGTACAAGTACTTAAAAATATTAGCTTCAGTATGAATGAAGGAGAAATTTTAGGAGTAGCTGGAGTTGCGGGAAGTGGTCAAAAAGAGCTTTGCGAAGCTTTATTTGGATTACAGAAAGTTGAGAGTGGAAATCTTATATTTAAAGGAGAAGATATTACTAATAAATCTCCAAGAGAAGTTTATAAAAAGGGAATTAAAATGGGACTTATACCAGAAGATAGATTAGGTATGGGTTTAGTTGGAAGTATGGGTATTGTTGATAATTTATTACTTAGAAAATATTATGATCAAAAAGGATTGTTCTTAAAAAGAAATGAATTAACAGATATTGCTACAAGTATGGTTGAACAGTTAGAGATAAAAACGCCAGGCATAGACCATCCAGTAAAGCAATTATCAGGTGGAAATATACAAAAAATATTATTAGGTAGGGAAATAAGTTTAAGCCCAGATATACTTATTACTTCATATGCAGTAAGAGGATTAGATATTGGGGCTACATATCAGATATATGATCTTTTAAATAAGGAAAAGGAAAAAGGAGTATCTATATTATTTGTGGGAGAAGACTTAGATGTTCTTTTGGAACTATGTGATAGAATAATGGTTTTATGTGGCGGAAAATTAATAGGTATTGTAAATACAAAAGATGCAACAAAAGAACAAATTGGTATGATGATGGCAGGACATATGGAAGAAGCAGCTTTGGATTTTAAAGATAATAAAATTGAAAAAGTAACGAGTGTGAAAGGAGGAGGCTTATATGATTAGAATGAGAATAGTAAAAGCAAAGAAGCTAAGTAAGAAAAAGAAGATATTGCTTCAAGTATTTGCAGTTTTACTGGCTTTAGTATTAACTGGTATTTTCATTTTGCTTATGGGTCATGATCCTATTAAAGTTTATGTGTCAATGTTAGATGGATCTTTTGGAAGTGGACATAGAATTAAGGAGACGATTGTAAAAACAATACCTCTCGTTATAGCTGGATTAGGTATCGGAATAGCATTTAAAATGAAATTTTGGAATATTGGAGGAGAAGGACAAATGCTCATGGGAGGATTTGGCGCAACTTTTATAGCTTTAAATTTTAAGGATTCTCCTAAATTTCTAGTAATAATTTTAATGATAATAGTGGGGATGATTTGCGGAGGTTTATGGGCTTTATTTGCAGGAATTTTAAAGTCAAGATTTAATACAAATGAAACTATAATAACACTAATGTTGAACTATATTGCTTTAAAATGGATTGTTTATCTTCAATATGAACTTTGGAAAGATCCAGCATCACTCGGGTTTCCAAAGATAGCTAATTTTAGTGATAATGCAACCTTGCCAAAGGTATTTGGCATTCATATAGGGTGGGTAATAGCGCTTATTTTAGTAATAGTAGTACATGCATTCTTGAATTACACAAAGAAGGGATATGAAATTTCTGTACTTGGAGAAAGTGAAAATACCGCTAAATATTCTGGAATGAGTGTAAAAAAGATAATACTATTAACAACTTTTATAAGTGGTGCATTAGTTGGACTTGCGGGTGTTATCCAAGCTTCTGCTGTTACAAATACACTTAGTACCCAATTGACTTCTAATGTAGGTAACACTGCAATAATAATATCTTGGCTTTCAGGGCTTAATTCTATATGGACTCTATTAGTTTCCGTAGCTTTTGCTGTTTTGATTCAGGGGGCATCTTATATACAAACAGCATTTCAAATACCTCAAGCTGCAGCAGATATCATACAAGCTATGATTTTGTTTTGTGTATTAGGATGTCAATTCTTCTTACAATATAAAGTTGTAATTGAAATTTCAACTAAATCCGAAAGTGAAGTAGATGTGACTAAGGGAGGTGAAACATATGGACATTAGTTTGTTTTTATCATCAGCGGTTATAGCAGGAACACCATTGCTTTTCGCCACACTTGGATGTATTTTGGGAGAAAAGGTTGGAAACTTAAATTTAGGAATTGAAGGCATGATGTTAATGGGTGCTATTGGCGGATTTATATTGGGTTACACAACAGGAAATGTGTTTTTAGCACTTTTATTTAGTATGTTACTTGGTGCTATTGGATCACTAATATACTCTATTCTTACAGTATCGCTTAGAGCAAGCCAAGTTGTTACAGGTCTTGCATTAACAATATTCGGGAGTGGATTTTCAAGTTTTATTGGAAAAGATTATGTTGGACAAGTATTATCAGATAATCTTAAAAATATTTTGGCACCTATAAAAATACCTTTAATAAGTGATATACCTGTTATAGGGTCAGCTTTATTTAATCAAAGCATGTTTGTGTACTTAGGATATATATGCGCTATATTAATTTATTTTTATCTTAATTTTACAAAGTATGGGCTGAATATGAAAATGATTGGAGAAAATCCTTATGCAGCAGATGCAGCTGGAATAAATGTTTCACTATATAAATATATTAATTTATTAATTGGTGGGGCTTTATGTGGACTTGGTGGAAGCTTTTTATCCTTAGTTTACATACCTTCATGGCAGGAAAATGTAACAGCAGGTAGAGGGTGGATTGCTGTAGCATTAGTAATTTTTATCGGATGGAGTCCTGTAAAAGCTATTTTTGGGGCTATTTTGTTTGGTGGATTAGATATACTAGGGCTAAGATTGCAAGGAACAGGAATAGAAGTAAACCAATATTTTATAACAATGCTTCCGTATGCAACTACAATAATAGTATTGGTCTTAGGCGGATTAAAGAAGAATAATTTAAATTCATCACCACAGGCTCTCGGAGAAGCATACTTTAGAGAAGACAGGTAAAAAATCAAGTTAGAATCTGATAACTAACAGTTAATAATAAATGAAGAAAAGCCTATATGGGCTTTTCTTTAAATATACATAATTAGAAGTTTCGTTTAGAGTTTAATCCAATTTGATCTGTATGAATTTATAGCTGTTGAATTATCAATGTTTTATGAGAGAGGTGCTTTAAATGTTTAAAGTAAGTATAAATGGAAAAGAATATGAGTCGCAAACGGATATGGCATTAATGGACTTTCTAAGAGATGTGCTTAAGATAACGTCAGTGAAAAACGGATGCAAAGAAGGTGCATGCGGAACGTGTACTGTTATTATTGATGGAAAGACAACACGTGCATGTATCCAAAAACTTTCTAGACTTGAAGGAAAAATGGTACAGACTATAGAGGGCTTTACAGAGAGAGAAAGGGATGTGTTTTCATATGCTTTTGCAGCTGCAGGAGCTGTACAATGTGGGTTTTGCATTCCGGGAATGGTTATTAGTGGTAAGTGTTTAATAGACCAAAATTCGAATCCATCAAGAGAAGATATAAAGCAAGCAATCCGTACTAATATTTGCCGTTGTACGGGTTATGCAAAGATTGAGGATGGCATTCTTTTAGCAGCAAAAATGCTAAGAGAAAACTTAGAAATACCTGAATTAAAGCAAACTGGTAGGGTTGGAGAGAGAACATGTAGAGTGGATGCTCGTGATAAAACACTAGGAACAGCAAAGTATGTAGATGATTATACTTTTGATGATATGCTATATGGAAAGAATGTATTTAGTAAATATGCGCGTGCAAAAATATTATCTATTGATATAAATAAGGCTTTAACAATGTCAGGAGTTGTTGCCATATATACTGCAAAGGATATTCCAGGTCAGAGATATATTGGCCACTTAGCACAAGATTGGCCAGGAATGATTGATGTGGGAGAAGAAACAAAGTGTTGTGGAGATACTCTTGCAATGGTTGTGGCGGAAACAAGAGAAGAGGCTATGGCTGCAGTAAAGGCTGTTGAAATAGAATATGAGGAATTAGAGCCTATTCGTAATCCGAAAGAGGCTGCAGTTGATGGTGCACACCAAGTCCATGGGGAAGGTTTTATGCAATTTGGAAAGTTTAGAATTCCAGAGAACAATGTATTTGATCATGAGGAAGTAAAACGAGGTAATGCAGAAATTGCACTTGCAAATTCTAAATTTATAGTAGAAGGCACTTTTTACGTTCCGCCGACTGAACATGCTTTCATGGAACCTGAAACTGCTATTGGGCTGCCTGATGGAGATGGAGTAATGGTTATTACAGGAGCTCAAGGTATATATGATGAATATCATGAGATTAGTAATTACCTAGGAATTCCAATGGAAAAGGTTAGAATACAAAGTGCAGTTGTTGGAGGTGGATTTGGAGGCAAGGAAGATATGAGCGTGCAGCATCAAGCAGCTCTTTGTGCGTATCTAACCAAACGACCAGTAAAAGTGTTTTTTAGTCGTCAAGAAAGCATTAATTATCATCCTAAACGCCATGCCATGGAGATTTATTGCAAAATAGGATGCGATGAAAATGGTATATTACAAGGGATGAAAGCTAGGCTTACATCTGATACTGGTGCATATGCTTCCTTAGGAGGGCCTGTTCTCCAAAGAGCTTGTACGCATGCTGGAGGTCCTTATAATTATCAAAATGTAGATATTGAAGGAAATGCTTATTACACAAATAATCCACCAGCTGGTGCATTTCGTGGCTTCGGAGTAACACAATCCTGTGCAGTTGTGGAGCCTCTGATAAATAAATTGGCTGAAAAAGTTGGGATTTCGGGATGGGAAATTCGTTACCGTAATGCCATAAGAACTGGCCAATCACTACCAAATGGACAACTTGCTGATGAAGGGACCGCCATGGTAGAAACATTAGAAGCAGTTAAAGAAGAATTCGAAAAATATGAAGCAGATCCTAATTACTATGTGGGCATAGCATCTGCAATGAAAAATGCCGGTGTTGGTGTAGGGGTTCAAGATATAGGACGTTGTAATTTAAAGATATTAAAAGGAAAAGTTCATGCTAGGTCTTCTGCTGGTGCAATAGGTCAAGGAATACAAACTGTACTGCTTCAGATAATTTGTGAAACAACTGGGTTAACACCAGATAAGATAATTGTTGAGCATCCAGATACTAAATATACACCTGACTCAGGAACGACAACAGCATCTCGCCAAACAACATTTGCTGGGGAGGCAGCACATCAATCATCATTAAAATTAAAAGTTGATTTAGATAATGGACATACATTGGAAGAATTAGAAGGAAAAGAGTATATCGGAGAATTTGAATTTAAGACAGATCCGATCGGTTCGTCAAAACCAAATCCGGTGAGCCATATTGCGTATGGATATGCAACACAACTAGTTGTTATTGATAAGGATGGTAAATTAGTAAAAGTTGTTGCGGCTCATGATATTGGCAGGATAATTAACCCTCTTTCTGCGACAGGTCAAGTAGAGGGTGGTGTAGCAATGGGACTGGGATACGGGTTAACAGAAGATTTTCCACTGAAAGATGGTATTCCACAAGCAAAGCTTGGTACTTTAGGCGTTTTCAGAGCAAATCAAATGCCGACCGTTGAAGTACAATTAATCGAAAAGAATAATCCTGACAGTGTTGCATTTGGCGCTAAAGGAATTGGTGAGATAGTATGTGTGATGGGTGCACCAGCATGTCAAAATGCATACTACAAAAAAGATGGTATATTCAGATATAGTTATCCTTTGGAAAATACGTATTACCGTAAACCAAAACCTGCTGCTTTAAAAGTGAAATAAGAATTGACTTTGAAAGGTATATCATGAAGCAAAGTTAAACTGTAGACTTTGCTTCAAAAGTTGCTGAGGTTAATCTATGAAGATTTTTAAATATAGTAATGGAAAAATAGGAGAACAAATATTATTAATAGAGGCGTTAAAAATAGATATTAATAAGAAGAACATAATTTCATTTGTTGGAGGAGGAGGTAAAACAAGTTCAATATATAAATTGGGTGAAGAATTAAAAACTCTAGGTAAGAAAGTTATTATAACTACAACTACTCGTATGTTTATGCCCGAGAGCAATACGGTTATTACGGGAAAAAAAGAGGATATTATTAAATCATTAAATGATGAAGATATGATTACAGTTGGGTTGTTATGTGACGAGAAGAATGAAAAATTTGACTATAATAAATTGAAAGATAGGGGTAGTCTAGAGAGTTGTGAAGAACATATTCCACGAAAAATAAGTGGAGTATCAAAAGAAATAGCTGAGAGTTTTATAGAAATAGCTGATTTCGTACTAGTGGAGGCTGATGGAGCAAAAGGATTACCATTAAAGGTTCCAGCTGAGCATGAGCCTGTAATTTTAACAAAAAGTAATTTAGTTATAGGAGTATGTGGCATTGATGCAGTAGGAAAGAAAATTAAAGAAGTATGCCATAGGTCAAATTTAGTTTCAAGATTTTTGAATACAGATGAAGAACATATCATTAATGCTTGGGATGTTGCGAAAATATTAGCAAGTACTAAAGGTCAAAGGAAAGATGTAAGATGTCCTTACAAAGTTATCATAAATAAAGCAGATACAATAATGGAGTTGGAGAATGCCAAGAAAATATCTAAGGAATTATCTGATTTAGGAATAAATGAAACAATAATAACAACATTTAAAGATAAATTATAATATAAAGTCAATAATTACTTTAGGCATATTAAAAAATAACAAGTCATCATTGGAGAGTATTTTATATGTCTTAAATGAGAAGGTGGAGTAATAATGATTGTATTAATAAAGGGTGCTGGAGATATAGCAACAGGGGTAGCTCATAGATTGAAAAGATGTGGATTAGACATAGTTATGACAGAGATTTCAGAACCTACTACAGTCAGAAGAACAGTAGCATTTTCACAAACCGTATATGATAATACTGTAGAAGTTGAAGGGATAAAAGCAATCCTTGTCTCTAAAATGGAAGAAATCAACAAGGTTATTAAGGAAGGGAATATTCCTGTATTAGTAGATGAAAAAGCAAAAATTATAAAGGATCTTAATCCAGATGTAGTAGTGGATGCTATAATTGCGAAAGAAAATTTAGGAACAAGGATTAATGATGCTTCGATTGTTATTGCTCTCGGACCAGGATTTACAGCTGGTTTTGATTGTCACTGTGTTGTTGAGACTCAAAGAGGTCATTATTTAGGAAAGGCAATATATAGCGGAAGTGCTATCCCTAATACTGGTGTACCAGGAGATATTGGAGGATATACTAGTGAAAGAATAATTAGAGCTATAAGTGATGGAAAGATATTTCCGGTATATAAAATAGGAGACTATGTAGAAAAAGGTGATATTGTAGCTTATGTAAATAGAATTCCAATATTTGCGGAAATAAGCGGGATAGTTCGTGGAATGCTTCAAAAGGATGTTAATGTATTTAAAGGAATGAAAAGTGGAGATATTGATCCTAGGTGTGAAAAAAATCATTGTTTTACAATTTCAGATAAAGCCAGATCTATTGGGGGAGGCGTACTGGAAGCAATTTTATATTTAAAATCCATGTTATAGATAAACAATGCATATTTGGGCTTTAGGGTTAATTAGCCGAAATAACAAATACTCTATTGTTTCGATTGATAGAGAAAATGGCTATGAATTTCTAATAAAGAAAAATTCTATACCAATTTTCTCAGTGTAACTCTGCACAAAAGAGTACGTGTCATTTCAGGTAGAGTTATAAGAAAGTATAGAATGTTTATTTATGAATATTAAAAAAATACTGAATTATCATAAATGATTAAGGAGAATGTTAAATGAATAAAGTGCTTGATGCAAAAGGAAAAGAATGCCCAATGCCAGTAATAATGGCAAAGAAAGAGATAGATAGTGGAAATAATAGTTTTGTAGTTGAGGTAGACAACGATATTGCTGTGCAAAATCTTAAGAAATTAGCTAATAATCAAGGTTTTGCAGTATCAGTTGAAGAAGAGAATTCTTTATTTAAAGTATATTTCTCAAAAGATTTAGATAAGTTGAGTGAAGTTGAAGTGTTTAATGAAACATCTGACAAATTAGAAGAAAATAAAACGGAAATAGGCAACTGGTCAGTATTTATTGGAAAAGAAATTATTGGAGCAGGTAATGAAGAGCTTGGAAAGTCTCTAATAAAAATGTATCTTTATACAATTTCAGAGTCTGATAATTTACCAAAATCAATCTTGTTTATGAATGATGGTGTAAAGGTACCAACATTAAATCATCAAGCAGCAGAGCACTTAAGAGATTTAGAAACTAAAGGTGTTGAAATACTAGTTTGTGGCGCATGCCTGAACTTTTACGGGCTTGAAGAAAAGTTAAAGGTAGGAAAAGTAAGTAACATGTATTACATAACAAACTGCATGAAAGAGGCATCAAAGGTTATTACGCTTTAAAGGAATTAAAATATATAAAGACAACTAATTTTATAAACATTTATAGTTAACTCTTAATTGTCAACTAATTAAGAAGGGGGAGATTTATTTGCCTGGAAATGTAAAACTTACTAGTTTAACTAGAACTTCAGGATGTGCTGCAAAAATAGGACCTGGTGTACTTCATAATGTCTTAAATAGTTTACCTAAGTTTGAAAATCCCAATTTGATTGTTGGATTTGATACTAATGACGATGCTTGTGTATATAAAATTAATGATAATACAGTAGCAATTCAAACAGTAGACTTTTTTCCACCAATGGTTGATGATCCATATATATTTGGTCAAATTGCAGCTGCTAATGCCCTTAGTGATATTTATGCAATGGGTGGAAATCCTGCAACGGCTATGAATTTACTTTGCTTTCCTTCTTGTTTAGATATATCAATCATGCATGATATACTTGCTGGTGGATATGACAAAGTTAAAGAGGCTGGTGCAGTAATTGCTGGTGGTCATACAATAGCGGACCCAACTCCTAAATATGGTCTTTGCGTAAGTGGATTTGCACATCCAAGTGATATTCTTTCAAATAGTAATGCTAAAACTGGAGATATGCTTGTGCTTACAAAACCCTTAGGTATTGGAATAATGAATACTGCTGCCAAAGCAGAATTATTGAATGAAAGTAAGATTAAAGAAGTTATATGGATAATGTCTACATTAAATAAGTATGCTAAAGAATGTACTTCTAAACTTGATATACATTCATGTACTGATGTAACTGGCTTTAGTTTAATCGGTCATAGTTATGAAATGGCAAGTGGCAGCAACAAAACAATAGAGATTTTTAGTCAGTCTGTACCTATTATAGATGGAGCGTTAGATTATGCCAAAATGGGAATTATACCTGAAGGGATGTACAATAATCTTGATTATTTAAAAGATAAATTCACTTTAGCTTCAAAAGTTACACAGGAGCTGCAAGATGTGTTGATAGATCCACAAACATCAGGTGGATTGCTACTCTCAATTCCAGAAAAAAATGTTAAAGAATTTTTATCAAGAATTGAAGAGTTTACGCCATATGCGAGAGTTATTGGCCAAGTAATTGATAAAGGCGATAAATCTATAGTGATTAAGTAGGTGCTTCATTTAAAGGAAAAGTATTTATTTAGAAGTTATATAAAATAAATGGAGGCAATTATGGAATTACAAAAGAAATTACCTGAAATATTTGAAGAATTTGCTGAAGGAAGGAGAAATGCCTTTATTAAAGCTAAGGAGCTTAAGGATAAGGATGTACCACTAATAGGTGTGTTTTGTACTTACTTTCCACAAGAAATAGCATTAGCTATGGGGGCCGCTACTGTTTCATTATGTGCAACATCAGATGAAACTATTGCCGATGCTGAACAAGATCTCCCACGTAATTTATGTCCTTTAATTAAATCAAGCTATGGTTTTGCTAAAACCGATAAATGTCCATTCTTTTTCTTTTCAGATTTGATTGTTGGTGAGACAACTTGTGATGGGAAAAAGAAAATGTATGAATATCTTTCAGATTTTAAACCAGTACATGTTATGGAGCTTCCAAATTCTCAAAGTGAATCAGGACTTCAATTGTGGAGGCGTGAAATTATAAAATTAAAGTCGAATTTAGAAGAAATGTTTGATGTGGAAATAAGTGAAGATGATATAAGAAAAGCTATCAGGATAAAAAATAACGAACGTAAAGCCTTAAAGAAGTTTTATGAATTAGGTAAAAAAGAACCGGTTGCAATACTTGGTCAAGATATATTTAAGGTTATAAATGGGACAACTTTTAGTTTTGATAAAGAACAAATTCCAAAACAAATGGATGAATTAATTGAAAAGATTAAATCTGAATATGAAATGGAAAGAAAATATGAATCTAGACCGCGTATATTAATTACTGGTTGTCCTATTGGTGGTGCAGCAGAAAAAGTTATTAAAGCGATTGAAGATAATGGAGCGTACGTAGTTGCTTTTGAAAATTGCAGTGTTGCGAAAGCAATTGATGAGTTAGTAGATGAAGAAAATGCTGATGTTTACGATGCTCTTTCACATAAATATTTATCAATTGGTTGTTCTTGTATGAGTCCTAATCCTAATAGAATTAAACTTCTTAATAAAATGATTGATGATTATAAAATAGATGCTGTAATTGATATAATATTAACAGCTTGTCATACGTATAGTGTAGAAACTTTATCAATTAAGAGATTTGTAAACAATGAAAAAAATATACCATATATGAGTGTTGAAACAGATTTTTCTATTAATGATATAGGCCAATTAAATACAAGAATGGCGGCGTTTATAGAGATGCTTTAAGCATAGCTAAGAATATAAGGTGGTAGATTATGGGTAAATATACTTTAGGAATTGATTCTGGTTCCACAACTACAAAAGGTGTATTATTTGATGGCAAAACAATTGTTAAGACTATGATTATAAAGACATCTGCAAAACCAAAAGATAGCATTCGTAAAGTCTATGATGAACTCTATTCTAAGAATGTGAAATATACTATAGCTACCGGGTATGGTAGAGGTTTATTAGAGGAAGCAGATAAAACCATCACTGAAATAACTTGTCATGCGCAAGGTGCAGTATTTCTTAATCCTACTATTAGAGGAGTTATAGATATAGGAGGGCAGGACTCTAAAGTTATTTTATTAGATAACTCATTAAATGTTGTGGATTTTTTAATGAATGATAAATGTGCTGCTGGGACGGGGAGATTTGTTGACGTTATGATGAGAATTTTAGAAGAAGATATGAAGAATATCGATGATTTTGTAAGAGATAGAAATCCAGTAAGTATATCTAGCATGTGTACTGTTTTTGCTGAAAGTGAAATTATTAGTCTTCTTGCAAAAGATATTCATAGAGGTGATATTGCCCTTGGAATAATTCATTCAATTTCCAAAAGAACAGCTAACTTTGCACAAAAATTAAATTTGCAAGGAGACATATTTTTTAGCGGAGGATTAGCATTATCGGAAACATTTAGAACAACTCTTGAAAGTTATCTTAACAAAAAAGTGATAACTAATGAGTTGTGTCAATATGCAGGTGCAATTGGAGCGGCTGCAATTGGATATAAAAAAATTAAATGAAGTAATGAAAGGAAAGTTATGCAAAAAAAATCATAGGTATAAATGAGAATGGAAGTTATGAAGATAAATTTAATTTTACTAGCTGCAGGAAATAGTAGTAGATTTCAAGGAAATAAATTATTAGCTATAGTAAGCAATAAGCCTATGTACATGAATGTGGTAGAAAAAGTATTAGGAATAAATTTTAATAAGATAATTTTAGTTACCCAATATGAAGAAATAGTGCAAGATTTATTGAAGCAAAAAATTGAAGTTGTTATGAATAAGAATAGTGAACTTGGGATATCCCATTCTATAAGACTTGGAATTGAAGAAGATATGGAAGCTGATGCTTATATGTTTATGGTATGTGATCAGCCGTTTATATCATTGCGGAGTATTGAAATATTAATTAATAGATTTATAAAAAGTAATAAGGGAATGGCCTGTTTAGAATATGAGGACAACCTCGGAAATCCAACTATATTCTCTAAGAAATATAAAAATGAGCTACTAAGTTTAAATGGAGATGTTGGAGGTAAGTCCATTATGAAAAAACACCTTGATGATTTAGAGCGGGTTAGAATAATGAATGAAATTGAATTGACAGATATCGATACTAGAGAAGAATTAAAGAATTTTTTATAAGGATAAAAATATTAATAAAAGTATGCGTTCAGTGTAAGTTGAACTTTTGTGGATATTTAACGCAATTAACTAAGCATAATAAATAAAGATATGAGGTGATCTAATATGAAAAAAATTTTTTATGGTAATTTAGTCAATGTACTACATGAAAGAGGCGGAATCAATGTAGTTACTATAATTAACGGGATTTACAATGGGAAAGATATTGTGGGTCAGAAGCTTCTTAAAAGTGAGAATGACATTATTATAGAGGATGAGAGTTTAAAAGATTTTTGGAATTTTGTGTTGAAAACATTAGATTTTACTAAAGGAACTTGTGTAGTCAAATTAGAAAACAATATAGAATTGTTTATAGAGTATGTTGTAGGTAAACCTCATTTAGTTATTTGCGGTGGTGGACATATTGCATTACCTTTATGCAATATTGCTAAGATGCTAGATTTTAATGTGACTATTATAGATGATAGGATTGAATTTGCGAATAATGAAAGATTTCCAATAGCAGATAAAGTCTTTTGTAATGATTTCAATGAAGCAATAGAAGAAATAAAGCCTAATAAAAGTACTTACTTTGTGATTATTACTAGAGGACATAAAGATGATAGAAAATGTTTGGAAAAGATATTACAAAATGATTTCTTTTATGTTGGTATGATCGGAAGTAAAAGTAAAGTTGCTTTTGTTATCAATAATATGTTAGAAAGTGGATATACAAAGGAACAAATAGACAAAGTTCATACCCCAATTGGACTTAGTTTAGGAGGACAAACTCCGGCTGAAATAGCTGTAAGTATAGCTGGAGAAATAATTTTAGAGAAGAATAAAAAAGAAAGCAGCAATATAGAGGATAATATTTTAAATGAAATACTCAATAGAAAAGAATCTATGGTTCTTACGACAATAATTGAAAAACATGGGTCGTCTCCAAGAGGGGTTGGAGCTAAGATGCTTGTATATGAGAATGGAGAATTCATAGGGACCGTAGGTGGAGGAAGCGTAGAAAATGCAGTGTATGAACAAGCGTTAGATTTAGTTAAATGTAAAAAGTCATTAGTAGAGAAATATGATTTATCAAATTCAGCTGCTTCAAAACTTGGTATGGCTTGTGGAGGAACAATAAAAGTTTTATTTGAGTTTATTGATATATAAAATACTTATTTATAATACAAAACTAAAGAAAGTGAATTAGATTTATTATATATAAGAAATGTGATTGGAGAGGAGGAGCATAGCAATGAAGATGATAAAAACTATAGAGGCTGTTGGGCATGTTTTATGTCATGATATTACTAGGATAATAAAAGATGTAACTAAAGATATTGCTTTTAAAAAAGGGCATATCATTAGGGAAGAAGATGTACCAATATTGCTTTCACTAGGTAAGGATAATATTTATATATGGGAAAAAAGTGAAGATATGCTTCATGAAAATGAAGCAGCAGATATTTTATTCAACATCTGTAAAGGAAAGAACATAAGTGGAAGTGATGTTAGGGAAGGAAAAGTTGATCTTATAGCAGACGTTGATGGACTTCTACGGGTTGATGTGGATAGATTAAATATGGTTAATTCATTAGGCGAAATGATGATAGCCACACGCCATAATAATTTTTCGGTTAAAAAAGGAGATAAATTAGCTGGAACTAGAATTATTCCATTAATTATAGAAAAAGAAAAGATGGATGAAGCTATAAAAATAGGAAGAAATGAGCCGCTGCTCAATATTATAAAGTTTAAGCGTAAGAAAGTTGGGATTGTTACAACAGGGAATGAAGTGCATTATGGACGAATTAAGGATTCTTTTGGGCCTGTTATAATAGAAAAATTATCAGAATATGATGTTGAGATTTTAGGACAAGAGATTGTCAATGATGATCTTCGAAATATTGGTAAAGCCATAAACAAATTTATAGAAAAAGGTGCAGATATGATAGTTTGTACAGGAGGTATGAGCGTGGATCCTGATGATCTAACACCAAGTGCAATAAAAAATACAGGAGCTGAAATTATATCATATGGAGCACCTGTGTTGCCAGGAGCAATGTTCCTATTGTCATATTATAAAGATAATATTCCTATAATTGGACTACCAGGTTGTGTAATGTATTCTAAGCGAACTATCTTTGATTTAGTACTACCAAGAATAATGGCAGATATAAAGTTAAGTAGTAAGGATTTAGCTTTAATGGGTCATGGCGGTTTGTGCTTATCATGTGATATATGTACTTATCCTAATTGTGGATTCGGAAAGGGAATGTAAAAAAGGAGGAGAATACTAATGAATTTAACTCACTTTGATAATAAGGGAAATGCAATAATGGTAGATGTAACAAATAAGGAAGTGACAGAAAGAACAGCTACTGCGAAAGGAAGAATCAAAGTAAACAAAGATGTATTTGAAGCAATAAAAAATGGGACATCTAAAAAAGGAGATGTTTTAGGTGTTGCAAGAGTTGCGGGAATAATGGCAGCTAAAAGAACATCAGAGTTAATACCAATGTGTCACGTTCTAATGATTACAAAAAGTAGTATTGATTTTGAAATTTTTGAAGAAAGATTCGAAGTTGAAGCTACATGTACTGTTAAGGTAAGTGGCAAAACAGGAGTTGAAATGGAAGCATTAACAGGAGTATCTGTAGCACTTCTTACTATATATGATATGTGTAAGGCCATGGATAAGAGTATGGAAATAAATCAAGTTTATTTACATAAAAAAACAGGAGGGAAAAGTGGAGATATAGAAAACAATAGATAGATAAAATTTTAAAGATAATTAAGTATAGGGTCAATTTAAGTATATAAGGAGGTATACTGATTTTGTTAGATTTATATGGACGTAATATAGATTATCTTAGGATATCTATAACTGATAAATGCAATTTTAGGTGTAAATATTGTACGCCAGAAGAAAGAGTTGACACTTTGATGAATAATGAGATTTTAACTTTTGATGAAATTATTAAAATCTGCAAAAGTGCCTCCGAATTAGGAATTGAAAAGATTAAAGTAACTGGTGGAGAACCGTTACTTAGAGATGATGTTACAGATTTAATAAAATCAATAAAGGAGCTACCGCTTGTAAAAAATGTTACATTAACTACAAATGGAGTATTTCTTTACGATAAAATTCATGAATTAAAAAGTTCAGGAATTGATAGTATAAATGTTAGTCTAGACACGTTAATAAAAGACAGATTCAACGATATAACTAGAAGAGATAAATTTGATGAAGTTATTAGAGGTATAAAAGAGGCTATAAAAGTAGGAATAAAAATAAAAATAAATAGTGTTCCAATTAAGAATTTTAATTTTGATGAAATAGCAAATATTGCAGCGATAAGTAAAGATAAAAATATAGATGTTAGATTCATTGAAATGATGCCTATTGGATTAGGAGAATCTTTTAAAGGAATATCAAGCAGAGAAATATTAGATATACTTGAGAAGAAGTATGGAAAATTCCATGAATTAAAAGGTGATAATGGAAATGGACCAGCGTTATATTATAAGAATGAACAATTTAAGGGGCATATAGGATTTATAAGTGCGATAAGTAGCGAGTTTTGTGAAAAGTGTAATAGAATTAGAATTACCGCTGATGGTTTCTTGAAGCCATGCTTATGCTATGGTACTGGAATTGATCTAAAAAGTTTAATCAAAAATGGAATTAATGAAAAAGAATTAATAAATGCAATAAGAAAAGGCATATTAAGTAAACCAGAAAAGCATGAGTTTAACAAAGAAAAGAAATCTAGTAACATTGAAATAAAGAAAATGTCACAGATTGGAGGATAATTATGGGGAAAGTAGTAGCTGTATGTATTAGTGAAAAACGTGGCACACAAAAGAAGAATATTCAAGAGGGAAATTTTATAGAAAACTTTGGAATAGAAAGTGATGCTCATGCTGGAAATTGGCATCGGCAAGTAAGCTTATTGTCTTATGAAAAAATAGAAGAATTTAATAATAAGGGGGCCAATGTAATAGATGGGGCCTTTGGTGAAAATCTTGTAGTAGAAGGAATTGAATTTATTAAGCTGCCTATTGGATCAACATTAAGATGCAACGATGTTGTTTTAGAAATTACTCAAATAGGGAAAGAGTGTCACAATCACTGCGAGATTTATAAGAAAATGGGAGACTGTATTATGCCTAGAAATGGTGTGTTTGCAAAAGTTATTGTCGGAGGAAAAATAAGATGTGGAGATGAGATGAAGGTTGTATAGAGTAGGAATAATAACTTCAAGTGACAAAGGATATACTGGTCAGAGAGAAGATAAAAGTGGAAAAGCCACTGCAGAAATAATAAAGAAATAAGGATATAGGATTAAAGTTTATAAAATCCTTACAGATGAACAAAAAAGTTTTACGTGATGAAATACAAAACTTATGTGATAATAATATTGTTGATTTGACTATAACAAAATAGTTGAGTATGGGCTAATCATATGTATTAAGAGTGTATATATTAAACGCATAGCATAATATGAGTTTAATTGTAAATAAGAGATAAAACTTAATGAAAATGTAAGATCATTCTTAAATTTTCTTTTAAGGTTTTAAATAAATAAATTATTAAATTAATTTGATGTGGAGGAATTAAAAATGTTAGAAGTAACAAATACAAAAAAGGCACCAGCAGCAATTGGGCCATATTCTCAGGCAATAGGATTTGGAAATATATTATTTACATCAGGACAAATACCGTTAGATCCATCAACTGGTGAGGTTGTAGGAAGTAATATAGAAGAGCAGGCAACTCAGGTAATGAAAAATATATCAGCTATATTAGAAGCTAATGATATTAATTTTGAAAATGTAATTAAGACTACTTGTTTTATTGCAAATATGAGTGATTTTGCTAGCTTTAATGAAGTATATGCTAAGTATTTTATTAGTAATCCAGCACGTTCATGCGTTGCTGTAAAGGAGCTTCCTAAAGGAGTATTATGCGAGGTTGAAGCAATAGCTTTCAAAAATGTATAGTTTATAGATGAAATGCTAAAATAATATTATTGTAAATAAAATAGACTATCTCAAAGATATCCTCGTAATAAGGAAGTTCTTTGAAATAGTCTATTTTTTAAGCTTTCTTAATTTCAGATACTAATTCATCCATAAGTTCTTTCACCGTTGTGATTTTTGTTATTCTGCTTGCATTCTCGCCACAGAATATTAGACCTTCATCAAGGTTACCCTTTACTGCATTTATTAAAGCTTTGCTTATGCAATAAGGTGTGTTAGCAGGGTTACAAGGTGTTAAACAATTATAACAATGAGTTATTTTCTCTCTCTCAGAGCTAGTTCTTTTTACAAATGTATTCTTCATAGCTCTACCTGGCATTCCAACGGGACTTTTTACTATTTGAATATCATCTTTGTTACAGTTAACATAGGCATTTTTAAACTCATCCGAAGCATCACATTCTTCAGTTGCTACAAATCTCGTTGCCATTTGAACGCCGCTAGCACCTAATTTTAAATATTTAGCAATATCATATCCATCAAAAACACCGCCAGCAACTACTACTGGGATTTCTTTATTATATTTTTCAGCGTACTTCTTTGTTTCGTTTATTATATCTACAACAGATTTATCAAAATCTAAATTTTCATCTTCTAACTCTTCAACTTTAAAGCCCAAATGACCACCAGCTTTTGGTCCTTCAATTACAACAAGATCTGGAGCTACATTATCGTGCTTATCCCAAAGTTTCAAAATTACTTTTGCTGCTTTTAAAGAAGAAACTATTGGTGCAATCTTTACAGAGGAATTCTTTACTATTTTAGGTAACATAGTAGGAAGTCCTGCACCAGAGATTATTAAATCAACTCCAGCTTCTATTGCAGTTTTTATATGATCTTCATAATTATTAGTTGCTACCATAGCATTAATACCTATAATGCCATTTACCGCTTTAGCTTTAGCAATAGTAATATGTTTTTTTAAAGCCCTTAAATTCGCCTCTAAAGGGTTCTTTTCAAAGTCATCTTCATTATAACCAAGTTGCGCAGCAGAGATGATTCCAATTCCACCAGCATTAGCAACAGCAGCAGCTAAATTAGAAGATGAAACACCAATTCCCATACCCCCTTGAATAATAGGAATAGGAGCAACTAAATTTCCAATTTTAAGAGAATTAAAATTCATTTTACATATATCCTTTCACGAAAAATTCGACAATAAAATATTTTGACTATCAAAGTATTATATTTTATTATAAAATAATATGAGTAGTTAAACAAGAAGTATTTAAAAAAACTACTATTCAGTTAAGTTTGTTTGTTGCATTGGGGTGTTAAGATTATTATAATAATTTACTCATTTGAATGATTACTAAAAATTAAAATAATAAAATTGTTGACATAAATGATAAACACATGATACAATACTTAATGTCTTAGGGGTATGGCTCAACGGTAGAGTAGTGGTCTCCAAAACCATTGGTTGTGGGTTCAAATCCTACTGCCCCTGCCACAAAGGTCGTAGTACGTTGTACTACGGCTTTTTTATGTGCAAAAATGTATGGCTTATAAAAAAATATATTTTAGAGTTACAGAAATGCATCTGATTGGTTTATATATCTGTGTAAATAATTAGCTAAAAATAAGTAAAAAGAGAATAATTTAGTATAAAATGTAGAAAATAACTTGACCTTTCCCAGAAAAAGTATATAATTTTATTAATATAATGAATTATATGTAAACATAAATAATTATGTATTTATAAAAACTATTTTGTGTCTTGTGAATGAGTTATTATAAAATACATTCAATATTTGAATATTGAAGACATATTATGGTAATAATCCATTGTGAGGTGGAATACGATATGAATAAATTAGTTTTGCTAAATGAAGTTAGAAAAAAAGGAATAGAGAATAAAAATAGATTGGCAAAATCAACTAATAATACTATTAATGAAAAAGAAAGCAATAAATCCTATATATCTTTTAGAGAGAAGTTTAATTGCTTCAAAGAAGATGATGAAGCTAATAACTCAAAAATAAGATATAATGAGGAATTCAATAAGAATACTGGTAGAAAGAACCTAAATAAAATTATTGAGAGAATTTTTTTGCTAAATAATACAACAATAATTGAGCTTGTTAATTCATTATATAATGATGATTTAAATATTAATACTAGAATGAAATATAATAAGACTAAAAAAAATATAGATATAAATGAAGATATTAAGTTAGAAGATTCAAATTATGATTTGAGGATACTAGCAGAAGATGAGTATAGGAAGTTTGAATACAGGGTACAGTTTCACGTTAACGATGCTGAAAATATAGCAATAATAATAAATAAGGTAAATTTATCGAATAATCACAATGTAATAAGCCTTAATGCCAAAAAGAGGAAGAGTGTAAATAAAAGTGAATATGCTTTGAAGGAGAACTATTCTAAATCTATGATAATACTGAACTCTAATATTGAAGTTCCTGATGTCTATCCAATTAAATCAGAAACTAAGGAAAAAAGTCTAGATTATAAAATTAATATAATCAAAGGATGGAAATATGATTTTAAGCAATTAAGCGAAAAAAATATGTATTTATTATTTCCATTAAAAGCATTAGATATTAGAAAAAGATTATTAAATATGAAAGAAGACTTAATGTCAAAGGATTTAATTAAAGATGAAATGTATAGATTCTTTAAGGATATGAATAAATATTTACAAAGAGGTAAGGCTGATAATTTAATTACAGATAAAGATATTAGTGAATTGAATTTAATAACAATTGATTTACTAAATTCTTTTATTAAAGATAAGAGTGATATATTTGCTGATATAAAAAGAGATATAGAGACAACATTTAAAGAGATAGTTGTATAGAATAAACTCAATTTTGTAGTGCAATAGTAAAATGAATAAATTTATATTGCGTAGAGATCTCGATTTTAATATTTAATAAGAGGATAAATATTGAAGAATGTCCTTATATTAATGAGAATAATAAATAATCGGAAGGTTAAAATACTATTAATCGGTAGATAAAATTTTTAGAGTTTTGTTTACTGATTCTACCAATTAGCCGAGGAGGGGATCGTTATGTCAAACAACAATAATAGGACATTAGTTCCAGAAGCAAGACGTGGCTTGGAAAAATTCAAGAACGAAGTAGCTCAAGAGCTAGGAATACCATTTAAAGAATACAATGGTAACTTGAGTTCTAGACAATGTGGTTCAGTAGGCGGAGAAATGGTAAAAAGAATGGTAGAAGAATATGAACATAGAATCTAATGAAATTTTATAATTTAATATTGTTTCTATGTATGTTAGGATAGTCTAATCATATTCTAAAAAATGGGAGATGTATTATACAAAGGTATGGTACATCTCCTGTTTTTTATCCTAATATTATATAGATGTTTTAATTATAAACGTGCATAATAATCGTTTTGGACTGTTCGCAAATTTCGTGGTAAAATTAGAACAAAAGTTCGTTATATAAAAAAGTTTAGGTGTGATATTATGAGAAAAATTAAAATTTTACATATAGCAGATATACATTTTGATACTCCTTTTAGTGGAATGACACCAAAGCTAGCACTAAAGAGTAAGGAAGAATTGAAACAAGTTTTTGAGAACATAATGCTAATAACTTTAAATGAAGAAATAGATATTTTACTAATAGCAGGAGATGTATTTGATAATTTATCTGTAAAGAAAACTACACTTCATTTTATAAAAAGCTGTTTTGAAAATATTAGCAAGGTAAAAGTTTTTATAAGCCCTGGAAATCATGATCCTTTTAATGAAAAGTCTTTTTATAGTATTGTAGATTGGCCAAGTAATGTTCATATTTTTAAGGGAAGTGTTGAAAAAGTAATATTAGAGGATTTAAAGACTGTTGTTTGGGGAGCTGGGTTTAATACCACACATGTTAGTAAATCCTTATTAAAAGATGTTGAGAGAATCAACGAATATAACAATATAATGGTTATACATGGAGAAGTTTCTAGCGTAAAGGAAGGAAATAATTACAATCCAATTACGGAAGAAGATATAGTTAAAAGCGATTTAGATTATATAGCATTAGGACATAGACATAAGTTTTCAGAAGTTAAGAAGATAGGTAATACATATTACAGTTATAGCGGATGTCCTCAAGGAAGAGGTTTTGATGAGCTTGAAGATAAAGGGATAGTATTATTAGAGATTAAGAATAGATTTGTAGAAAGTCGGTTTATTAGAACATCAGTAAGAAATTACTATGAGAAAGGAATAAATATTGAAGGGTGCTTTGGATATAATGAAGTAAAAAATAGAATTATATCAGAAATCCCTAAGGATGATAGAAAGAATAATTTTTATAAAATTATTCTAAAAGGACAAATATCTGATGAATTTTCATTAAATGAAGAGTTTCTAGAAGAACTACTTAAAGATGAATTCTATTTTGTGAAGATTATTGACAAAAGTGAAATTAAGTTAGATATAACCGAATTGATAAAAGGATACTCATTAAAAAGCATATTTGCAAAAAAAATATATGAGGAGCTACAGAACGTGAAAACGGAGGAAGAAAGGGAAATTATTTCTTTGGCTTTAAAGATAGGAATTCAAAGCATCTCAGGTGAAGAGGTAAGAATTAATGAGATGTAAATTGATAAAAGAGAGAGTTAGATATTATAGAACTAATACATTCGAAAATAGTATTGGAAGAAATTGTATTGAAGTAAATTTTATGAAAGAGGTGAAAGCTTTTGATAGTTAAAAAAATAAATATAAAAGCTTTTGCAGGGATTAAAGATAAAAGCTTAGATTTAAGTAGAGGATTCAATTTAATTTATGGAAAAAACGAAAAGGGAAAAAGCTCAATCGAGAATTTTATCAAGATATGGCTGTATGGGATTGAAAATTCTAGAAGTAAACTAAACGATAGAAAAAGATACATGCCTCTATCTGGAGAGAATATTTCTGGAGAATTAATAATAGAACATGAAGGAAAAAGCTATATTATAAAAAGAAGATTTGGTACAACAAAAAAAGAAGATGAATGCGAAATTTTAGATGAAATAACGGGAGAGAGTTTGCAAATAGAATATAAAAATGAGCCTGGAAGGTATTTCTTCGATATAAATTTATCTACTTTTATAAAGACATTATTTATAGGACAATTAGGAGTAGTTATATCAAAAGATAAAGAAGAAGAAATAATGGAGAAGCTAACTAATGTTTACAATGTGGGAGATGAAAATACTTCTGTAAAAAAAGTAATTGAGAAATTAGAAAAGAAGAAGAAGCAATTGCTAGGAATAAGAAAAGGTGGAGAGATTGATTTATTAAAAGAGAAAAATAATTCACTAAAAACAGAATTATGGGAAGCATATAAATTAGCTGAAGAAAACGTGCAAAATGAGGAAAATTTATTAAGGAAGAAAGATATTAAAAGCAATATAAAAGAACAAATTCAAAAGCTGGATTTATATAAAAAGTATATTAAGAAGATAAAACTTCAAAAAGACTACAAAGAAATAAGTAGTTATTTAGTTAAGGGAGAGCAGCTTAAAAGAAAACAGGATGCAATAATCGAAGAACTTAAAAAGGGTGATGAATATATAACAACTGAATATTTGGATGAAATTAATGAAAGGTGTGCGAGATATCTAAGTCTATTAGACGTAAAACAAGAAAAGTTAAATAAACTTTATAAATTAGAAGAAGAATTAAGAGTGAAAAACGAAAAAATAATAAATTATAAAGTTTTTTCTTCGATGGGAAGTAATATAAAAGAAAAAATATACACATTAAAAGTTGACCAGAGGAATTTAGAAGAAAAACTCAATGATATCATAAATATAAAAAATTCAATAGCTGGATTCAAGATGGATATAAACAAGCAGGCTTCTAGCATTAGCAACTTAGATTTTATAAAAAATAATAGAGAAGAAATAGAGAAATTGCTTAATTCTTATAAAGAAGGATTAAAGGAATTAAAATATAAAATGGAGAATCAGGATTATAGTAAGTCGGAAGGAGACTTAAATAGCTTAAATAAAAAAATAAATTGTATTTATTTTATTGGAGCAATTTGTATTTCTACTTTTATATACAGTATGTTGAAGCAAATAATTCCCATTATGATTATGTTTATACCTATATTTATTATAATAGGAATAGTATATTTCAAATATTCGCTATTAATTAAAAGTTCAGATATTGTTAGGAAAAATAATATATCAATTGATGAGCTAAAAGAAAGAATAGAAGAATATGAAAAAAGATTAGATGTTTATATAAAGAAAACTAATTCAGTATCTTATGAAGATTTTATTAGTAAGATAAATCAATATGATAAGTATATAGGTTATAAAGATAATATGATTTTATTAATAAAAAATAAGGAAGAGGAGATTAACAGATACGATATTACTAAATTAAAATCAAATTATAATAGAAATAAAGGTGTGATAGCATCTTTGTATAATGTTTTAGGATGCAAGTCTTTAGATGAGGTGCTAGAACAATTGGAATTCTATGAAAAACAAAAAGAAGAAATACTTATAAAGGAATACGAGATTAATACAATTAATCAGGAGATAGAAAATACAAATGAACAATTAGCCGATAAAGATGATGAGATAAGAAAAAAAACTCATGTACTTGGATTAGAAAATATAGAAATAGTAGATATGCATGTTAAGTTGAGAGAGTATAAAGAAAAAATAAATAAAATGAATGAAATTAAAAATGCATTGAAAAGTGTAGAGGAAACATATAAGGTTCTAATAAAAGATAGAAATATAGATGAAATAAAGGAAGAAATGAAACAAATTATTAGTCAAGACATAAACTATTCCTATGAATCTGAAGAAGAAATAGACTCAGAGATTAGAGCGAAGTCTAATGAATTGTTGAAAATCGAGAAGGAGATAAAGGATTTAGAACACCTTATAGAAAAAAGGTATTTAGGTAAAAGGGAAATTTCAGAGATAGAAGAAGAAATATTAATTAATGAAGAAAAAACTAAAAAGTTGGAGAAAGAATTTAAAGCATTAGAGTTAGCTAGTAATTTGATTCAAGAAGCATTTGATGAGATAAAAAAGAATATTGGACCAGATATGAATAAGAAAATTATAAAGAAATTTAATTTCTTAACAAATGATGATTATGAAGAAGCTAAGATATCAGAAGACTATAAGCTAAAGATTAGAAATAAAGGAATACTATTCGAAGGGGAAATACTAAGCAATGGTGCTAAAGATCAACTTTATCTAGCATTAAGGTTATCATTTATAAATATGTTGTTTAAAAATAAAAGAATCCCAATATTTTTAGATGATGCTCTTGTCCAATATGATGATGAGAGAAGAGAGCGGGCATTAAATCTTCTTATGGATGAAAATTTTGAGCAAGTAATTTTCTTTACATGTCAAAAAATAGAAAAGCTTATTCTTGATAGAAATAAGTATGATTATAATTTAATTAATCTGAATTGATAATACTATCCTAAATTAATATTTAACTAATCTTGACATATTTAAACTTTAACAGTAATATTATAAACAGAGTTGCAAATGCAAATCAGATGCAAACTGGAGGTGTAATATGAAGAAGAAAATAATTTCGGGAGCGTTAGCGGTATTAGTAAGTTTTATGCTAATAGGATGTGGAGCTAATGCAAATACTGGAATACAAAACAAAACTGAAGATAAATTAAAAATTGCAGTTTCAATATATCCATTAAAAGAATTCGCAGAGAAGATAGCTGGTGATAAAGCCGATGTTATATGTCTAGTTCCTGATAATATGGAGCCACATGATTATGAGCCTAAAACCAAAGATTTTCAGGAATTAACAAAGAGTAATGCGTTTATTTATAATGGCTTAGGCATGGAAGAATGGGTAGGTCAAGTAAATGAAGCTATTAAGAATACTAATGTAATTGTTGTAGATTCAAGTACTGGTATAGAAACCAGGCAAGAGGGGGATGCGGTTGATCCACATGCTTGGCTAAGTTTAAAAAATGCTGAAATCCAATCAAGCAATATAAAAGATACACTAGTAAAGTTAGATGAGAAAAATAAGGATTATTATGAAGAAAACTACAATAAATTTAAAGAGGAATTAGAGAGTTTATATAGTGAATATAAACCTAAATTTGATACATTAAGTAAGAAAAATTTCATAACAGGTCACGCTGCATTTGGATATTTATGCAGAGACTTCGGATTAACTCAAAAATCAGTAGAAAATTTATTTGCAGAGGGTGAGCCAACTCCTAAGCAATTAAAAGACTTAGTAAGTTTTTGTAAAGATAACAATATAAAGACTGTTTTCTCAGAGTCGTTAGCGAGCCCTAAAGTTTCGGAAACTTTAGCAAAAGAAGTTCAAGCTGATGTAGTTCCAATACTTACATTAGAATCAAAAGAAGATGACAAAAATTATATAGAAGCTATGAGATACAATTTGGATGAGATATACAAGTGCTTATCTAAAGAATAAACTAGATTAATTTTAATAAAGATTAAGGATTATTTTCAAGGTTATATTGGAAATAATCCTTTTAATTTTAATCCTTGGAGTTAATAAAATCACATATTAGGTAGATTTCTCTGACTTAAATAAAAAAATTATCTTAGTGTTTTAACAATATATATAAGTTTAATGAAAAAATAATTTAAACAAAGGAATATAAATCGAATTTATTATGGTAATATTATACTTATAGAATATGTATTTTATAGATGAACTCACTACATACAGCTAAAATAGATATAAGGTAATAATAAAATAGATTACACAAGATAAAAGGTAGATTAAAATATCCTGAATTAAAAATAAGATATCTTAATGTACTTTATTTTATTTATGATATAGAATTGGAACATTAGTTTAATTTATATTAATTATTTGAGCTTTGTTTAATTTTAAATTACGAAGTTTAGTTTATAGTCAATAAGAAGATTGCTTATAAAAATAAAATTATTATGTTAGGAGGAATTATGAGTTTAGCAGAAGAATTTTATAAAGAGAACATGCAACGATGTTTAAGACAAACAAAAGACCTGAACTATAAGGTAAATATTATTGGATGGAGCAGGTTGTTTGTAGTATTTTTAGGTTTATTAACTGATTACATTTTATATAGTCAGAATAAATTAAGTCTAATATTAATCTCAACTATATTTTTTATTGGTATCTTTATTGTTTTGATATTTTATCACAATAATATAATTCAATACAGAGAAAAGATCAATATGATAATGAAAATTAATGAGAAGGGAATAAAAAGATTAAGTGGAGATTTTACGAGTTTCGAGGATTCTGGTTCAGAGTATTTAGATTATAAGCATCCATTTGTAGATGATTTGGATGTATTTGGCAATAACTCGATTTTTCAATATATTAATGATACAGTAACTAAAGGAGGAAGAGAAGAACTAGTAAAGTTATTAAAAAATGAAGGAAATTTGAATAAGCTTGATATTGCTGAAAGACAAGAAGCTGTAAAGGAACTGAGCAAAAAAGCTACATGGAGGCAAAGTTTAATTCTTGAAGGTAGTTTGAAAAAATCAAGAGATATAGACTTAGATAGTTTAATTAATTGGAGTGAAGATGCAGAATCATCAAGTCCACTGAGAATTGTTATTGCATGTACTTTTATTTTAGTAACAATTTTTTCGATATATTTAGCAATAGCAAAGGTAATACCACAATCATTTCTACTTTTAAATTTTATGGTGAACTTTATCGTTGTTAAAGTGTTATCTAAAAGCATGGGCTCAGAGATTAAGTTATTTGAATCCATAAAGAATAGCATATATGGGTATAGTAAAATTTTATTTCTAATAGAAGAAGAAAATTTTGATTCAAAGTATTTAAAGAACTTACAAGGAAAGTTGAAAAGTGATAAATTAAGTTGTAAGGAAGAGATGAAAGCTTTTTCTAATATCTTAGATTGGATAGGAAATAGTTCATATAATGCATATTATCTCTTATTTAATATACTATTATTTTCTGATGTATTCCTATTAAGAAGTTTAGAAAAGTGGAGAGAAAAGAATGGGAATAAGCTTAAAGGCTGGTTAGAGGTAATGCATAAAATAGATGCATTAGCTAGTGTATGCAATTTTTCATTTGAAAATGAAAATTGGACGTATCCTGTTATTTTAGATAAAAATGAAATAAGTGCAGTGAATATAGGTCATCCTTTATTAGGAGAAAAAGCAGTTAAAAATACATTTTCAATGACGGGTAATCAAAAGGTTTCTCTAATCACAGGTTCCAATATGTCTGGGAAAAGTACATTTTTAAGAACACTTGGTATTAATCTGGTTTTAAGTTACATCGGAGCACCAGTGCATGCGGATAAATTTTCTTGTGGAATTATGAAGATATACACTTGCATGAGAACAAAAGATAATTTAGAAGAGAATATTTCATCATTTTATGCAGAAATTTTAAGAATAAAAATATTAATAGAGGCATGTAAAAGAGGAGAAAGTGTATTTTTTCTACTAGATGAAATATTTAAGGGAACTAATTCAAGAGATAGGCATACTGGTGCCTCTGTATTGATTAAACAGTTAATTAAATACGGAGGGGCTGGGCTTGTTTCTACTCATGACTTTGAATTATGTGATTTAGAAAATGAAAGTGAAGAGATAATAAATTATAATTTTAGAGAATTTTATGAAAATAATAAAATCAAATTTGATTATATTCTTAGAGAAGGAAGAAGCACAACGCAAAATGCAATTCATTTAATGAAGCTTGCAGGGATAGATGTATAAATAATTAAGTTTAAAGAATTAAAATTAGCATTAGAAAGGATTAAGCATGGGGTACATTATTATTGACTTAGAATTTAATAATTTAAAAAATATAACTAATTATCAAAAAGATTTTTTTGAAAAATATGGCGAGTTTGATTCAGTAAGTCTGGAAAATGAAATTATAGAAATAGGTGCAGTAAAAGTAGATAAATATATGAAACCTATAAAAGAAATTAGGGAGTATATTAAGCCTAAAATATTTCCTGTAATTAATCCAATAGTAACAGAAATCACTAAAATAGATATGGATATACTTAATGAAAAAGGAGTGTCTTTTGAAGATGCTATAAGTAAATTAAAGGATATGTTTGAAGATGGAGATGTTTTATGCTCATGGGCAAAGGATGATGTTGCAGAATTAATTATTAACGCCCATTATTATAATTATAATGATTTAAGATGGTTAAATGAATATCTCGATATTCAAGAATATGTTACTAAAATTTTAGCTCATAAAAAAGCATTGGGGCTTAAGTCAGCTTTAGATGAATTAAAAATTAAAGTAGATGATACAAAATTACATGATGCTTTAAATGATGCAAAATATACCGTCGAAGTATTTAGGAGAGTATATAATTCTAGAGTGATAAAAAATTATATAGTTAAAGATATATATAATATGCCTGCTATACAGGTATCAGATCTTGAGAGTATAGAAATAGAAGAAGAAAAATTAATGCTAAAGTGTCCTAAGTGTGGAAAAAAAATTGATTTACAAACTCCTATAAAGCTTTTAAATTGGAGATTTGCAGCTGTAGGCACTTGTCCGAAATGTAAGTGCAATGTTTTATGCGAAGTTTTGGTTAAAAAGACTCTTCAAGGAGAGAATGGATATAACGAAGTTAATAGTGTATTGAAAGATGAAGCGTACTTAAATTATATCTATAAGTTAGAGAATAGTGAGAAAAAAAGGTGATTTCAGTATATATTCAGAAATAAGTAAGAATTTAGTTAAAGAAATTTAATCCGAGATATGATAAAATAGTTTTGTGAAGAAGAACAAAACGAATACATTGAATGAAAGGATTTTATTTATGAATATAGCCTTTTTTCTTACACCAAAAAATGAAGTTGTATGTGAAAATCAAGATGCAACTATGAAACAAGTTATGGAGAAAATGGAATGCTACGGATACACAGCGATTCCTATTATAGATAGAGAAGGAAAATATGTTGGTACGCTAACAGAAGGCGACCTATTGTGGAAGTTGAAAAATACACATAATTTAAATTTTAAAAACATAGAATCTGTTAAAGTTAAAGACATTTATAGAAAAACAACTCATAGGTCTGTTTCTATAACTTCAAATATAGAAAGCTTAATATCTTTAGCTGTAAGTCAGAATTTTGTGCCTGTAACCGATGATAATGGTACTTTTATAGGGATAATAAAAAGAAGTGATATAATCAATTATTGTTTCAATGAGATGGAAAAGAGAAAAGAATTAGAAATACAACAATTTTCAATGTATGATGAAGGTTAAAGTATTATAAATATAAGATCGCATTTATTTTGAAAATTTAAATGTATGAGCGACTCAACTGGTAAAAAAGGAGATACGCATCTTTTATAGTAAAGATCCGTATCTCCTTTTATTTGTATAAAGAATACCACCGGTTAGACCGGTGGTTCTGACTCTGAGAAAGATTTGCTTTTATGAATAAATTTCGGGCTATAACTTTTATATTATTAGATAATAGGTTTTTAATAATCTATTCTGCATTTTGATAAGTTTCTACTACAAAATCAAACTCGTTGGGATCAGTTATCTCTCCGTAACTATCTTCTTTTATTCCAGGGTAATAGTATAGTACTAGCTTATCATTAGAGTTGTTGAAATTTTCTAGAAGAATATATAAATTATCTAAAGTACAGTCTTCAACGACAGCTAAAACATTATATTTTGAAGAAACTCGAGTATCGTTGTTAGTAAGATCTAGCGTAAAATTATCAAACTTTCTTACATTGACTCTTTCTTTATCACAAGAGCAAATTAAAGAACCGCTTCTACAGCTTGAACATTTTTTGAAATTGCAATCAAATGCACAGTTTAAGCATTCACAATGAGAACATTTTTCTAACTGTTTAAAGTTTTCTCTATTTTTAGTTTTGAAATCTTGAAGTAAGCTTATGCTAGGACTAGATTTGAACATTGAAAATAAAGATTTTTTCTTACAGTCAGTTTCTGCAGAATCCAAAAGCTTCATATATTCCTTAAGAATAGGTGATTTAGAGAAATATTTTCTTATTTTTGAATCTCTTTCTGAAATAAATGGGGATATTTCACTTATGGCATAAGCTATATCAGTATAAATCTTTCCCCAATACCTTCGTTCTTCGTTAATAAAATTTAGGTCCTTATCACTATCCATATTTTATCACCTAATTAGATTTGTATTTTGCTAATTCAAGATCTAAATCAACTTCATCTAATTTCTTAAATTCACTATCAAAATCATCTAGGTCTCTTAGTTCACCTAAACCTTGAGCAAGAGCTTCTTTACGTTGAATTTTTCTTTCTATACTATCAATTTGTATTGAGTTACTTTTAGTTTGAACATTAGCTAGAACCTCATTTACTTTTTGAGAGGCTTCAGCATTTGCAAATCTTGCAGCTGCCTCATCTCTGTAACTTCTAGTCTTTGTTATTTCTTCTTCCAAAGCACGTAAATTTGCCTTTAAAGTATCTGCTTGTATTTTAGCATTATCATAGCTTGCTTGTAGAGAAGCAGCCTTTTTATCTGTTTCAACTTTTTTAGCTAATGCTCTTTTTGCTAATTCCTCATTTCCCTTGCTTAGTGCTAATCTAACCTTTTGATCATAATCTTCAGATTCTTTTTTAGCAGAATCTAGTTTTTTCTCAATTTCATGAACATTACCTAAAATTTGAGCTGAACTCAATTTTGCTTTATTGAATTGTTCATCCATATCTCTTAGTTTTTGATCTAATAATTCAACTGGATTTTCCATTTCATCTAATGAGTTGTTTACTTTTGCCTTGATCATATTTGACATCCTTGAAAAAATTCCCATGCCTATACCTCCAAATAATTATTATTTTCTTTTATTATTTAAATATTTTTTTATTAATATAATAGCTAGTACGAATACTCCAGCTAAAACTAAGGTGTTAATTAATGAGCTTGTTGGTGAACCAAAATAAAATGGTCTGTAAAAGTATCCTCCACCAAAGAACGGCCAGAATGAATGTCTGTTGGAACCACTATTATATGTTTGAGTATTAGTATTTTTATTATCATTTGTATTAGAAGAAGTTGAGGGGTCAGTGGTTCTACTTTTATCAGTTGTAGAATAAGAACCGCTACTAAATCCTTGTGATCCACCACTACTTGAAGATGAAGAAGAATTCTTTGAATTTGAGTTTGAAGAATCACTATTCGAAAAATTACCAGATTTAAATCCTTCACCGTTCTTTGAACTACTTGAATCACCACTTGTGCTTGTTGAGGATTTACTAGATGAACTTGATCCACTAAAAGATCCTGAACTAAATCCACTACTTGATTTTGAACTGCTAGAACTAAATTTGCTGCCGCTAGAGCTTGATCGACTGCTACTACCAGTTGATTTAGCAAAGGCGACTGTAGTATTGTTAGATGTATTTATACCTATAAATGACATAGCATCTAAAGATAAATTAGAAAATATAAATATGAATGTTAAAAATATAGTTAAAGCATATTTTTTTTTAATCTTACGAATAGTGATCACCCCTTAAAAGATTATGTACTTATTATATAAAAAAGATTCCTTATACACAATATGGAAAAGCAATGAAAAAAGACTAAAAAGGATGATTATAATTGTATATCGCAACAAAGGTTATTATATCTCTTTTATAATGGTTATTTCTTATCTTTTTAAATGGTATTATATACTGCATATCAAAATTGTAAATAATTTTGATAATAATTAGATTAAAACAATGTGTATTTTTATATTAAGATAATATGAGGATTAAATTTTAAAATGATTGTATATATGTTGCAATTAACAATTAAGGCTAAATTTCTTGCAATATTTTTAGAATTATCATGAAGAATTATTTTGGTAACATATATATTATAATTATATTTGTAGCACAGCAAACCGTACTTGTGTAAAAGATTCTATTAGACTATTATTGTAAGTAAGAAAAATTATAATGAGGAGTGAATTATACTATGTCCAATGAAGAATTAGAAAGCAATATGAGTGAACTTTTAAATCAATACGATGTAAAAAGACTAAATAGAGGAGATGTATTAAAAGGTAAGGTTATAGATGTAAACGATAAGGAGGTTTCGGTTAATATAGATTATGCTTTCGATGGATTAATAGCTAAAGAAGAAGTATCTATAGATGGCAGGGATCCAAGGGAAGTAGTCAGCAAAGATGATGAAATTTATGTTTATGTCATATCTCCAAATGATGGTGAGGGGTATGTTGAACTTTCTTTAATAAAAGCCTTAGAAATAAAGGAAAGAGAAGAATTAAGTGAATGTTTCAAAGAAAAAAAGAATGTTAAAGTACATGTGAAAGAAGAAACCAAAGGTGGAGTAATTGCATACTATGGCAGCGTAAGAGTGTTTATTCCAGGCTCTCTTGCAAGCAGAGAAAGAATTCAACTTAATAATTTAATAGGAAGAGATTTAGATGTTAGAATCACTGAATTAGACTTTAAGAACAAAAAAGTTATAGCATCAAGAAGAATTATTGAAGAAGAAGAATATAATAAAAATAAGAAAAATATATGGGATAATTTAAAAGAGGGAGAGAAAAGAAACGGAGTTGTCAAGAAAATAGTTAAGTTTGGAGCTTTTGTTGATATTGGGGGAGTAGAAGGATTAATTCACCTTTCGGATTTATCATGGGAAAGAGTAAATAAGCCGGAAGATATAGTTAAAGAGGGAGATAAGGTAGAAGTATTTATAGGTAATATAGATAGAAAAAATGAAAGACTATCATTAATATTAAAAGATGTAACTAAAGAACCATGGATAGTTCATGGTAAAGATATTAATGAAGGCGATATATTTGAAGGAAAGGTTGTACGTCTTACTACATTTGGTGCATTTGTTGAGTTATTTGATGGTATAGAAGGCTTAGTTCATATAACAGAGATTACAGACGAACATATTGCAAAGCCTTCAGATGTATTGGAAGCTAATCAAAAAGTAAAGGTTAAGGTGCTAAGTATCAATAGGGAAGAAAAAAGAATAGCATTGAGCATAAAGGAAGCTGTAGAAACTAATAAAGAATATCTTGATTACATTGACAATAGCGATGAAAGTGGAACTTCATTAGGAGACTTACTTAAAGGGTTTAAATTTGAGTAAATTAACAGAAGTTTAAATATGAAAAACAAGTATGGATAATAATCCATACTTGTTTTATTTTGAATGTTTTGATTAAATCTTTTCTATTTTTAACATATTAGTTCCACCAGTTTGAGTTGTTGGCATTCCAGCAGCAACTATTATATCGTCTCCAGGTTGTGTGAAATTTAAACTAAATACTGTGTTTTTAGCTTCTGTTAATATTTCATCTGTTGAGTTAAACATTTTACAAGGCATTGGGAAGATTCCAAAGTTTAAGCTTAATCCTTTTCTTACTTGTTCATAAGGTGTTATAGCTATGATTGGAGCCTTTGATCTGTATCTTGAAAGTAGTCTTGCAGTAGCACCGCTCTTAGTTGCTGCCACTATAGCTTTTGCATGTAATATGTTAGCTGTTCTACATGCTGAATAACTTATTGCAGCTGCGTAGTCAGTAAGTGATGGTTCTCTAAGTCTTGCAGTTAAGTGATTATAATCTAAGTATTCTTCAGCTTCTTGAGCAATTTTTGACATTGTCTTTGCTGCTTCTATAGGGAAACAACCAGAAGCACTTTCTCCACTTAACATGATTGCATCAGTTCCATCAAAAATAGCGTTACAAATATCACTTGCTTCAGCTCTAGTTGGAAGTGAATTTCTAATCATTGAATCAAGCATTTGAGTTGCAGTTATAACAACTTTACCAGCTTCATTACATTTTCTAATTATCATTTTTTGTATTATAGGCACTTTTTGAATTGGAATTTCAACACCCATATCTCCTCTGGCAACCATTACAGCGTCAGTTACTTCGATGATAGAATCTATATTATCTACACCTTCTTGGTTTTCAATTTTAGCTATTACCTTTATATGTTCCCCATGGTTTTCTTTTAGAACTTTCTTTACATCTAAGATATCACTGGCTTTTCTTATGAAAGATGCAGCAATAAAATCAACGCCCATTTTGCATCCAAATTTTATATCTTCTATATCTTTTTCTGTAATTGATGGTAATTTAATAACTACATTAGGTACATTTACACCCTTATGATTTTTAATTTCACCACCTACAACAACTTTTGTATGAATTGTTTTACCTTCAACACCAGTAACTTTAAATTTTAGAAGACCATCATCAACAAGAATTTTTCCGCCAACTTTTATATCTTGATAAAGCACATCATATGAGATTGAGCATCTTTTCTCATCACCAAGAATTTCTTCGCCACATATGAAATCGAAATCGTCACCGTCATTAAGAGTTACACCATCGTTTACAAAGTTATGAGTTCTGATTTTTGGACCTTTAATATCAAGAACTATAGCTGTTGCAGAATTCATTTCTTTACTTAGACGTTGGATTAGTTCGATTTTTTCTTTGTGTGTTTCATGTGTACCATGAGAAAAGTTTAATCTTGCAGCGCTCATCCCAATTTCAATGAACTTTCTTAAAGTCTTCTCATTATCGCTTGCTGGACCAATAGTAAAAATCATTTTTGTTTTTTGCATATAAACACCTCACATTAAAATTTTGTATATATATTATAGTGTGTGAAATAATTAATCATAAAATAATAAAAATATACATAATATAGCAATATTTTATGATAAACTAAGAAAAGATATGTATAATCATATTCTATCATATAATTGATGAAAGGAAGAGAGTAGAATGAAAAATTTAGAGAATATTACGGGGAAAAGAATTTTTTATCATTTTAATGAAATAAGTAAGATACCAAGAGGTTCTGGAAATGAGAAACAAATAAGTGATTATTTATTGAGCTTTGGAAAGAGTTTAGGATTAGAATGTATTCAAGATGATGCCCTAAATGTTATTATTAAAAAACCTGCATCAAAAGGGTATGAGAAAGCTCCAACAGTTATAATCCAAGGTCATATGGATATGGTGTGTGAGAAAAATAGCGATAAAATTCATGATTTTGAAAAAGATCCAATAAGTTTAGTGGTCAAAGATGATTATATATATGCAGATAATACAACTCTTGGAGGAGATGACGGAATTGCTGTTGCTTATGCGATGGCAATATTAGAGGACACATCGATAGAACATCCTGCTATTGAGGTATTAATAACAACAGATGAAGAAACAGGAATGACTGGAGCTAAAGCTGTACAATCAAAAGATTTAGATGGAAAAATTGTTTTGAATTTAGATTCAGAAGAAGAAGGAAAACTTTGGGTAAGCTGTGCTGGTGGAATTAGAACTCAATCTACTTTACCTATTGAATGGATGAAGAAAAAAGAAAATACAAAAGAATATGTAATTGAAGTTAAGGGATTAATTGGAGGACATTCAGGAGCTGAAATTCATTTAGAAAGAGGAAATGCAAACAAATTAATGGCAAGAGTATTAAGAGAAATCTTTAACAAAGTAGCTTTTAATTTAGTTTCATTAAATGGTGGAGCAAAAGATAATGCAATACCAAGAGAAGCTATGGCGGTTATTTCAATTGATCAGTCTAAGGAAAAAGAATTAATTGACGCTAAAACAAAGGTAGATAATGATATTTCTAAAGAATTTAGCACAAAAGATCCAGGACTTAAGATAAAATTATCTGAAAGTAAAGATAAAATAGAAAAAGTATTTTCAGATGATACTACAACTAAAGCAATTAGTTTATCATATTTGTATCCAAATGGTGTAAACACAATGAGTTCTGAAATAGAAGGATTAGTGGAGAGTTCATCAAATCTTGGAGTGGTAACAACTGATGAAAGTGATATAAAATATCATAGTGCTGTCAGAAGTTCTGTGTTTTCATTAAAAGAAGAAATAGTTGAAAGAAATAAATGTTTAACTGAAATTATGGGTGGTACATTTGAGTCTGCGGCAGGATATCCAGAATGGCCATATAAAAGTGATTCAAAAATAAGGGATATATGCAAAGATGTATATCTTAGAATGTATGGAAAAGAAGCAGAAGTTGTAGCTATCCATGCTGGATTAGAATGTGGAATACTTAAGGAAAGACTTGGAGATTTAGATATGATTAGTTTTGGTCCTAATATAATTGATATACACACTCCAAATGAACATTTAAGTATATCATCTGCTTGTAGATGCTTTGAATATTTATTAGAAGTTCTTAAGGAAATTAGAAATTAGTATAAAAAATTAATTAGAACAGTAAGTTAACCAGAAAATTTATTGGATAACTTACTGTTTTTTTGTTACTCTCAAAATTTTGAGTTTTAGGTTTATTTATAGAAAAGATAATGAGTAAGAAATAACAAAATGTAAAACAAAAGTCAGAAAATTATAAATTTACAGTAAATGACCATTATTGATAGTAATATTGAGGAAATTAGAGATATTTCGGTATAAATAAGAATATAAAAGTATAAAAGGTTTGACCTTTACCTAGCTTATCACTATACTAGATACATGTTTTAAAATTTACAGCAAAGTGTAAACGATAACTAAGGTGCCTTTTATGGTAATATAGATTAGGTATGGAGAGGAATTTAAGATGAAAATTAAAAATAATAGGCTTATGAAATGTGTAATTACAACTTTTATTTTTTCGGGAGTTTTTCTTATTAATATGCAACATGCCAAAGCTGATACTACATTAACACATAATAGAGGAATTACAATTAAGACTAGTGAACTTAAAACAGCTAAAGTGATAAAAGCACCATCAGATTCAGAAACAGTATCAAATGGTGAAGATTCAGTATCAAGAGGAGCAATTAGTAAGGGAAATGAAGTCGTAAATTATGCATATAAGTTTTTAGGAAAGCCATATGTTTATGGAGCGGTTGGTCCAAATGCTTTTGATTGTTCAGGATTAACACAATATGTTTATAATAAATTTGGTGTAGATATATCAAGAACTACATATACACAAGTAAATGTAGGGACTAAAGTGGATAAAAGTAATTTAAGAGCTGGAGATTTAGTTTTTTTTAATACAGAAGGATCAATTAGCCATGTGGGAATTTATATTGGAAACGGAGAATTTATACATGCGCCAAGGTCTGGAAAACCAGTAATGGTAAGTTCATTGTGTGATGGATACTATTCAGAAAGATATGCTACTGCAAGAAGAATTTTTTGCTAATGGATATAGTTAACTTAAGATGCTAAATGTAAATATAATATAGTTAGAAATGATATATAAGTATGCTTAGGAGTGTAGGAATATGACTTTCTATAGCCTTAATATTGCAAATATATAAGTTTAGATTTTTAAAATATGCCCTATATAATATTTTTTTATTTAACATAATTCATATATGTGTAACTTACAGAATAAATATTAATATATAAGAAATCTGAAAAAATAGCAGGTCAAATATATATAATATTATTCTGTTTTATAATGTTTTCTATAAGTTTTGATGACATATAAAACTTAACTTTTGACACGCTATTTTTAGAATGTTCAAAAGGGGGGAGATTATGAGATACACAAGATATGAATATAAAAAATCAGGCAGGATGAAATTCTTATGTAGTGTTGTCGTTATCGTTGGGATATCTATAGTTGGAGGAGTGTTTATTAGCAATGTTATCTTTGATGGGAAGAGTGTACAAAACGTAGGCATAAATAGTTCAAAATCTTCAACTCAAGGTGACTATAACGGTACAATAAAAAATATCATCGCACTGCAATGTGGTTATTATTCAAAAGAGGAGAATGCAAAAGAGTCGCTATCTGCAATATCAAAATACTGTCAGCCATTTATAGTAGAAGATGATGGTAAATATAGAGTTTTAGCAGGAATATATAATGAGGAAGATGGCTTAAAAAAGATAGAAGAATTCAAGTCCAATAATATTGATGTCGCTAAAATTAGTTTAGGTGCTTCTAGTGATGACTTGGAAAATAAAAAGCTCATAGAAATTATGAATGGATTTTTGACAATTGTGAATAAGTTACAAGATAATCAGGTGAAAAGTATAAAAACAGCAGAATTTAAAGCCTGGACGGATGGAATTGTAAATGAAGGAAGCACAGCCAAATCAAATAAGATAAGCCAATTATATGATTATGTAAAAAATCTGCCTGATGAAATGGATAAAACGAACAGCAGCAATGATATGCAGGAGTTATATAAACTTATTAAAAACTGAAAGATTTAGTTAATAATTATTACAACAAAATTACATTTATATAAAAAAACTTATAACTTAATATAACACACTTGTTTAAGAACATCTTAAATGATAAACTATAAGGTGTAGAAATGGTAGAATATCATTTCTACACCTTTAAAATTTAATAGTTTTTGGTTAAAAAATTAACATGTCTACAATATATATTATTTGTCAATGATATATAATAAGGTACATTCAAAGAATGGGAGATCATTATGCTCGCCTATTATTTTTCATGTGCCAAAATTCTTTATTTTAGGATGTGAATATATGAAAGTAATATTAGCTTCTGCTTCAGAAAGACGACAAGAACTCTTAAGTAGATTAATTAAGAATTTTGATGTTATTGTCAGTAATTTTGATGAGAGTAAAGTTATTTTTGAGGGCTCTATAGATAGATATGTTAAAGACATAGCTTTAGGAAAGGCACTGAATGCTAAGAATAAGCTAGATGAGGATGCGATTATAATTTCAGCTGATACTGTAGTCACCATAGACAATATGATACTAGGAAAACCAAGAGATGAAGAAGATGCTTTTAATATTATAAAATCACTTCAAGGTAGAAAACATTTGGTTTATTCTGGTGTTGTTGTGATTAATACAGCTAAAAATTTGACGATTCAAGAGAGTTTATCTACTGAAGTTACTTTTTCTGAAATAAGCGACGATGAAATATTAGAATACATAAAAACTGGTGAGCCTTTAGATAAAGCTGGCGCTTATGGAATCCAGGGGATAGGTGGAATATTTGTTGAAGAGATAAGAGGATGTTATTACAACGTTGTTGGACTGCCACTGAATAAGCTAAAGTTTATGCTTAAAGAGATACAATAATTATATTTTAGGGATAGAGGGGAAATCATATATTTGGAGGTAATATATTATATGGAAAGTAGCCTTAAAATCAAAGATATACCACAAAATGAACGACCTAAAGAGAAATTATTAACTTATGGAGCAGAATCTTTAAGTAATTCGGAATTATTAGCAATAATAATTAGGACTGGAACACAAGGAGAGAATGTTCTTCAATTGTGTAGCAGGCTTTTATCTGAGCTAGAAGGGCTAAATGGTATTTTAGATGCAAGTTTTGATGATATAGTATCTATAAAAGGTATTAAACAAGGAAAAGCTTCACAAATTTTAGCTTTAGCTGAGCTTTTTAAGAGATTTAGAACATTGAAAGCAATAAATAATGACATCAAAATAACTTCACCAAAAGACTTATCAAGTCTTCTCATGGGAGAAATGAACGAATTAAATCAAGAAGTATTAAAAGTTGTCTTATTAAATACCAAGAATATAGTTGTTGGTATTAAAGATGTTTTTAAGGGTAGTTTAAATACGTCGGTTGTGCATCCGAGAGAAATTTTTAAGCAAGCTATAAGTAAGAATAGCGCATCGATAATTATATGTCATAATCATCCGTCAGGCGATCCGACGCCTAGCAGAGAAGACATAAATATAACACTAAGAATTAAAGAATGTGGAAATATTATAGGAATTCAATTAGTAGACCATATTATAATAGGAAATAATAAATTTGTTAGCCTCAAAGAAAGAGGACTAATATAGAATTGGAAGGGGAAAAATAAATGGGATTTTTTGGATCAGGAAAAGATATGGGGATAGATTTGGGAACTGCAAACACCCTAGTATTTGTAAAAGGTAAAGGAATAGTTTTAAGAGAACCATCTGTTGTTGCAATGAACACTATGACTAAAAAGACATTAGCGGTTGGATCAGAAGCTAAGCTTATGATTGGTAGAACCCCAGGAAATATAGTAGCTATAAGACCATTAAAAGATGGAGTAATTGCAGATTTTGATACAGCTCAAACAATGATGAAAAGTCTAATAGAAAAAGTATCAACTAAGAATGCATTTAAAAATCCAAGAATAATAGTTTGTTATCCATCAGGAGTTACAGAAGTTGAGAAAAGAGCTATCGAAGAAGCTACAAAACTTTCAGGAGCTAGAGATGTTATTTTAATGGAAGAACCAATGGCAGCAGCAATCGGAGCAGGGCTTCCAGTAAGCGAACCAACAGGAAGTATGATAGTTGATATTGGCGGTGGAACAACAGAAGTTGCTATTATTTCATTAGGCGGTATAGTAACTAGTAAGTCACTTAGAATAGCTGGTGATGAGTTAGATCAATCAATAATATCTTATATTAAAAAAGAATTTAACTTAATGGTTGGAGAAAGAACAGCTGAACAAGTTAAAATGGAAATAGGTTCAGCTTATAGGACTTCAGATGAAGAAACAGTCATGGAGATTAAAGGAAGAGATATGATTACTGGGCTTCCAAAGATTGTTGAAATTTCAGAAACTCAAGTTAGAGAAGCTTTAAAAGAACCAGTATATGCTATTATAGAATCAATTAAGACAACATTGGAAAAGACTCCACCAGAACTTTCAGCAGATATTATGGAAAAAGGTATAATGTTAGCAGGTGGCGGGGCATATCTAAAAGGATTAGATATACTTATAAATAAAGAAACAAACATGCCTGTACATATTGCGGAGGCACCTCTTGATTGCGTAGTACTTGGAGCAGGGAAGGCACTAGAAGATTTTGATAAAATTAGCAGAGATCAAAGAGGTTAAATATGAAGCTTCTTAAGAATAAACTGGCAGTAACTATTATAGTACTGTCAGTTAGCTTTTTAGGGTTAATAGTTTATACAGTTAGAAAGGAAAATAGAAGTATTATTGAAAGTGGTGCCGGTAGTACTTTAAATCCAGTGCAAAGTCTCTTATATTCAGGAACTAGTAGGATTAAAGAGACCTTAGATTTTTTCTTGAATTTTTCAGAAGTAAAAGCGCAAAATAAAGAATTAATTAAAGAAAATCAAGAACTTGAAAATGAGTTGGCTAGTTATTCAGATTTAAAAGAAGAAAATGATAGATTAAGACAAGTGTTGAATTTTCAGGAAGAAAGAAACAATTATAACTATGTAGCATGTGATATTATAGGATATAGTGGTGGAAACTTTTTAGATGGTTATGTGGTAAATAAAGGAAAAAATGACAATATACAAAAGGGTATGATTGTTATAGCGGCTCAAGGTCTAGTGGGACAAGTAACCAGTGTTGGAAGTAATTGGTGCATAGTTCAATCTCTGATTAATGAAAATATAGCAGTAAGTGTTATGGATCAAAGTACTAGAGATGCTACAGGTTATATAAAAGGTTTCAAAGATAGTACGGGAGAAAACTTAGCTAAGGTATATGATCTTCCAATGAATTCAGATGTTAAGGAAGGCGATGTAATAATGACATCTGGAGTAGGAATGCTTTATCCAAAGGAAATTAGAATTGGTGAAGTAATTTCAGTAGAAGAAGATAAAGTAAAAGTAATGAAGAATGCAGTTGTAAAACCATATGTAGATTTTAATAAGTTAGAAGAATTATTTATTGTCTCTCCAAAGGATACGAGAGAAATTAAATATAATTAGAGGTTTATAATGGAAAAATTAATTATTATTTTGATTTCTATAGGATTGGTTATATTAGATAACTCACTAATTCCGTTTTTTTCAATAAAGGGAGCTTATCCCAGTTTACTATTTACTTTTGCTATAGCTTATTCATTAGTCAATAAGAAAGAACGAGCTGTATTTATGGGTGTTGTGAGTGGGATACTTCAAGATATTTTCTTTTTTAATGGTTTTGGTGTAAATTCATTATTGAATTTATTTCTATGTCTTCTAGCAAGTTTTATTGGAGCAGGAATAATAAAGACTAAGAGACTGATACCTGTGATCTCGGCTTTTTTTATAACAATAATTAAATACGCAGGAGTTATGTTGATATTTAATTTTTTTAATATTGAAATACAATTTTCTAAAAGTATCATTATGGGGGTATACAACGGAGTAATAATGTTTTTTGTGTATAAATTAGTAATGAATGTTTATGATGATGAGTATTCAAAGCAAAGATGGAGGTTTAGATGATAGTAAATAAACCAACTAATAAAAAGAAAAAGAAGATTTCTAGATATACAGTTTTATCTATAATTATGATAGCTATATTTTCAGTGATCATTCTAAAATTGTTATATATTCAAGTATTTAATTATGATGAATATAAGGATAAAGCAGATGTAACATCAACAAGATTTATATCAGAAAAAGCCCCAAGGGGTAAAATATATGATGACAAAGGAAATGTTTTAGCAACTAATATTCAAACATACACTATTACATATACGGAAACAAAAGATGCTGATAAACAGTTTTATATAACTATGAAAGAACTTTTTAAAATATTGGATGAAAATGGAGAAAGCATTCAGGATTCGTTACCTTTAAAAATTGATGGTAATAATAATATATATTTTGAGTATAAAACTAATGAGAAACAATCCCAAAATATAGAGGAATTGAGATTTAAAAAGGATAGGGGACTGAATGACACTCTAAAAAACAAAATGTTCAAGGATGTTGAAGAATTATCGGATGAACAAAATGCAAAACTAGATGAAGAACTTCTGAAAATAACTCCTGATGATGCATTTTATGCATTAGTTAAATCGTATAATTTAATTGGCCTTGTAGATCCAGATTATGACTCAAAAGAAAAGAAGAATGTCTATTCTAAAATGGAAGGCAAGGATTTAACAGATATGATTTTAAAAGAAGGGTATTCTTTAAATGATATTAGAAAATTTATGCTTGTAAAAGATGCTATAAAAATGCAAAGTTTTAAAGGATATAAATCAGTAACTATTGCAGAGAATATTAAGAAAGATACTTCATTAATAGTAATGCAAAAGAAATACGATTTGCCAGGAATAAATGTGAGTTCGGCACCTATAAGATCATACCCATATAATAATTTAGCATCTTCAGTTTTAGGGTATGTATCTTCAATTAATGATACACAAAAATCAACATATGAACTTAAAGGATATGATGTTTCATCAGATTCTGTAGGAAAGTCTGGAATAGAATCGGCTTTCGAAGAACAATTAAAAGGAGTTAAGGGTGGAACAACTGTTAAAGTTAACTCTAAAGGAAGTGTTTCGCAAGAATTATTTAAACTTGAACCTTATCCGGGAGATGATGTTCATCTTACAATAGATAGAGATATTCAATATGCAGCAGAGCAAGCATTGGCAGATAAAATTGCTGATATGCAGGCTACCGGAAGAGATGATAAAGGAAATAGACTATTGAATGCAACCAGAGGTGCATTGGTAGCTGTTGAAGTTAAAACTGGAAGGGTATTAGCTTTAACAAGTTATCCTAATTTGAATCCAAATTTATTTACAGTTCCAGGACAGTTAACTCCTGAGCAGTATAAAGATTATTTTAATCCTGATCTAGAAAAGTTTGGACAGGAGTTTATTAAAAGAATGGGACTTAATAAAACTGTTGATGATTTGTTCCCAGTAAGAAATGGAGTTAGATGGGATAAATTTGATTTATACCCAAAAGCAACATTTAATTATGCAACTCAGTCATTAATTCCACCGGGTTCTACATTCAAGCCTCTTACAGCTGTTGCAGGTTTAGAATCAGGGGTAATAACTCCAGGTGAAATGATAAATGATACAGGAGTATTTAATATTCATCCAGAGATTTTTGGTAAAGCTTTTAAGCCAGGAGGATTAGAAGCTGCACAAGGGAACATAAGTTTAACAACAGCTATAGCAAAATCTATTAACTTCTACTTCTATGAAACTGCTACTAGAATGTATATACAAGCAGGAGGTAAGGCTAATAATGTTGAAGCTCTAAATTCTCTTGCTAAATATGCTTGGCAATTTGGATTAGGAGTTGATCCAAATAGTAATGCAAAGAAGTCAACAGGAATAGAAATTGGAGAAAGCTTTGGTCAGACGTACAATTTTACTGATAATAAAAAGAATTTCTTAGCAATGTCGACAGATAACATAATTACATTTTTAGATAACGGTGAATACAACGGAGTGTTTTTTGCTCCAATTCATTTAAAAGATTCTGATAATGATAATGATGCAGTTAAGGCAGCTAAGAAAGCAATCAAAGATAAAGTCAAAGATGCTATAGATAAGAATTCTGATAATCAGCAAGCAGTAAGCCATGATTTTTTTGCCAAGGATATAAAAAAAGATGTTTTAAACCTAATGAATAATTCTGATGAGTATAAGGCAAGTATATCTGGAAGAAGCGTAAATATTGATTCCCAGGCTACAATAGTAGCAGAAGAATTAGCTCAATTTGCAACTAATGATATGCCAGGACAAGTAAGATCCCCAGGTTCACTTGTTTCAGCATCAATAGGTCAAGGAATGAATAACTTTACTCCATTGCAACTAGTATCATACATATCAACTATTGCAAATGGAGGAACAAGATATAAGATTCATTTGGTAGATAAAGTTACAGATGGGGATGGAAATATAGTTCAAGAGTTTAAACCAGAAGTTTTAAATACAGTTAAAATGTCAAAAGAGACTCAAGATGCTGTTAAGCAAGGAATGACAGCTGTTAACCAAGAAGCAGATGGTACCGGTAGTTCTACATTTTTAGGATATCCAATACCAACAGCTGGTAAGACTGGTACAGCCGACGTTTCTGATGATCAATTAGAAAAAGGAAGGGAACCTTACGCAACATATGTCAGTTTTGCGCCAGCAAATGATCCACAGATAGCTGTAGCAGCGGTAGTATTTGATGGAGGTCATGGAAGTAATATTGCATCAGTAGTTAAATCAGTTTATGATGCTTATTTCAAGGATCAATTAAAGAATGACACACAGTATACTTCATCATCAGATACATGGAAAAAATATGTTTTAGGTAATCCATATACTCAAGAGGCAAATGCTTCACAGGCAAATACAAACCAAACTCATTAGTAAAAATTTATAATAGAAATCTTGTATTTAAAAATAAATTAATAAAAATCAATTGATTTGTAAGGTATCTATATTAGGTATGCAATTATAAAAATTGCATAAAGTAAACCTAATTATAGATACCTTTTTATAAAAATTTAGATTTAGTGAGGGAAAAATGAAATATAATAATATTCTAAAAGGAAAATTTATCTCAAGACCAAATAGATTTATAGCTTATGTTGAAATTGATGGCAATGAAGAAGTTTGCCATGTAAAAAATACTGGAAGATGCAAGGAACTTTTGACACCTAATGCGACAGTATTTATTCAAAAAAATGATAATCCTAAAAGGAAAACTAAGTTTTCTCTTATAGGCGTTATAAAAGGAGACAGAATGATCAATATGGATTCTCAAGTAACTAATAAGGTTGTTCATGAATGGATATTAAAAGGGAACCTCTTAAAAGATGTGACTTTAATAAAACCAGAAACTAAATATAAGAATTCAAGGTTTGACTTTTATGTTGAGACAAAGCATCAGAAAATTTTTATAGAAGTAAAAGGAGTGACTTTAGAGAATAATGGAATTGTAAAGTTTCCTGATGCACCTACGGAAAGAGGTGTTAGGCATCTTAGAGAACTTGTTGATTGCGTTAAAGAAGGGTATGATGCCTACGTCATATTCGTAATACAAATGAAAGATGTTGTTCATTTTGAACCTAATGTAGAGACTCATAAGGAATTTGGAGATACACTAAAATATGCAAAAGAGAATGGTGTAAATATAGTTGCAGTAGACTGTTTAGTAGATGTAGACAGTATTAATATAAGGGATTATGTTGATGTAATATTATAGTGTGATAGCTGTTCAATGCTTTGGTATATACACTGCATATTATCAAATTTTGATGTTTTATATGCTTTTGTAAAATTTAATCAAAAATTAGTGAAACATATATACAAAAATAGTCAGTATAATGATATAATTTTAGAGAGGTTGCCATTTTCAAAACAATTTAACTATTTTAACCTGCAAAATTCATTGGAGGGAATGAATGTATAATAATGATGGTATTTTAATAAAGGGAAATAAAGATGGAATAAATACAACTATCAATATGAATAAATTTGCTTGTTTTGATGATATGCTTGTATTGCTAATAAAGAAACTTTCTAAAGGAAAGCATTTTTATAAAGGGACAACTCTAATATTAAGAATAGATTTAAAATTGGTTAATAAAAAGGAAGTAGGCATTCTTAAAGAAAAATTATTAACTCAAATTGAATTAAAAGATATTGTTCTAGAAGATATAGAAAAGGAAATTGAGCAGGTGAATGAAAAAGAGGTTAAGGTATTCTCCGGTGTATACGAAGGGAAAACTAAATTTATAAGAAAGACAGTTAGAAGCGGAGAATGTATTAATTACCAAGGAAACATAGTTATAGTAGGAGACATAAATAGTGGTGCAGAAGTATATGCAGCAGGGAATGTAATTGTTTTAGGACGTATAAGGGGTAAAGTGAGCGCTGGGACTAATGGAAATATAAAAGCGGTAATAGCAGCATTCCTACTACAACCTGAACTATTAAAAATTGCAAATGTTATAGCTATGTCTCCAGATGATATCCAAAAGCCAAGCTATCCAGAATTAGCAAGAATTAGGGATGGGTTGATAATAGTGGAACCATATTTACCAAATAAATATATATACTAAAACGTCGGAGGGATTTTTTAATGGGAGTATCTATTGTAATAACTTCAGGTAAAGGTGGAGTTGGAAAAACAACAACTACAGCCAATATAGGAACTGCTTTAGCATCACTTGGTAAGAAAGTAGTTGTTATAGATGGAGATACAGGGCTTAGAAATTTAGATGTATTGCTAGGATTAGAAAATAGAATAGTATATACAATAATTGATGTTATAGAAGGAAGATGCAGATTAAAACAAGGACTTATAAAAGATAAGAGATTTGCTAATTTATTTCTTTTACCAACAGCTCAAACTAAGGATAAAGATGATATAAGTCCACAGGAAATGTTAAAAATAGTAAATGAATTAAAAGAAGAGTTTGATTATGTCTTAATAGATTCTCCAGCAGGAATAGAACAAGGATTTGAAAATGCTGTAATAGGTGCGGAAAAAGCAATTATTGTTGTAAATCCAGAAATAACATCTGTTAGAGATGCTGATAGAGTTATTGGTAAGCTTGATTCAAAGGGATTGGAAGACCATTCTGTTATTGTAAATAGATTGAACTATGAAATGACTAAGAATGGAGATATGCTTGATGTAGCTGATATTATTGAAACATTATCAGTAGAGTTACTTGGAGTAGTTCCAGACGATAAGAATATAACTATTTCAACTAATAAAGGTGAACCTATTGTGTTAGAAGAGGGTGCGATTGCTGGACAAGCGTTCAAGAATATAGCTAGAAGAATTACAGGTGAGGAAGTTCCTATTATTGATTTACATACAGAAGAGCATCAAGGATTTTTTAGCTCCTTAAAGAAGCTATTTAAGCGAAATTAAGGGAGGATGAGAAAATGGGGTTTTTTAAGAGTTTAAATAGTAAGCCAACACCTAAAGAAGTTGCAAAAGACAGACTAAAGCTAATTCTTATACATGATAGAGGCGAAATTGCACCAGATATTATTGAGAAAATAAGAGAAGAGATTTTAGAAGTAATTTCTAAGTATATTGATATACAAGTTGAGGATGTTGAAATATCCGTAAATAAGAATGGAGATGAAGAAGGTGAAAATACTTCTGCATTAATAGCTAACATTCCAATTAAAAGTATAAAGGGAAGATAAGTAATTTGTTTTACTTAAATTATAAGAGATGTTTGTTTTAAAGAATGGGATGGTTAATTCTTTAAAACAATTCATCTTATTTTTTTATAATAATTAGGTTTATTAAATATGGGTGACTTTGGAGATTTAACAAGATATTATCTTTAAATTATTACAAAATTATTATGTTTTTTATGCCCAATATAATTATTATGGAGAATGCGGTAATAATAATGTATAATTAAGATTGATTGAGTTATATAAGATTAATATAACTAGGAGGTGAGATATTGTTTAGACTATTAAAATTAGATATGAAATTAATTAAAGAAATTGATAAGACCATATTAATTTCTTTAATTCTTTTAATTTTATACGGAACATTTAATATATATCTATGCACAAAAGGACAATTTGGATTGAGTTTTGTAAAGCAACAGCTGAGTTGGTTTGCAATATCACTTGTAGCGTTATATATTTTTGTGGCAGTAGACTATAAGATAATATTTAACTATGTACCTGTATTATATTGGGGAGTTGTAGTTCTTCTCATATTAACTAGGGTTCCTGGGATTGGTATAGTAGTTAATGGTGCTAGAGGATGGATCCGTTTAGGCGTAGGTAACCTTCAGCCGTCAGAATTTGCAAAGTTTGTAATTATACTTATGCTGGGTAAGAAGCTAGATGAGATGGACGGAAAAATAAATGATGTTAAGAATTTTCTCACACTAGCATTTTATTGCATAGTACCAGTAATATTTATTGTAATCCAACCTGATATGGGAATGAGTATGGTATGTTTCTTTATAGTTTTAGGAATTTTTTATACAATGGGATTTGATACGAGAATTATTGCTGGAGGATTAGCATGCTTAGTACTTGGAATAGTGATTGTGTGGAATTCAGGACTCATAGAAACATATCAAAAAGCAAGATTTACAGCATTTTTGAATCCAAGCATCGATGATGCAAGTACGTATCATTTAAATCAGTCATTGATTGCAATTGGTTCAGGTGGATTACTTGGAAGTAGTCCGTCACTGGCTCAAGATGGGATTACAACATATGCTGCACAAAATGTACCAGAAGTTCAGACGGACTTTATTTTTGCTGCAATAGCAGATCAATGGGGCTTTGTAGGTGCAATTGTTTTGTTAATGCTTTACGGATTTCTTATATATAAGATGATTTCAGTAGCGCGAACATCTAAAGATATATTTGGCTCAGTTATATGTGTTGGAATAGTGTCATATTTTCTATTTGCTATATTACAGAATATAGGGATGACAATAGGATTACTACCAATTACAGGAATAACCCTGCCACTTGTTAGCTATGGAGGAAGTTCATTGCTTACAACAGTAATTTCAATAGCACTAGTAATAAATGTAGGAATGAGAAGAAAAAAGATACACTTTTAGAATAGGCATGTTGCTATAATAAATTTATACAACAATTTCAATAAGTTGAGCGCTCAATTAGGAGTGAAATGTAAAAAAATAATTATAGTGAATATACCAAAATTATTTATAAAATAATAGGATTAATAATTTTATCAGTACATTAGAAATTGCAAATAAGAATTTTGAGTACAGTATAGAATTATTAATCTTATTTTAATTTTTAAGGAGTATATGTTATAAGATAGATAATTTTCGAAGAGTAGGTATTAGTGACATAAAAATTCTAGATAGTGTATTTTTTCAATTAAGCAACCCAAATGATATCTAAATATTGCGGAATGTAGCAAATACAAAGATTCTGCAACAATTTTGTTCTCATAATTTTATGAAGTACTAAATATACTTTAATGTGAATGAATTTGAAAGGAGTGTATCATGGGCAGCTATAGATCAGCTTATGAGGATTACTATAAGAACATTAATAATACAACGAAAGGAAGAAAGGATAAAAGGAACCATTTGACTTCAGGTAAGAAGTCTAATAATGCTATCATTGGTTCAAGATATGGGAGTAATATGAAAAGTAACGATAAGATGATAAATGTTTTGATTAAGAGAATAACTAAGGAACTAACCGGAGCTACACTTTTATTGCTATTTTTTGTTGGATTGAAGTATACCCCTTACGCACAAGTACAAGAAATGCACATTAAATGTAAACAAGCATTAAACCGAAATTTTAATTATAACGAATATATAGATACCTTTAGTACAATGCAGATAGGAAATATAAAAGGTAAGGATTTAAAGATTGGAAATTTTACTGTAGATGATTTGAAAATTGAAAATTTAAAGTCAAGGACTTTTAATTTTATGGAATATATAAGAAACAACAGTAATATGAACAATTAAATTTATAGGAAATAACATATTATTATCAATATAAAATATATTTTAATATTTGATTAAGTTCCATTTTTTACTTGTGCATTGCAAATTATTTTGATATAGCAATATTATAGGGGTTAGAAATGAAGAAATGGTATATGGTATTGATTTTAGAACTGTCGATATTAATGTGGCTTGGAGATTATGAAGGCTACATTGTTATTAGTTTTCTATGGGTAATATTGCATGAATTTGCACATATGATAGTTGCAAGTAAATTTGGGTGCAAATTTAATAATGTTAATATTAGCATATTTGGTGCTAAAGTCGAATTAAGTGACATCGATGAGTTAACTGAAAGAAAAAAAATGATTTTATATTTAGCTGGACCATTTTTTAATATTTTTATGGCCGTGGTTATGTGCTATTTATATGGATATTTTAAGTATCAAATTATTGAAGATAGTATAAAAGTTAATTTCTTTTTAGGAGCATTCAATTTATTGCCTGCTTATCCCCTTGATGGTTCAAGGGTTTGTGAAATACTATTATCAAAGAAGCTATTATATAAAAGATCAAAAAAAATTACGGAAATCTTTAGCTTTATTATTTCAGGAACATTATTTTTAATATTTATTATAATAATGATATTACATAAAGTTAATATAAGTTTATTTCTTGCAGTCATATTAATCACATATGCAACATTTATAGAAAAAGAAAAAACTATGTATATAATAATGGGAGATATGATCAAGAAAATAAGAAAGTTAAAAAAGCATAACTATATAGAGAATAAATCAATTTCTGTGTATTATAAAAAAGGTTTGGTTAATGTTTTATCTTTAGTTGATAAAAACAAATTTAACAGTTTTTATATTCTTAATGATGACATGGAACTCATTAGTATAATACATGAAGATGAGCTTATAAAAGCATTAAAGGATTATGGAAATATAACACTAGAAGAGTATGTACAATTAAAAAAGAAAAATAATTAAGCTCATTAAAAAATAACAGAAACGTAATGGTGATTTAACTTACTTTTTTTATAATTGAAGCATGTGATGAAGAGTAATAACTAGTACCATAATAAAAATGTATCTTTTATGTGTGAAAATGCACTTTTGTATTGTGATTCAGACAATTACTTATTTATTACTCTCTAAATGCGATTAAAAAGGGTAGGAGCGTTAATATGGATACTTTACTTCATGGGAAAATAGGTTATTTTCTTAGCAAGGAATTAATTGAGAGAGGCTACTCAAACATTATTGATAGTAACTTTTTTATTTATGGAAATGTGTTACCTGATTTAAAGCTCAAATATAGAATGACTATGCATAGTAAAAGTGAGGATTGGGAGAAGGTTATAGGAATTATTGATGAAATAATTTATGGCAAAATTAAAAGAAATAAGGATATTTCAATTAAGCTAGGAATATTGAGTCATTACCTATGTGATTTTTTTACTTTTCCACATGATAAAGCTTTTGAAGGAAATATTATTAGGCATGAATTATATGAGCAAACTCAAAGAATTTTATGGTGGAAAAAGCTATCTGAAGTGTGGAATGAATGCACAGAGGAATCCAGAATAGAATTAAAGTCTATGAATGATATAGTAGATTATATTGAAGATATGCACAGTATTTATATTAGAAATTTAGGAGATAAAAGGCGAGATATTTTTTTTAGTAATATTTTAGTGAGAGTAGTTTCGTCATCTATATTAAAGATAAAACAAAATATAGATGAACATAAAGTAGAAGAAAATATTAATAGATGCATAGTATGATAATAGTTAGTAGTGTGGAGTTAATAATTAAAATTAATTATTAACTCCATTTTTTATATAGGAAATTTCAGAGTTTTTTATGAATTACTAAAATTTAGAATATGAATTTATTGCTTTAACATAGGTATTTAAAAGTAACTGTATAAAAATTTGTGAAAAAATTATAATTTAATGCAAAATTTTCATATGAAGAATCGTATTATATTTAGATAGTATAAAAAATAACTCATTATTAAAGATTGGAGGATATTTATGAAAAAGAAAGGTATTATAAGCGGGATATTAACATTATGTTTAATATTGTCTACTATTTCTATTCCGGTATTTGCTGCGGATGAAGATAGCAAAAACTTAGAGCAAGCTATCATATCAGCAAAGAAAATTATAACAGTTCCAGATGATTATACAGAGTTCACACATAATTCAAGCGAACGTGAAGTAAGGGGGACTAAAGTTAGGATTTGGGATTTAAATTGGGGAGAAAAAGAAGATAAGAAAGGATCAATATCTGCATCAATAGGTGAAGATGGATTCTTATATCAATATAGTAATTATGATGGGGATAGCAAGGATAGCAAAGACGGTTTAGCAAATATTACGAAAGATCAGGCCCAAGTTTCAGCAGAAGATTTTTTGAAAAATGTAATTCCAGAATATATTGGGGAAATAAAGTTAGTAAAAAATGATTCAGCTTCTTTTCAAGGGGATGAGTATAACTTTACTTATCAAAAGTTTGTAAATGAAATTCCGGTTAACTATATTTATATAAATGTTGGTGTAAATAAATACAGTGGGAAAGTGACATCATTTAGCAATGACAATTTAGAAGTAAAGGGAGCTGAATATCCTAATTTAAGTGGAATAATTGATTCTGTTACTGCAGAAAAAGCATATATAGATAAAATAGGTATAGATTTAAAATATTATTCTTATTATGATTATGAGAAGAAGAAAATGAATATATTTGCAGGATATGCTCCAAGTAATATAAGTGAATTTATTGATGCTAAAACTGGACAAGTAGTATCATATTCAAGTGATAATAAACTAGATGGTAGAAATAAGGATCATTCATTAGTAAATGCTTCTGCAAATAATTTGGATAAAGCAAATCAAGAGTTGACACAAGAAGAGATTGATGCGATTCAGAATGTTGCAAATCTTATAAGTAAAGAAAAGGCAGAAAGTATACTTAGAGAAACATCTGATTTAATAACGGCTGATATGAAAGTTAGTGATGCATCATTAAATAAAAACTATCTTGATGATGAATATTCATGGAATATTTCTTTTGACGGTGTATATGGAAGAGTGAATGCAAAATCTGGAGAAGTAATATCGTTACATTCTTATAATTATAATAAACTTGGAACAAGTGGTAATACTTCTAAGGCAGATGCGCAAAACACAGTAGAAAACTTTTTGAAAAAAGTAGCACCTAATAAGTTTACACAAACAAAGTTTAAGGATATAAATAATCCAATTTTAAAGATTACTGATAGACCAATAGAAGAAAATACTTTTATGTTTAATTATGTACGTCAAGTGAATGGAATAGAGTTTTCTGGAAATTACTTAAATGTTGAAGTAGATAAGAATACAGGTAAAATCATTGGTTATGATAATAACTGGTATGATAATGCCTCTTTTCCTGACATTAGCAATATTATAAGTAAGGAAGCTGCATTTAATAAAATTAAAGATTTAGCAGGATTCTCATTACAATATACAATGTTAGATGCAAATAAAGTTGGAATAGTGTATGACTTTATAAACAAGAATGATAGTTATATTATTGATCCTATAAATGGCATAAGGATAGATTATAGTGGAAAAGCATATAGAGAAAATAAATTACCAGAATATACGGATATAAATGGGCATTGGTGCGAAAAGACAGTAAAAGAACTTTTAGATAATGGGTATTATATAGATGGGGAAAAATTTAATCCTAATATGAATATTACTCAAATAAATTTCTTTAAATATATATATTCGCCAGTAAAAAATAACTATAGCGATGATGAGTTTTATGATATGTTAATTCAAAATGGAGTAATTAAAGATGAAGAAAAAGCTCCAAATTCAGTAGTATCATATAATGATGCAGCAAAGTTTATTATAAGATACTTAGGCTATGAGAAACTAGCTGGACATTCTGAAATATTTAATAGTCCTTTTAAAGATAATATAGAAGACTCATATAAAGGATATGCATCAATGTGCTATGCTCTTAATATCATTAAAGGGGATACAAATGGAAATTTTAATGGTTCGCATAATATAAGCAATGCAGAAGCAGCTGTAATTGTATATAACTTGATAAAGAACAATGGAAAATAATTTAATAAAAGTGCTAATCTTTTTATGAGGATTAGCACTTTTTGTTGTTGCAGGCCGAGATGTGGAAATAAAGTCAATAAATTAGTATAATATGATGTAAACAACATATTTTATATGTGAAAAAGTTATTGTTTAGAATTGATATTACATAAGGAGAGAATAGCTGATGTTAACATTTATTTTTTTACTAGCATTTCAGGGATTTTCAGGTGGAGTAGCTGGATATATCACAAATAAATATGCAGTTGATATGCTTTTTAAAGAATATACACCTTTAAAGCTAGGAGGGGTAATTAAGAAGAAGAAGGAGAAATTTATTGAAGAGATTAGCGAATTAGTAGAAAGAGATATAATAAATGCGGATACATTAAGGTCTGAAATGCCTAATATAAATATAGATACATATATTAAACAAATGGCTCAAACTTTTTTTGAGAAACAATTAAGCAGTAGTTTAGGAAATACTAAAATAGCTGAAATAGATGGTTTCTCTGAGAGCATACTTAAAAGTGAAGAGTTTATAAGAAATAATCTAAATATACTTTTACCAGAATTAATAGATGGTCTTATGCGTAATGTTGATCTACAAGATATATTAAGTGAAAAACAGATATCAAAAGTTATAAATTCAGGCTATGAGCTACTGATTTGCGAACTTGAAAAGACTGATGCGGTAAATGGATTTATCTCTAATTTATACAAGGAAAATTCCAATATTACTTTAGCTGATATTTTTTCTAAAGAAGTCCAGAAAAAATTAACTGATAATATTGTAGAATGTGTTGAAAACATATTTAATAATGATATCTTATCAGATGAAAAGTCATGCAAGATGTTTTTGGACAATATGATTTCAAATATAAATTTAGATGCAACGCTTGTCAAATTACAAGAATCTATTGGAAGTCGGAATATTAATTATTTTATTACGGAAACTCAGCAAGAAGAAGTTATTTCAAAATTATTCATTAAAATTACTGAATTTATTAACTCTTCTGAAGGGAAGGATTTAATATTAAAAATTACAAATGAGATTGTTTTGATTTCGAAAAATATTGATTTTACTCTTTATGAAATACTTCCTAAAGAGATAGAAAAATCACTCACGAATTTTATAAAAATAGTTATTCCTAAGGTCATGCCTTATATCTTGGAGTGGATTTCAAGTAATAAATCGTCTTTGGATGAAATGATTGAATCCGCAATTGATGAAGCGATACAAGATATAGATGAAAGCATAAAGAAACTTATAATCTCAAAGGTTAGAAACGCACTTATGGGAGATGTTTCATCTAAAAATAATATCGTTAATAAAATTATGAGCTATATTAATAACAATCTTAATGATGAATCAAGTGATAAAATAGTAACTTCTATTATAGATTACTTGAAGGACACAAAAGTTAAAAACATAGTAGAAGCATTGGAGAAATACAATTTATTTACATCTGATGAGATTGCTGAAATTATTACTAAAGTATTTGCAGCTCATGGAAAGAATACGTTGAGGATACTAATAAAATCTCAATTTTCAAAGAAAGTAAATGAGATTGCTAAGTTGGATTTGTTAAAATTATTCAATACAAAGCTTAAGCCAATGTTATATGAAAGTATTTTTAAAAATAAAACGAGATTATGTAAAAACATAAATACTTTGATTGCACAATTCATAAATTCAAAGAGTGATGAAATATTCCACAAAAAATTATCAGAATTATTTAAAGATAAAAGTGTACTTAGTTTATCTAATAAATTTTCAATATGGGCCAATAATTTGCTCAGAAAGAACAAAGATACAAATAGCGAGAGATTAGAAGATATTATATTATCAAATGTTAAAAAACTTAAAATAGGAGATATATTATCAAACTATAATGTGAACATATTGGAATATATTGTGGATAATTCAGTATCGATTTATAGAGAAACTGTGGATAAATATAAGAATTATCAGATTAAGGAATTAGTTAATAAAGGATTTAATAAGGGTCAATTATCAAATATTCTTATAAATAAAGGTTACCCAGCATTAATATCTAAGCTTCCAAGTCTATTAAATGGAAATATCAAAAAAATCGCAAAAAATAGTTTAAGTAAATATGATGAGGATGAAATATGCGATATAGTTCAAGATTTTATGGGAAGTCAACTTAAACCACTTTCTGTTTTTGGCGCTGTTTTAGGTACTGTAGTTGGTATAATATATCAATTAATATTTCCAGATTCTATTGGGCTCTACGGATTTCCAAGTAATATGTTTAATGGATTGTTGTCGCTTGGAGTTATGGCATTTATAGGATACATAACAAATGTTGTAGCCTTGTGGATGATTTTCCATCCATACAAAGAAAATAAAATTATATCTAAAATACCATTTTTTAAGAAGTTTGCATTGGGATATATACCGGCACATAAAAATGAGTTCGCAATTGGAATGGCGAAACTAATTGATGAAGAATTATTAAACAAAGAGGAAATTAATAAAAGTTTCAATTCTCATAAAGATAATATGTCTTCAGTACTAACTACTTTAGTTAAAAATAATAATTATCAAATTTTAGTTAACTTTTCTAGAAGTAAAAAGAATGATTTTGTAAAGTATATTTATAAAATAATTTTAAAGTATTGTAGTAGTAGTTTAGATTTATCCGAAGGAATTACTAACAGATTAAAAGAAAGCAAATTTAATGATTTTATTAAGGAAAGTTACATTCAGAATGGAGTACTTAAAATAATAAGTAGTATTAGTAATAGTAAAAGTTCTTTAACGAAGTTTATAGAAAATAAAATATCTTCAAATTACAAAATTGGTGATGTTATTTCAGAAGATATACTTATTAAAATACCAAATTATATTCAAGAGGAAGGCAATAAGTTTATACAAGATAATCTTAGTATTATTGAAAAGGTAGATTTTTTAGAGTTAATTACAAAAGAATACAAAGATGGTTATTCTGCAGCTATAAAACAATCGTGTAAAGAGGTTATAGGTAAAGATTCTATAGAAAAAGCAAAAATTAGCATAGGGAAATATGTATATGAATATTTTTCTAATGACTTTAAAATATACTTAGAAAATATGACAAGTAAATATTTGTGTAATGGCTTAGATGAAAATAATGATATAGGATCAATGTTTAATGGTAAGGTCAAGAACATGATTGATAATAGCCTGAATCATATAACATATTATTTTTCAAATAAGTTAATAGCCTACTTAAAAAACAATCAGAATATTATAACTGAAAATGTACAAGAAACTATTAAGAGTGAACTTAATTTCTTTGAGAAGATAGCCTATGCAACTTTTGGTGGAGATGACATAGCATATAGAGTTGTTGATATTATACTAAATAAAAAACTTCCTTTAATGCTAAGAGAAGAGAACGATAAACTTATTAATACTACGAAAGCTGTATTAAATGAAAATATATACCCTATTAGAGTGAGTGAATTAAATATAAAGGGTGAAGAATTTAACACTCAAATAATAATAGATGATTTATTTGAGCAATTTGGTGAGAATGCTAATTTAAAGAGTTATATCTATAGCGCAAGTGATCTGATTTTAGATTCATTAGCTGTGGCTTCAATTTCAGAATATCTTGAATTATTTGAATTAAGCACTTTGGATTCGATTTATAAGAAGTTTTTTGATGAAGTCAATATCATAAAAGAAGATATATATAGAAGCATAAATATCAATAAAGATAAATTATCTATAACAATAGAAAAGTTCTTTAATGAAAATATGGTGAAAAATTTATTTAACATTGAATTTAATTCTGTATTATTAAAAGGAATTGATAGCTATGAAATTGAAAATTGTATAAATAATATTTTAAGTATAATTGTTGAGAGTGAAGAATCAAAAAAATCGATATCTATGTTTATGGAAAATTTCTATGAAAATACATTATCGGAATTAAAGATAGAACAAATTATTGATGCAAGTACTCTAAGCAATGATCTTGATAGGGTTATTAAATATATTTTCGCTAATGCAGAATTTAACCAAAAAATTATGATTGCAATTGATGCTATAGTTCAAAATGCAATTAATAACAACTTTTACTTTATATCAGATAGATCTAAGGATTATCTTATAAGTAAAACTATTGAAACAGGTTTAAATTCAGTTGGTGATTATATTGTGCCAATATTAAGGGAAATAAATCTAAAGAATATAAGCAATAAGCAAATTGAGCTGCTCAATCCAAAGGAAATTGATGTAATGTTCAATTCCTTTGCAGGAGACTTTTTCAATAAGCTTCGCCTTTATGGAGTGTTTGGATTTGTATTTGGTATAAATGCCGGATTATCATTTGTATTATGGATAATTGATTGGAGATATAGCAAGAAATACAATGATAAAAATTCAAAGGCTTTGAAGGAAATGTAGAATAAAATAAATTGTATATAGTGTTGGAAACAATAAGAATATTCCCAATCAGAATTAATTATGTTAGAATAGGGATAGCAAATAAGAAGTATAGCAATTAGAGTTTATACTTCTTTTATTTATGCATAAGCAAAAAGTGAGATTATTTAGTATTTGAAATACTAAAGGTTTTAAATTCTTTAAATTTGACAAAAATTTAAAGGCAAGCATTTATGGAAAATTGCACATATGATGGTGTGTTTTAAGGAGGAAATTTATTAATGAATAAAATTTCAGATGATATCTTATTTAAAGTTGAAAAACCAAGTAGATATACTGGTGGAGAATTAAATGAGATTGTTAAAGATCCAAAAGAAGTTGACATAAGATTTGCATTTTGCTTTCCGGATGTTTATGAAGTAGGAATGTCACATTTAGGAAGCAGAATACTTTACCATACTATAAATCAAAGAAGTGATACATATTGTGAAAGATCATTTGCACCATGGCCTGATATGGAAGAGCAGCTTAGAAAAAATAATATTCCATTATTTACATTAGAGACAAAAGATTCTCTAAAGGAGTTTGATATTTTAGGATTCACACTTCAATATGAGATGAGTTATACAAATATTTTAAATATGCTTAATATGTCTGGTATTACTATAAGAGCATCAGAAAGAGGAGAAGATGAGCCAATAGTTATGGCTGGTGGACCTTGCGCATATAACCCAGAGCCTTTATATGACATTATTGATTTCTTTGAAATTGGTGAAGGCGAAGAAATGATGAATGATGTTTTAGATGTTTATAAGAAGTATAAAGGAAAAGGAAAGAAGAAAGAATTCTTAAGAGAAATATCTAAAATACAAGGTATTTATGTACCATCATTATATGATGTTATTTACAATGAAGACAATACAATTAAAGAATTTAAACCTAAATATGATGATGTACCAAAGACTATTACAAAAAGAATTATAAATAATTATACTAAGGTAGATTTTCCTACAGATATAATAGTTCCTTATTCAGAAATTGTTCACGATAGAATAGTTCTAGAGTTATTCAGAGGATGTACAAATGGATGTAGATTCTGTCAGGCAGGCATGCTCTATAGACCAGTTAGAGAAAAGACAAGGGAAGATTTAAAGGATTTAGCAAGAAAATTAGTTAAAAGTACGGGATACGAAGAAATTTCTCTTTCATCATTAAGTACCTGCGATTATTCTGATATAAAAGGATTAATTACAGATTTAGTTAATGAGCATGAAGATGACAGAGTTGGTATAGCACTTCCGTCTATAAGAGTTGATGCTTTTTCAGTAGATTTGCTTAAGGATATTCAAAAGGTAAGAAAGACAGGATTAACTTTTGCACCAGAAGCAGGTTCTCAAAGAATGAGGGACATAATCAACAAGGGTCTTACTGAAGATAAAATTTTAGATGCAGCTACAAGTGCATTTGCAGCTGGGTGGAAAACTTTAAAGCTTTATTTTATGGTCGGACTTCCATATGAAGAGCTTGAAGATTGCAGAGGAATTGGGGAATTAGCAGAAAAAATAGTATATAGATATAAACAAGTGCCTAATAAGATAAATAATAATAAAGGTTTAAGACTTACAGTAAGTACATCAATACTTATACCAAAACCATTTACTCCATTCCAATGGTCACCAATGGCGAAGTTTGATGAGGTTACTGAAAAAATCAAAGCTGTTAAATCTTCAATTAAATCAAAATGTATAGTTTATAACTATCATGAGCAAAAGACATCTGTAATGGAATCTGTTTTTGCAAGAGGGGATAGAAGATTATGTGATGTTTTAATTAAAGCTTTTGAAAAGGGTGCTAGATTCGACGGTTGGGATCAACACTTTAAATTTGACGTATGGATGGAAGCTATAGAAGAGTGTAATTTAGATGTAGATTTCTATGCATATAGAGAAAGAAGCTATGATGAAGTATTACCATGGGATTTCATTGATATTGGAGTAAATAGAAAATATTTAGAAATAGAAAATGAAAAAGCTAAAAGAGCAGAGTTAACACAAAACTGTAGAGAAGGATGTACAGGATGTGGAATTAATGTGAACTTTAAAGATGGGGAGTGTTTTGAAGGTGCGATACTTAACTAAATTTACTAAAGAGGAAAATATTAAGTTTATATCTCATTTAGATGTACTTAAAACTATTCAAAAAAACATTAGAAGAGCGGGGCTACCAATAGAATACTCTCAAGGATTTAACCCACATATGAATACATCAATAGCACAGCCTTTATCAGTAGGAGTGTATTCAAGCGGTGAATATATGGATATGGTGTTAACAACTGAGATGGATGAAAATGAAATTGTGGATAAATTAAATGATACGGCACCAAGTGGAATAAGATATATAAGTGCACTTGCAATTCCTTATAAAGAAGGAGAAAAGAAAGTTCCACAAGCTATGGCATTAATTGATGCAGCAAGATATACTATAAAAATTAAGTATTCTGATGTTTCAAATTTAGAAGAAGAAATTAACAAGCTTTTAGAAATTAATGAATGGAATACAGTAAAGAAAAGTAAAAAAGGTGAAAGAGAAGTAAATATACGACCTTTGATTAAGGAATTTAGTTTCTGGATTAAAGATGAGTTCTTAATTCTTAATGTAGTTATAAGTACAGGAAGTAGGGAACATTTAAGCGCAGATTTACTTGTTAGCTATATCCAGGGAAAAACTTCAAATGCGATTTTGGATTCGTTTGTTAATACGAAAAGAGAAGAAATGTATTTCTACAAGAATAATAAACTTGTGCCATTATATAAATGTGTGTAAATATATAATTCACAATTTACAATGCGCAATACACAATTGAGGAATAAATCTCTTGAGAGATTTTAAAAATTATAATAAATGAAAAATACTAAGGTATCAAGTTATATGATAATTAAATTTCCAGAGGAAATTGCCCACTAATTGTGCATTGTGAACTGTGCATTGTGCATTGACTAGGATGTGTTATAGAATGAAAGAGATTTTTGTTGAGAGAAGAGAAAGAATTTTAAGAGTAGCTATTAAATCTAATAATGAATTAATAGAAAGCATTGTTGAAGAGAGCAAGAATGAACCGATAATAGGAGAAATTTATAAGGGAAGAATTAAAAATATAATTCCGGCTATCAACTCAGTGTTTGTTGATTTGGGTTTAGATAAAGAAGGTTACCTATATTATAGTGATGAATTAAAGGCAAAAGGAATAAAAAAGGGAGACGATATACTAGTAGAAGTTTTAAAAGAGCCTCTTAATGATAAAGGCGCCAAATTAACTGCAAAGGTGTCAATTCCCGGGAAATATATTGTCTTAAATTGTTATGAAAAAGGAATAGAATTTTCTAAGAGAATAGAAGATGAAGAGAAGAAACAGAATATATTGGGGAATATTGAACCTCTAAAAGATGTTTGCATAACAGTAAGGACAGAAGGTGCAAATGTAGATATAAGCATTCTTAAAAATGAGATTTCTAAGCTTTATAATGAATTTCAAAACATAGATAAAAAAATGAAGCATTCATTAGGAGTAAAAAAGCTTTATGGTGAAGATTTAACATTAACTAAGCTTTTGATGAATTTTTCTGGAGAAGAAATTATAAAAATTTATGTTGATAATGACATTGATTTTGATAAAGTATCAGGCTTTGCGAAAGGACAAGAAAACTTAAAGATAGAAAAGTATGAAGGATATAGAAAGCTTTTTGATTTTTATGGAATAGAGAAAGAACTATTAAAATTAAGGCACAATAAAGTTAACTTACAATGTGGAGGATACATAGTAATTGATAGAACTGAAGCAATGTATGTTATTGATGTTAATAGTGGAAAAAACATAAAGGAGAAGAGCTTCAATAAAACAATTCTGGAAACTAATTTAGAAGCAGCTAAAGAAATAGGAAAACAGATTAGGCTTAGAAACTTAAGTGGAATTATAGTAATAGATTTTATTGATATGAGAGATAAAAGTCAAAGAGATATTGTAATGGATGCACTTAAGGAAAGTCTGAAGTTGGATAAAGGTAATGTAAAAATATTCCCATTTACTCAGCTAGATTTAGTTCAAATAGCTAGAAAGAGGCAAGGAAAAAGTATATATGAATATATGGAAGAAGAATGCAACTTATGCAAAGGAAGAGGAATAATCCTAAAGTTATCTTATATTGAAGGATTAATAAAAAATGATATAGTAAGGATGCAGGAGGAAAGTTCCATAAATTGTTTTCATATACAAATAGATAGTGTTTATAAAGATAGAATAAGAGAAAATATTTTTGAGTTTATGAAAGAAATAGATGGATTAGATAAAGAAATATATCTAAATTATGTAGATAATATAGAAGGATATAAAATTGAACCACTGATATTTCAAGGGCAAAAAGATAATTTAAAAGATTATAAAGTTACAGTTATAGAAAAGTATTAAATTAGTTAATAATCATGCTAAATTATGTTTATATGGATAAATTATAGATTATGCTTTACAAAGTACTAGAAATATGATAAACTGGCTTTTGTAGACCGCGCACGTAAGGTTTTATGTAAAACAAAGTTGAATCTTTGTACCAAAAGTGGCGAGACCGTTATGAGGAGGTGTTTTAATGTACGCAGTATTAGCAACAGGAGGAAAACAATACAGAGTTCAAGAAGGAGACGTAATATACGTTGAAAAACTTAACGCTGATGTTGATTCAACAGTTGAATTAAACGAAGTTTTAGCTGTAGGAACTGAGGAAGGTATCAAAGTTGGTGCACCAGTAGTTGAAGGAGCTAAAGTTGTAGCTAAGGTTGCAGCACAAGGTAAGGCAAAGAAGGTTATAGTTTTCAAGTATAAGTCTAAAAAAGACTATAGAAGAAAGAATGGACACAGACAACCTTACACTAAGCTAGTAATCGAAAAGATCGAAGCATAATAAAATTATGGTTAAAGTAAAAATCAAACAACATAATGATAATATTGTTGGATTCGTAATAAATGGTCACGCTATAGGTAATGACAGAGACTTTTCAAATGAGCCTGCTTTAGTAGGAGAAGCATTTGATATGATATGTAATTCGGTTTCAGTTTTATCTCAAAGTGTAATTATTGGTTTGGATGAAGTTTTAGAACTTAATTCAACATACGAAATACAAGATGGATACTTGAAATTAGACCTTCAAGATTTTAATCTAGAAGAACTAAATCAAGCTCAAGTTTTATTAAAAACTTTTGAAAAAAGCTTGGAAAGTGTAATTTTAGGATTTGATCAATTAGTAGGGGAAAAGAAACGTAGAGAATATATAACTTTAATAAAAGAGGAGGTGTAGTCACATGCTAATTATGAACCTTCAATTATTCGCTCATAAAAAAGGGGTTGGTAGTTCTAAGAATGGTAGAGACTCTGAATCAAAAAGATTAGGAGTTAAATCTGCTGACGGACAATTTGTTCTTGCTGGAAACATTCTTGTAAGACAAAGAGGAACTAAAATTCATCCAGGTGAAAATGTTGGAAAAGGTAAGGACGATACTTTATTTGCTAAAGTTGATGGAGTTGTTAAATTCGAAAGACTTGGTAGAGATAAGAAAAGAGCAAGTGTTTACCCAGTAGACGTTGAAGCAATAGCTGAATAATTATTTTAGAAATAAAGCACTCTTAGTTTAAGAGTGCTTTTTTAAGGCATATGAAAGAAAATAATGAGTTAAGAAGGTGCCGATGTCTAGAGTGACAGATATCAGAGAAATAGACTAGCATTTTATATGTTATTTTCTTTGATATGCCTTAATATTTTTATGATAATATATATTGAGATTAGACATTAAATCCAATATTATATAATAAAGCGATATTTTTTAGGGAAGAATAAGTAATAATAGAACTAAAAAATTTTATATTAAGAAGATAAAGTAAAACAAACAAGGAAAGGTGATTTTTATGTTTATAGATACGGCGAAGGTTTTCGTTAAATCTGGTAACGGTGGTAATGGTGCTATTTCATTTAGAAGAGAAAAGTATGTACCTCTAGGTGGACCAGATGGTGGAGATGGAGGAAAAGGTGGCAGCATCATTTTTCAAGTTGAAACTGGAATAACAACGTTATTAGACTTTAAATACAAGAAAAAGTTTATTGCAGAATCCGGTGAAAATGGCGGCGGTTCAAAATGCTATGGTAAAGATGGTGAAAATTTATATATAAAGGTACCTATGGGAACTATTATAAGAGAAGCAGAAACTAATAAGATAATTGCAGATCTTTCTCATAAGGGTCAAGAATTAGTATTATTAAGAGGTGGAAAAGGTGGAAAGGGAAATGTTAAATTTGCTACTGCTACTAAACAAGCACCTCATTATGCAGAGCCAGGAATGCCAGGAGACGAGTTAAATATAGTTCTAGAATTAAAGTTGCTTGCTGACGTTGGATTATTAGGATTCCCTAATGTAGGTAAATCAACATTGTTATCAATGACAACAAAAGCAAAACCGAAGATTGCAAATTATCATTTTACTACATTGAAACCTAATTTAGGAGTTGTTGCTGTTGATGGAATTGATCCTTTTGTAATGGCTGATATTCCAGGAATAATTGAAGGAGCAGCAGAAGGTGTTGGGCTTGGAATACAATTTCTAAGACATATTGAGAGAACTAGACTTTTAATTCATATAGTTGATATATCTGGTGTTGAAGGAAGAGATGCTTTTGAAGATTTCGTTAAAATCAATGAGGAATTGAAAAAGTATTCTGTAAAGCTTTGGGATAGACCTCAAATTGTTGTGGCTAATAAAGCTGATATGCTTTATGATGAAAGTATATTTGAAGATTTTAAGAAGAAAGTTCAAGAAATGGGATTTGACAAAGTATTTAAGATGTCAGCAGCTACTAATGAAGGTGTTGATGCTGTAATGAAAGAAGCAGCAAGAATACTTAAGGATATTCCAGTTAAAGAATTAGAAATCTCAGAAGATGAAATGTATATACCAGAAGAAAAGAGATTTACTTATGATATTACTGTTGAACATAATAAAGAAGAGGGATATGATGTTTATATAGTTGAAGGTACATTTGTAGATAGATTACTAAGTGCAGTAAATGTAAATGATGCAGATTCCTTAAGATACTTCCATAAGGTTCTTAGAAATAAAGGTATTTTTGATGAGCTTAGAGAAATGGGTGTAAAAGACGGTGATATGGTTAGATTAAATGATTTTGAATTTGAATATATACTTTAATTAATTCAAATTTAATATTATATATTGCTATATAAAAATGTTCTGCTTATAATTGAGTGCTGTGAAATTTAAGTTATAAGTTAAAAAAAGACCCCCAGGGATAATTAATGCAACAAATATGTTGAAAAATTTTAGGAGGAATAAATAATATGTTAACAGGAAAACAAAGAGCTTATTTAAGAGGATTAGCTAATGATATTTCACCAATATTTCAAATAGGTAAAAATGGTGTTGAGGAAAACTTTTTAATACAAGTTTCACAAGCATTAGAAGCTCGAGAATTAATTAAAATAAAAGTTTTAGAGAACAGTGGATTAGAAACAAGAGAAACTTCTGATATGATATGTAAAGCTGTAAAATGTGAAGGAATTCAAGCAATAGGTAATAAGATAGTTTTATATAAGCAATCTAGTAATTTAAAAAAGAGAAAAATTGAATTGCCTAATAAATAATTATATATAGGAAATAATTAATAGAGAAGCTGCTTTTATAGAAGCTTCTTTTTTTATAAAAATTAAGATATTAAAAATAATATTTAAGTTTACTTCATGATATAATAAAAAAGGAATTTTTAATATGATTATAATAAGTATATTACTTTTGGAGGAAATCTTATGAAACGCTTTGGTATAATAGGTGGTACTTTTGATCCTATTCATAATGCGCATTTATATATAGCCTATGAAGCTAAAGAAAAATTAAGCTTAGATGAAGTTATCTTTATGCCGGCAGGAATACAGCCGCTTAAGGTCAATAATATAATTACAGATCCTGGATTAAGGTATAGCATGGTTAAAGTAGCAATAGAGCACTTTAGCGAGTTTTCTGTATCAGATTATGAAATAGAGAAGGGTGGACTTAGTTTTACTCATGAAACATTAGAGTATTTTAAAAATAAGATTAGTGCTAGGGATAAAGATAATGAATTGTTTTTTATAACTGGAGCAGATTGTTTGTTCAGTATGGAAAAGTGGAAGGAAGTAGAAAAAATCTTTTCATTAGCAACTCTTGTAGTATTCTCAAGAGGAGGAATAAACAAAAGTGATATGATAAATAGGAAACATATTATAGAAGAAAAATATAATGGAAAAATAATTGTTTTAGATTTGAAAGAGCTTGAAATATCATCAACTGATATAAGAAATAGAGTACATGAAAATAAGAGAATAGATTTTTTTGTGCCAGAGGGAGTTTCAGATATTATCTATAAAAATAGGCTATATAGATAGAATTTCATAAAGCTAAGGCTCTGGGATTTATAGAAATATAAGTTTATTCATTTAGAAATATATTTAATTTTAGGAGGAAGTTATCTTGTTATCCATAGAAGAAATGAATTTGTATCTTAAATCTAATTTATTAGAAAAGCGTTATATGCATACTTTAGGGGTTGCAGACACAGCAAAGAGGTTAGCAAAACTAAATGGAGTTTCAGAAAAGAAGGCTGAAATTGCAGGTCTTGCACATGATGTTGCTAAAAATTTATCTATAGATAAAATGAGAGAAATGATCAAAGAAAATAATGTTATTATATCTGAGATAGAAGAAAAGAATATGAATTTATGGCACAGTATTGTTGCGCCAATAGAGGCTAAAGACAGACTTGGAATTGATGATGATGAAATACTGGATGCCATAAGATGGCATACTACAGGTAAAGAGGATATGTCCACTTTAACAAAAATTATTTATATAGCAGATATGATAGAACCTGGAAGAAATTTTGATGGGGTTGATGAGATAAGAAGAGCTACATTTGAGAAATTGGATAAAGGAGTCTATTTTGGTTTAACTAGTAGCATAAAAGTATTATTGGCTAGAAACTTATTAATTGATGAGAATACTATAAAGGCACGAAATTATTTTCTATTTAATCCTGAATTTAAATTATAAGTATTGATATAAATAGAAATTTCGATTTATTTAATGAGATTAGAGAGGTTACTTAATGTATATTATATTAAGTAAAGAAAATTTATAAGAGGTGGGTGCATGAGAAGGAAAACTAATAAAAAGAGAGATACAGCATTCTTAAAAATTTTTAAAAAGGGTAATGATTCTACAACAGTATTTGAAAAGTTAGTTTTAGGTATTATATCTCTTATAATAACTTTTGTTATAGTATCAATGGTATCTGGAGTTTATGCTTTAATGAAGGTTGAGAGCAAGTCAATGCCAAGTGGTGCAAGTGTATCATTTAATCAGCCAGTAAATATCTTGTTACTTGGTATGGATATAGGAGATCCAAAGCAGGTAAATAATCAATCAATAAAGAGAACAGATACAATAATTGTAGCTAATTATAATCCTCAAACCAAAAGTATTCGTATTGTGTCTATTCCAAGAGATACACTAATAAATATAAATGATAGAAATGTTAAAATAAATTCAGCTTATGCAATTGGTGGATATCCGAAGATAAAATCAGAAGTTGAAAATCTACTGAATATAAATATAAATTATATAGTTAAAGTTGATTACAATGCTTTTCGTGAAATCATTGATGCTATCGGAGGAATTGAAATGAAGATCGATAGAAATATGATTTATGATGATGAAGGTCAAAATCTTCATATAAATTTTAAAGCCGGTGAAACTGTAACTCTAGATGGTAAAAAAGCAGAAGAATTTTTTAGGTGGAGAAAAAATAATGATGGAAGTGGACTTGCTAATGGAGATTTAGATAGAATAGAAAATCAACAAAAATTTATTTCTAAGGTTATTGAAAAGTGTACAAGCCCTTTTGTAATATTTAGAGCACCTAAAATAATTACAGCATTAGGAGATAATGTGGAAACAAATCTGTCACCAACTGATATTTTAGGATATGGGTTTAAATTTATTGGTATAAAAAAGGAAAATGTAACAATGGCAACTGTAAGTGGAACGCCGAAAACTATAAATGGAGAGTCATTTTTAATAGTTGATAAAAATGAAAATAAAGATATATTATCATCACTTACTTCATCTTCTGCATCTAATAAATCAGCAGAAGGAGCAGCAAAAGATGATATAAGAATTAAGGTTTTAAATGCTACAAAGATTAATGGATTGGCGGCAAAAGTGGCAAAGGAATTAAGTGATGCTGGGTATACAAAAGTTGATACTGGCAATACTGAACTTAGTGATAAAAGTGAAATACTTAGTAATGATGCCGATAAATTAAAGACTATTAAACAGGATTTAAATATAAAAGAAAATGATGAAAAAGAGAACAAGAAAGAATATAAAGATTACGATGTGATTATAATTTTAGGTAAGGATTTTGAAACCTTCGGTAAGTAAAGTGAATTAGAGTTTTGTGGTGGCTCAACGAAATAAGTAACATATTATGTTCCGGTTTCTAGTATAGTGATGCATATAAACTTAATAGATATGTATGGTTAGTAAAAATACAAAGATATTAGAATGAGTATTATCGTTATTGTGCATCATCAATTTGACATATTCCTAAATTATACTATATGAGGAGAAGATAAATTATATGAGTATTTTAGAAAAACAGGTTGTTAACATAGAGAAGGGCACTAAAATAAGAGAATATTTGAAAGTGGAACTTGGCTTATCAACAAGATTAATTAGAAGTGCATCTCTTGGTAAAAGAATATTTGTTAATGATGAAGTTGTAAAAATGAATAGAGTTCTAAATGAGGGAGAAATTATAAAGATTGATTTGGAAAAAGATGAAAGTCAGGATATAGCTCCAGAAAAAATGGATATAGATATAGTTTATGAAGATGAAGATATTTTAGTAGTCAACAAGAAACCTTTTATGGTGGTGCATCCAACTAAAAGTTATCAAAGTGGGACTCTTGCAAATGGAGTAATCAATTATTTTATGGAGAGCGGCCAAAATTGTATAGTTAGATTAGTTTCTAGATTAGATATGAATACATCAGGTCTTATTATAATTGCTAAAAATCAGTTTTCTCATGGAATGCTATCTAAAGAAATGAGTGAAAATAAGGTGGAAAAAAAATATTTAGCATTAGTTCATGGAATTATGAAAGAAAAACAAGGGACAATTGATCTACCAATATATAAACCTGAAGGAATTGAAAATGGCATTAGGAGAGTTATCGATGAGAGAGGTCAAAGGAGTATAACTCACTATAAAGTCGTTGAAGAATACAATGAATCAAGTTTAGTAGAATGCAAACTTGAAACTGGAAGGACCCACCAAATTAGAGTGCATTTAAGTCATTTAGGTCATCCTATTTACGGTGATACATTATATGGAGATGGGGATGAAGAAGATTTAATAAAGAGGCAGGCTCTTCATGCATTTGGATTAGATTTTAAATCTCCAAGGAGTGGTGAAATACTTTCATTAAGAGCTGAACTTCCAGATGATATGAAAGAATTAATTAGTAAATTGAAATAAATTTAATATGATAAGTAATAATGTAAAAAGCTCAAGCATCTAATTTAATAGGTTGCTTGAGCTTTTTACATTATTCTATTGTAAGTATGATTCCATAAAACTTCTTGATAAATTTAAGAATTCTTTTAGAGCAGGAGAGATCCATTTGTTTTTGTGATAAAGTACTTGAGATATTATTCCAAAGTCAGGGCCTTCCCAATTTAGAGGAACAAGTTTACCACTATTTATTTCATCATCAACAGCAACCTTTGGAAGTAAGGTTATTCCAAGACCACTCATTGTAAATTGTTTAATAGCTTGAACGCTTCCTGTTTCTATGGCTACATTTGGCTTTATATTGCAACTGTTTAATATATTTTCCAAAGTGGCTCTGTAGCTACATCCCATTTCTGTTAATATAAGTGGTTCTGACTCTATGTCTTTTGGAAATACTTCTCTTTTATTTATAAGGGGATGGCCAGGATAGGCTAAAAGCAACATTGGCTCTGGAATTTCGATTTCTGATATAAATTCTTCTGAATTAATTTTTACACCTAATGAAAATGCTACATCAATAATATTATCATTTAAGAAATATTTAAATTCAGCACAATTTCCAAATTTTAAAGAGATGTCCACTTCAGGATATAGCTTTTTGTATTCTTTGAGGATTTCAGGAAGTCTTAATACACATAAAGATTCAGCAGCACCAATTGTTAATGTACCACTTGGAACGTCAGTATTAAGTACAGCATTTTTTACATCACTTGATAGCTTTAATATTTGTTTTGCATATGGTAAAAGTCTCTTTCCTTCATGTGTTAAAGTTATATTTTTACCTATTCTTTCAAAAAGTTTTACACCAAGCTCACTTTCCAAAAGTTTAATTTGAGTTGTTATACTAGATTGAGCATAGCCCAGGCTATCAGCCGCTTTAGTAAAACTTTGAAGTCTGCTTATCGTTAAGAAAGCATTAAGTTGTTTAAAGTCCATATAATCATCTCCATCAAAAAAATTGATTATGTTAATAGAAATTATCAATTTTACTAATATATGCATAAATGATATCATAATTATAATAGATAAGCAAAATTAATTTTAAGAGGTGGTTTTAATGGGAGACAAGTTGAAGGTTGGTATAATAGGTGCTACAGGAATGGTTGGACAAAGATTTTTATGTTTATTGGAAAATCATCCTTGGTTTGAAGTTACAGTGCTAGCTGCAAGTAAAAATTCAGCAGGAGTAACTTATAAAGAGGCAATAGCTAATAGATGGAAGATGACAACACCATTACCTGAAAAATATAGGGATATGGTAGTTAAGGATGCATTTAAAGTTGAGGAAATCTCTGGTATGGTGGATTTTGTATTTTGTGCAATTTCTCTAAATAAGGAACAAACTAAGTTACTTGAAGAAGATTATGCGAAACATGAAACACCAGTTATTTCAAATAATTCAGCGAATAGAAACGTGGATGATGTACCGATGTTAATTCCAGAGATAAATGGAGTACATGCACAGATTATTGAAAGCCAAAAGAAACGTTTAGGAACTAAAAGAGGATTTATAGCAGTAAAACCTAATTGCTCAATTCAAAGTTATGTTCCCCCAATAAGTGCCCTTATGGAATACAAGCCGCAAAATATTCTGGCATGCACTTATCAAGCCATTTCCGGAGCAGGTAAAACTTTTAATGAATGTCCTGAAATTATTGATAATGTGATACCATTTATTGATGGTGAAGAAGAGAAAAGTGAGAATGAACCACTAAAAATATGGGGACAAATAGAATCAGGTAAAATTATAAATGCTAATGATCCGATTATTACAACTCAATGTATAAGAGTACCTGTAGCAAATGGACATTTGGCAGCAGTTTATGTTAGTTTTAAGAACAAACCTTCAAAAGAGGAGATAATTAGTAGATGGGAAAACTTCAAGGTTCCAGAAATAGTTCTAGGTCTTCCAAGTGCGCCAAAGAAATTTTTGAAATACTTCACAGAAAATAATAGACCTCAAACTAATTTAGATAGAGATTATGAAAATGGAATGGGAATATCCATGGGAAGATTACGAGAAGATAAGATATTTGATTACAAATTTGTGTGCCTTTCTCATAATACATTAAGAGGTGCAGCAGGTGGTGGAGTTCTTTCAGCTGAATATTTGAAAGCTTGCGGATATTTAAATGCAAAATAAATTTTTATAATTAATATATATTTAAATAAAAATAAAGGAAGTCATCTGTTTAAAATGTACCCTATAGAGTAGACACTATAAAAAAAGTCTACCCTATAGGGTTTTTCTATTTATAATAAGATTATAGAGTTAGGAGTGAATACAAATGAGTAAGA
>NZ_JBJIAB010000008.1:0-162291 GCF_045310795.1 Candidatus Clostridium helianthi
CCAAAGACTGCAGAGGCAGTAAAGACATTCCAACAAATATTTGGATTACCACAAACAGGAGTAGTTGATTATGCAACATGGTATAAGATATCAGATGTTTATGTTGGAGTAACAAGAATTGCAGAACTTACTACTACTGAATCAAGTAGATTGGAGAGGCTAAATGAGTTTATACCGCCAATTATACCAGGATTGGGTAATAAAAGAGGAATTCCAAAATTTTATTATTGAATAAATCAAGATAAAGAAATATTTTATTACGTAATTCTAAAATTGAGCAAATTGTAGATATTATAAGTTAATCATGTGAGAAATTTTAAAAGGATAACCTTAATGTAGTGAATAGATTGAGTACAACCACTACATTAAGATTTTATTTAGAAGGAGAAATAGATACTTCTCCATTGCCAAGCACTATCCCAGTATCTCCCTCATGAAGAGTACCTAGTTTTACAATTTCATCTGTATCATCTAAGTGTATAAATTGTATAAGTTTACCGTTACTATCAACTGTTATTAAAGTAGCAGTGGTATTTGGAGTTATAAGTTTAGCGGTGACCTTATATCCATCGAACAAAGAAAGTGAATAGATGCCTTGTTTATAAGTAGTTGAAATAGGGAATATTTGTTGTTCTGAAACTTCAGCAATTGGAGATGGCTGTATTTCTGTAATTATAGTAAAGGTGAATATATATATTAAAAATATTATCAATAACTTCTTTATTTTAATAACATTTACCTCCATTAATTATTATTTTGTTATTTTTATGAAAATATACACCTTATGTGTAGCTGAATTATTAAAACTATAATTAATTAATATGAAATAATATTTTATGATTGTCGCTTTATTTAGAATAAATTGGTGATGTTTTTATGCACAATACTATTAAATGCAGCAGATAATATAAATTTTATTTTGTCATAATACTGTCACAAATCCACAGTATTATAAAAGTATAAAGTAGTTAAACATTATTTACCCCTTATTAAATAAATATTAACCAGTATTGAGAATGATCTATTACACCCTAGTAGATCATTCTTTTTTATTTATAGAGTTAGATAATTTATGGTATATGGAAGTACCAATACGGAAATTTTAGATAAGCCCTATTACTAAAGAAAATTATAAGAGATAAGTATTTGATAAATAAAGAAATATTTGATTTTTTAGTTTTTTGATAGAGCTTATCTAAAATAATGTTTTTTGGGAGAGCAATTATACCAATAGAAAATAAATATTGTAAAGGGGAAATTCGCTATGCTCACCCCTGTACAATATTTATTTTCTATGGAGCTTAAGTACTTGCCAAAAAAACACCAGAGGCTTGTCCTATAATTTCGGCAATTGATTCTGTAGTTTGTGGAATATTAAAAGTAAACGAAATAATCCTGAAGAGGACCTCTTCAGGATTATTTTATTTCAAGTTCAAGCTGCATTGGTCTTGTGTCAAGGTAATATTTATATTCAATTTTATAGTATAGAATTAATTTTCTTCGACTTTCATAAGGAAGTTTTTTTACAAGTGAATCAAATTGTGCTTTTGATACAAAGCCTTTTTCTTTCACAAGCCATGTTGTAAATGTCATTCAATCAAATCCTTTCCTGTATGTATTTTCATATAGGAGATGGGGAAAGCATATGCTGCTAATCCCATTCAGTCTGCAAGTAATTTAAAAAATATTGGTATTTTTCGTGATAATATAAATCAGTCTTTTTAGACTCTTCTTTTGAAAAAATAGAAAGCCATGATTTATAGTGACTATATGAATTAAAAGCTTCTTTAGTAGTAAGCCATTTTGTAAATGAAAAGTATCTCATATATATGTAAAATCCTTTCTTAAATTGATATTATAATTATTGCCAATTATGAGAACAAATATTCGCAATTACTTGTACTTATTTGTATATTTTTTAAAGGAATATAAGTATAAGAATTTTGATTGGTGGATAGACTATTTGATATGGAAGGAGTGGAAGAACATTGGAAAATAAAAAGAAAATTAAAAAAGCAAAACCACCTACAAAGCAGCTCCATGTAGAATGTGAAATTAAGTTGTATGAAGACTTTGAAGCATATTGTCATAGGAATGGGAAAGACGTTAGTAAGGCAATAAGAGGGTATATGAAATTATGTATTGGAGAATAAATTATAAATAGTAAAAGTGCCTTAAAAGGTGCTTTTTTTGTACATAAAAAATGTCTAAAATTTTTATAAGTGGGCATAATAAAAATATGGGAGGAGAGGAATTAAAAAGAAAAGGTGGCCATAAAAGTGGAAAAGAGAAAATATGAATCAAAAACATTAATAGCAGAGTACAGGTATTTAAGTGAACATGACAAGTTCAGATTTTCTGAAACAGCTTATAGGCTAAAGGATGGGTCAATAATTATTGAGTATAATGGCGCTCCTTTAAGTCTTTATGGGGTGAAATTAAGCTATAACAAGAACATAGGAAGAAAAGGAATATTCAGTATTACCAATGATGATTATGAATTTTGGAAGTCATTTAGAGGCAGAATTGAGGGTAGCAGTTTTGTAGATTATGAAGCTGAAAGAAATGATATTTTAGAGAAAGCCAGGGAAGAATATAATAATCAAATAGGTGCAAAACATGAAAATATATTAGAAAGCCTGTCATGTGAGGAATTGCCATACTAAATACATAAGGGGAGAAATCCCCTATAAATAAAGCAGTAATAAGGACAAGCATTAGCGCCAGGAACCTATAATTAAAGAAAATAGTACAAGCCTTATTAATATATCGCGAAACACTTTAAAATAGCATGTCCAACCGAGCAGCATAATATCTCATAGGTTTTTTCATAATGACCACACATATTTATTTAAAATTATTGTCAAGATCAAAAGCGAAGCGTATCTTGACAAGGATTTTAAATAAATATACCCTAACTTATGAAAAAATACAGTTAATAACTTATCTATAGTTTCTAATGGGGGCGGTCTTGTACTGGCTTTTTAATACCTCTACATAATCAAAGATAGATAACAGCTCTGAAAATCGTATCATTAAAAATAATTTCCCTGTGATATAATTTATTATTTTTAGTGATTGGATTTTTAGAACGGAAAAACCATATAATCTAACATAATAGTAATAAGCCTAAGCCTGTACAAGATAGGCAAGCCGTCACATTACTAATACTTTCTTATATAATTGTGATGGCATGTCTAAGCCCCCAAAATTCTTGTCAGCTTGTCTGACCAACTAAACCTTATCTTTATATTTTTCTATACCAGAAACAATAATTTATAATCAACTTAAAAAAGAATCATAAACAAAAATTCCAGTCAGAGGGATGGATTAGTATGCTTATACATATTTTAAAGAAAGAATTTAATCGCATAGTTACTTAATTATAATTTATTCATGAAAATCTCCATCCCGAAGTGCCCCACCGGGAACCCAAACAATGGATTAGTCTAATGCATACAGATTCTTACTTTGTAAAAGGCTCCGAGTGAGGAGGAGACTTTTACAATGTTAGAAGACTGTAGCTGTATGACCTGTCCATTTTGGGGTGGTGGATTGCGGCACCCAAGGAGCTCTTAAGAAAATAAGATTGTCCTTTAGAAAATACGTATATAGGTATATAAATAATAACTACAATATAACACTATAAATAAAATATAAGATATTATAAATTAGTTAGTTGTATATAAAGATAATTTAAATTGAGTACGTAGAAATTAAACTAAACTAATAGAGTGGCGCAGCCACAAGGAGCATGTAGTGCTCCAATATATTTATTCCTTGCTGCCGCAGGCTACAACAATTAATGAGAAGTTCAAGATATATAGATTTTACAAATGCTTAGAATATACTATCGTGACATATAGGTTCTAAAAATAACAAAATATATAAAATAGCTTGAACTTCTATTCCTTAGGAGCAAAGCGACGTTATTGGATTACAAAAGATGGACTGAATGAAGCGATAGCTAAATTTAAAAACACATCATAACTATAAAAGGCTTTATTCTGTCCATCTTAACTCCTTTTTTACAGTAAACTCTTTTAATTCTTCAAGGTTGATACTTTTAAGAAGAGTAAGAATCTTATAAAAAATTTTCGCTTCATTTTTTAAGATAGCTTTCTTCAAAACAAATGTATAGCGATTAGAATTTACTTCGATTTTAGTACCATCAATAAACACATTTTCAAATAATATTTAGTTTCGCTTAGCTAAATAAGTAACTTATATGCTTCACCTTCATCATATTCAAAATAATTTTTAGGAAACTTTTATGTTCTTTTTCTAGCCATAAATTATTACCATCCTTTAGTAGTATTCTTATGTATCATCCTAAGAGATATATAGATTCTAAGGTTCTTAAAAATTTTAGAATTTAGGAATTTTAGAATATATATTCTGCAGAATTTTAGAACTTAAGAATATAAGAATTTGCTTATAAAATGCAGGTTAAGAGAGTTGTTATACGAATTTAATCATAATTTTAATGTTATGTCATAGCACAAAACATATATCAATAATAGCATCGCATAATTTTTATTAAACCCAAATAAATTATGGATTGTGTTGTGATATGGTTAATAATGAAATTAAAATTAATGCTGAATAAGGAGAGGTTTTTGATAAAAAGCAAATAGCTTTACTAATTAGAAATCCCATTTTTAAGGATAAATTGAAACTTTATTTGTTCTAGTAAGGGATATTAGATAAATGCCAGGAGTGCAGCTTGAAATGTATTTGCGATGGAATTCATCAAGGTGGTTGATAATTATCTAGAAAAAAATACTGAGGTTGTGAATAATTTTAGTTTTGAGTAGTAGTTCCACGTCGTATTTAATTTAGAATAGTATTTTATTGAACGATTTAGCTCTTTTGATATATTATATGCATAAAATTCATCCTTTAGGCGAAGCTCGATAATCATATGTTCTTCAAAATTTAAATGTTTATTCTTACGCGATTTTGTGTTATTTTTTTGTAGTTCATAGTGATTATTTTCCGTGTTTGTTTTGGTTTTGCGATTAAGTCATAACAAAGAATAATCACTATGGATTTTTTATTGGTTCAAGTTCATTTTGCAACTAGTAAAAGAAATATAACAAAAAATAAGATCTTAATGAGAAGAGTTCATAACTAATCAATTAGAGTTAGAATCATTTTTGGGTATAGATTCGGATGAAGTTGATGCATTTTCTGTTGAAGATAAATTATTTTTTTTAGAAGCAATTGCTAACAATGAGCGTCCTACATCCAAAAAGAATTTTCCAAGTAAATTAATTTCATCAGTAGTTTTATTTTTTGAAAGTGAAGTAGAGAGTGAGTCAATTAGAACTAATAAATCTTCTGAATCTATATTATCCATAGATGACATTATTACACCATCCTAACAAAATAATATTAATTAATAGATACTATGATAATTAGAATGATGATATGAGTACAGTTAAAAATATTAAGAAAATAAAAATGCCCAAATAAAGAGATCAAAAATAGGGACTATAAATAATGAGATAATTAAATTACATGTAATTGAAAGATAAATATTAAAATGATTTAATCAATAGAAACAATAACTACAATCACAAAGTTGTTAACTATAAAGAGATTTGAACAGATAACATATTTGTAATGTTTAGAAGGAAATTCGCTCTTTTTGTATAATTAGTTGTATAAAAGGAGGTGGTTATGATAAATGAAGATTTACTTGTAAGATATACAAAGGATTATAATGAAGCGGATTCTAATTATGCCATATCCGCTATTGTAACATTATTAGCAGAACAAAATGCAAAAAATAGAATTGCGATAGAATATCTAGAAGAAAAAGGAGTTCCAATAATATCAATTCAGGAAAAATTCAATAAGTATTTCAAACATGAACTTGATAGGATTGCAACGCGATTGCTAAAAGAATAAGGATTAGAACTCTAGAAATAGGGTTCTTTTTATTGATCAACTGCTACGCCAAAGGAAATTCAAGAAAAGCTGGAAGAGGAAAAAGAATGTAGACAAAACTGTATAAAGAAGTTTTTAGAAAGGCAAAAAATCAGTCTTCTACAGATCCATATAAACATAAGTTATATATGAAAAAAGCAGTAGCTAGGAATAATCCAACTACTGCTTGCTTTTTAAGGCATGGAGGATTATACAATGATATAAATTCTTATATCACTTTGATATATTGTGGTATTGAGAAAATGTTAACGAAATACTTGAATTAACTTATTGCATTGAAGCATTTTTTTAGAGATCAAAGAATCTCATCACAATTATATTAAAACGACTTAATTTTTATATATTCCTCATAAGGGAACGGAACTATAATTTCTCAATCAATAACATTATAATTTGTGTTTTCTGTAAGACTTAAATTGTTAACTAAATTCATTCCAATTATTTAATGCTATGATTTTCTTCTAAAGATAAAATTTAGTTTATATATAATTAAGATTAAAGTATATAAATAAGAAACATTAGTTATAGGTAACTAACTACGGCTTTATTTGTTTATATTCATGATAAGGCATATTAATTGTAACTCCAGTTTCGTCAAATTTATAATTTGTACCTTGAAGTGGGGGTAAATTATTAGCCAAATTCATTCCTACAACATAAAGGGATTCAGCTGTTTGATTTGGATCTTGTAATACAGTACCAGACATAATTCCGCTATTAATTAAATCTATAGCTTTTGGAATTCCGTCAATTCCGAAAACCGGAATATATTTTGATTTATCTCCTTTATTGTAACCATATGATTGCAATGCATTAATAGCTCCTATGGCCATAGCATCATTATTTGAAATTATCGCTTCTATATTTTTTCCATAGGTTAAAAATAGTAGTCTAATGGAGTCTTCTGCACATTTCTCGTCCCAATTACAAGTCTTGGATAGAATTTCTTGAGTTTTTATTCCAGATTTATTAATGGTTGAAATAGAATACAAACTTCTTGCATTTGTTACTGTGATATTGTTTGGACCCTTTAGCATGATATATTGTAATGTATTATCGCCATTTCTATCAATATTGTTTTTGTTTGAATTCCATTCATTTGTAATGAGATCACCTTGTAAAATGCCTGATTGAACAGCATCAGTAGATATAACTAGTGCTTTATTATAAGATTTAATAGGAGCTGTTTCAAATGGCACTGTATTAAATAAGATTATTGGAATATTTTTTTGTTTTGCTTTGTAGATAACTGATTCGACTGTATTCTGATCTAAATCTACTAAGTTTATTAGTAAAAGATCATAATCATTTTGAAGAGCCGAATCTAAAAGAGTATTTTGTATGCTCTGATTTCTTTTGCCATCATAAAATGTAAAGTTGATACTATTGTTGTTTTTATTTTGAATTTCTTCTAACCCTTTACGGACTAAAGAAATATAAGGATCATCAAAACTAAATAATAATACAGCTGTTTTAATTTGTTTTTGTGGAACAACTTGTGAATTAGCATGCATTTTAGGATAATATAGTGACATGGTAGTTACTATAATTATAATAAAAAATAAGAATAGAGTTTTGAATATTTTCATTTCAAAGCCACCTTTCATATTTAGTATGGCATTAAAAATGAATAACATTCCTTAATACCAGTCATGAAAAAGTAAAAGCTGTAATTAGATTCATTCTAATTACAGCTTTTTATAAATTGATAATATGCCAATTCCGTGAGATTACTAATCTTTTAGGAAATATTACTATATAACCAATGTACTACGATTTAAAGAAAGTGTGACAAATATAAATACATATAAATTTAATGTAAAAATGCTTCAGCTTTTGTTAAAATATGTTATAATGTAATTAAGGTAATTAATAAAAAAAGTAAGTTGGGTGTTCATAGTATAAGGGGAGTGAAGAGTAGTCTTTATTTCCCTTATTACTTTTTCATTAATTGGCATATATTATAATAACAGTAGTCAGGGAGTTTTTGACTACTGTTATTATAATAAAAAACTTAAAGGGAGTATAATATTTTTGCTAATTCAAATCAAAAAGACTACTATGATATTGAAAAATTGTTACCGTATAGATTAGTTAATATATTATATATTAAGAAAAATGTTACAAGGTAAAAGCAAGAATTAAGCTGTAGCAGATGCATTGAAATATTTATGATCAAGGATACAACAAAGGATATTGCAGTGGAGTTGAAGCAGGGAGTGAAAAAGGATTTTATAAAAATGTGTCCCAATTATTAACTTAGCTCTAGTTTAAAAATGAGTATAACAAGTACATTGACTATATTGAAAAAGTTGAATGTTAACATTAAATAGAGTAATCATTACTTGTTATTGCATTTGATTTTATGATAAAATAGATATATGCTTGTATACCATAAACCCTAAAGCATAAATATAAAAATGCAATCATTAATTTGGTTGCATTTCAAATTGTTATTTACTTAATTGTAATGTAATGATAAACTATAAACGTAAGTATTTTAATATATATTAACAGCAGCAGGCAAGAAAAATTTTGCTTGTTGCTATTTTTTTATTTCTAATATATAATCAAATCCTTTCTTGTCTAAATATAATATTTTTATTATCACACATTAACAGATTTTTAACATATTAGTTTTGTTAAAGCCTATTGATTTTAATAATTATTACAACACATGTTTTGTAAAGTTTTATTAATTTAACCCGTTCTAATAAAAGATAACTTTTTACACTTATTAGTATGTTAGAGCTTTTCTATTTGTAAATAATACTGATAAATTTAACTAGCACAATGAGTTGATTTAAATATATAAAGGATTCTATAAGGGCCCCTTAAAATTGCGAGGGCTCTTTTTGTACATATTAAACAAATATTTTTATATTTGATACATAATTTTCCTTAATTGTTATAATTGGATGACGAAAGGAGGGATATTATGAAAGAAATGGAGAACATAAACAATAAAATTAATATGATGAGAAAATTATTACAGGACCTGATCAATGAAAAATCAAATCTATTAGATCCTGACGTAATTTTAGTAAGTCAAGAATTGGATGAAATTTTGAACGAGTACAACAAATTAATTAGTAAAGTAGAAAAGTAAAACGAAGAGGAGAAATTTTATAATTTCTCCTTGTATAATAATTAAAACAGGTCTTATAAGTTGAATTTTACAATGCTTTAGCCATTCTTGATGGCACAATCCATCATAATATTTATAGTTACCATGTAAGAATTTTCCTAAAGATGATGAATCATTTTATTGTTATATGATAGGATAATGTACTTTGGGATTTATTTATATATTATTTGTTATTATAATTTTAAAAATTACATAAGCGGATAAATTCACTTTGATAAATTAATTATAATATTATACATATATTAAAAAAATGACAAAAATATATATTAAATAATTGGAGCTATGAAAAATTCTTTTATCTGGGCACTTTAAGAATTGGGAGCTAGTTGTGCAACCGACCAATTAAGACTAATTAATATTAATTAGTTTTAATTGTTTTTTTTATATTTATATATAATTAGGTTTTTATTTTATTAGTATTTTTATAATTAATTAAATTGTATTTATATTTTTAATTAGCTTTTAGAAAGGGATGAATTAGATGGACACTTTTATAGCAAGGCAGCCTATATTTGATAGAAATAATGAAGTTGTTGCATATGAGCTTTTATTTAGGAATGGACATAATAATTTTTACAATAATTCTAATGGAGATGAAGCCACACTAAATGTTATAGCAAATTCGTTTTATGCATTTGATTTTAAAGGCATTATTGATAATAAGAAAGCGTTTATTAATTTCACAGAAGAATTGATAAAGGAAGAAATAGCAACAATTCTTCCAAGTGAGTATGTTGTAATAGAAATTTTAGAAAATATAGAACCAAGTGAAGAATTTATAAGTTCATGTAAACGATTAAAGGAAAAAGAGTTTATTATAGCATTAGATGATTTTACATTCGATATTAGATATATTAAATTAGTACAATTAGCTGATATTATAAAAATAGACTTCAAAATTACTAAAGGGGTAGAGAGAAAAAAGGTCTTTGAGTTGCTAAGAATAAATAGTAAATTAAAGTTTTTAGCTGAAAAAGTTGAAAATAAAGAAGAATATCATGAGGCCTTAAAGCTTGGATATACGTATTTTCAAGGGTACTATTTTAGTAAGCCAACTATATTATCAACTCAAAATATTCCAGCTAATAAAGATACTAGATTAAAAATCCTAAAGTTAATAAATAAAGATGACTTTGATTTTAATCATTTGGAAGCGTTGATAATAAAAGATTTAGGACTATCATATAAACTTACTAAATTAATTAATTCGTCTGCATATGGTATCAAGAACAAAGTAAGTACTATAAAACATGCTATTACACTTTTAGGAAAGAAAGAAATTATAAAATGGCTTTATATTGTGTTATTAAATGACTTAAAAGAAAGTGATATAGATGAGGTGGTAAAAGTTTCCTTGCAGAGAGCAAAAATGTGTGAGTCTATTTGTGATATGAGTATATATCAAGAGAAAATTAATTCAGCATATATGGTAGGTTTATTTTCAGTTATGGATGCCATTTTAAATTGCTCAATTGAAATTATTATAAAGGAATTGTATTTATCAAATGAAATTAAAGAAGGACTTATTGAGCAAAATAGTCCGTTAAACAAGGTATTAAAATTAACTATTAGTTATGAAAAAGGCCAATGGGAAGATGTTCTGGTTTATGCAAAAGAAATAAAGATAAATGAGAATAAGATTCCAGAAGTTTATTTAGAATCAGTAAGATGGGCGGATGAGATACTACAATAATTAATAAGTTATTTTGAATTTAATAAAAAATCAATGTTTATTAAAAGTATAAGGGGAAGATTAACATGAAATTAAAAGAAATAAAGATAAATAGTATTCGTACTAAACTAATCATTAGTTTGGTTTCTATTTGTGTAATTCCATTAATTATATTGGGATTTGGTTCTTATAATCAATCGAAAACAATACTTAGTAATAAGTTAACAGTGACAAGTAAACAAACACTTTCAGAAATAAATGATGGATTAATAGATTATTTTCGCGGATTTTCTAATATAGTTTCAATGACTTCAAAAAATCCGGCAATAATGAATATTGATGTTGATAATAACAATGAAACTATAATAAATATATTAAAAGGTATAAAAGAAAGTGATGGGGATATTCTTGATATCTATTATGGAACTGGTTCTGGAAAATTTGCTATATACCCAGAAGTACAAATGCCTGAAGGTTATGACGCAACTACAAGATCATGGTATAAACTTGCACTAGAGCATAAAGGCCAAGTTGTAATAACACCTCCTTACGTAGATGCTGCAACTGGTAATAGTGTAGTTGGAATTGCAGAAACAGTAGAAAAAGATGGTCATGTAGTAGGTGTCATAGGAATAGACTGTACATTAGCAACACTTTCAGAAAGAATGTCTACTAAGAAAATAGGGAATTCAGGGTACATTTTTATTGCAGATGGATTAGGCAATATTTTAGCGCATGAGCAAAGAGAGTTAATTAATACAGATGCAGCTGCAAAGTTAGAAATTTGGGAGGAAGTAAAATCTGAGGACAGTGGATTTGTAAGCTATAAGTCTGATGGTTCAAAAAAGTTTGGAGTATATCAGACAAACCAATTAACAGGTTGGAAATTAGTTGCTATATTAGATGAAAGCGAACTTTCTAATGATACAAAATCTATATTAAATACATCTTTACTAATGACACTAGTAATTGCAATAGTTGCTGTCTTTTTATCATTATTCATAAGTAAAGGAATAGCTAATAATATTAAAAAGTTGAAAGAAGTATTTTCTAAGGCTTCTAATGGTGATTTAACAGTATCTATAACTGCATCAACAAATGATGAATTTAAGGAATTAGCTACTTCATTTAATGCAATGATAAAAAATATATCTAAGCTTATGAATAGTATCTCAAGTTCATCAAATATAGTCTTAGAAACGTCGACAAGTCTTGCAAGTATGTCACAAGAAATAACAGCTTCTATAAATGAGGTGGCAAAAGCAATAGAAGATGTATCAGGAGGAGCAACTGAACAAGTGCAAAATGCCCAAAAGGGTGAATCTGAAATGGAGAGCTTATCAAAAAGGTTAGATGAAATTAATATTAATTCTAATGAAATGGATCAAATATCAAATAATACTAGAGATTTAAGTTCAAAGGGATTAACTATGATAGAAACATTGGCTGAGAAATCAAGTAAAACTAAAATGGCTACTAATGATGTTAATGATATAGTTCATGATATGAATGAAAGCACTAAGTAAATAAATGCAATATCAGAAACGATATCTAATATAACAGAACAAACTAATCTTTTGGCATTAAATGCTAGCATTGAATCTGCACGTGCAGGTGAAGCAGGCAAAGGATTTGCAGTAGTTGCAGATGAAATAAGAAAACTTGCTGAACAGTCAAAAACGTCAACAGAGGAAATAAAGAAAATTATTTCTAATATACAAGAAAAATCAGATACAGCAGTAAAGGCTATTAAGGCTACTGAAATTATAGTTGATGAACAAGAATCAGCAGTAGATGAAGCTCATAAAATATTTGATGAAATTTTAAAATCAATCGAGATGATGACTAAAAAAGTTGATGAGGTTAAGCACTTTAATATCAGAACAAACAGCTTCAGCATCAGAGGAAGTTACTGCATCAACAGAAGAAATAACAGCAACAATGGAGGAACTTACAAATCATTCAAATGAACTTCAATTATTAGCAGGAGAATTAGAAAAGCAAATAAATAATTTTAAAGTTAGATAATATATATAATAAGGTTTTCTAATCACAATAAAATGAAGCTCCACAATGGTATTGATACATAACTGATGTAGAATAATTATAAAGAAGTTAAACTAGTATGTATCATAATTAAGTAAAGCTAATGCTAATATTTACAATGATTTATTATAATCTAGGTAGTTATTCTTTTTTTACATAGCTTTAAATTTACTTATATACATTATCTTTATTAAAGAAAGTTTAACTATTTGGAAATTCATAGGAATTAATTCGAAAGGCACAAGGTATAGTGTAACTATTTGCAAGAATTACACTATGCTTTTTTTGTTAACTAAAAAAGATTAATATAGATAACACTTTTTCTAATTTTGTAGAAATAAATATTTATGAATTTTAATGAGAATAATACTATTATATAAAATGAAGGAGATGATTTCAGATGAGAACATTCAGAAGAATATTAGTAATTTTATATTTAATATTTAATATATCTGAAATGCAATATAGATGTATTGAGGTAAAAGGTGAGGAAAACTTATTTAGACAAAATCATGCAACAGTAGTAGATGTAGTATTATATGACTTTAAGGATAAGTATATTTCCTTGGTTAAACAAAATTTAGAAGAAATTCAAAATCAAAATAAAGGGAAAGTTAAGTTTAATTTCTATGATAGCAAAGGGAACCAAGCAATACAAAATGAAATTCTGAGTAATTTAGAAAATAATGTTCAAGATATTCTTTTGATTAATTTGGTTGATACAAAAGCTACTCAAGAAGTAATTGACCGTTTTAAACTACGAGGTATACCTATCATTTTCTTTAATCGTGAACCTCTTTCAACTGAAGCAATTAAATCCTATGAAAAAGCTTATTATGTTGGCACAAATGCAAAAGAAGCAGGAAATTTGCAAGGGCAAATTCTTGTTAATTTGTGGAATAATAAAAGAACGTCCATTGATATTAATAATAATGGTGTTTTGCAATATGCTATATTGCGTGGTCCTCAAAATAACATAGAAGCTCAGGAAAGAACAGAATTTTCAATTAAAGCTCTTGAAAAAGCAGGAATACAAATAGCACAAATTGCATCAACTATTGGTAACTGGGAGAGAGATCTGGCTAGGACAAATATTAGTGCTTTATTCTTGCAATATGATAATAGAATAGAAGCGATAATTGCAAATAATGATGAGATGGCCATAGGAGCTATTGAGGCATTGCAAAAATACGGATACAATTTAGGTGATCCAAAGAAAACGATAGCTGTTGTAGGAGTGGATGCAACACCTGAGGCTCAAGAATTGATAAAAAATGGGCGTATGGCAGGTTCGGTTTTTCAAGATCCTTCAGAAATGGCAAAAGCTATTTATACTATAGGCTTAAATGTATTTCAGGGTAATCCTCCACTTTTAGACACACAGTATAAATTTGATGAGACAGGAAAAGCTGTGAGATTACCATATAAGGAGTACATAGGGTAATAAAATAATTTTAATATAATTGATATAGGCACTTATCATGTTATATTTTACTAGTTGAATTATGTAGATAATTTTTTTGTTTAGCATTATAATAGAGAAGAATGAATTAGTTTATCCCATTATACTAAGCATTCCACTATCAATCTTTTTCAGGATACAGATAAATATATATCTGTATCTTTTTATTTAGAATAGCATAAGCTTTTGTAATACTTCATCCAAATAAATTTGGACGAGATATTACAAATAGAATGTAAGAATGTTATGATAAATTAAATTTTTATCGCAAACTAATTTATAAGAGTGTAATCTCATTTTTAATAACAAAAATCTAAATAAGTAGAACTTTCTTTGAATATTTTAAATAGTTAAAGAAAGTTCTACTTATGGTTAGTTTAGAGGATTAATTATTAATTTAATGAATCTTATTTACAAAATATATTAGCTTAATCCCATACCTTTTCTTTTTGCAATAATATGGGCTTCAATATTTTCAGCTACTTCAACAGGATTATCACCTAGGGCTATCTTACCACCAGTTACATCTTCTGCTTTTTCTGTTAAAAGTTCTACTAATTCAGGAGCGCCAGTCATAAAAGGAGTAGGAGATAGATGAGTATAAGTACCATAAGCTAGTGCAAAAATTCCATCTATAGTTGCTTTTTGTTCCATCCATTCTGGAGCAGTAACGGCTATTGGAAGATCTGATACATCAACATCTAAGTGATCTGCAAGAGCAGTAACTAGCATTGAAATTCTTCCAGTATCAGTACAAGTTCCAAAACTTAATACTGGAGGTATTTTTAGCATATTACATACTTCTTTTAAACCTTCTCCTGCCATTTCATTTGCGGCTTCAACAGTACATAGACCCTCTACTTCAAGAGCATGGTTTCCGCATCCGCCACTAACTACTAATATATCTCGTTTTATAAGTTCTTTTGTAAGGTTTATAGTCATAGAATCTTGAGGGCCATTTCTTAAAGTTGAGCAATTAGCAAGTGCTACAACACCTTTTATTTTTCCAGCTGCTATTACATCTACTAATGGGTCAAGTTTGTTTCCAAGAGCACCTAAAACAGCTTCAGTTGAAAAACCAGCTATAGCTTTTTGAGTTTTCTTTGGAACTAATGGTTCAATTTTTCTTTCTTTTCTCTTTTTAAAGTTTTCAATAGCAAGTTCAATTAATTTATCCGCCATTTTATCAACTTCTGAAGGTTCATAAGGAATCTTATGTTCAATACCAGGTAAATCAATTATAGTACTTACAGATACTAAAGTAACTTGGTATTTTTCAGCGTACATATCTATGGCTGGAGGTGAACAATTTTCTTCCATTGCAAACACGTCAACAGTACCAGTAGCAAGTAATGGCTCTATAGTAAGCCAATTACCCATGTGACCTACAAAAACTTCATTCATTTCAAATCTTTGAAGTAATTCTTGACCTGTTTCTATGGAACCAACTATTCTAAGGCCTTTGGCACCTGAAGCTTTTGCCATAAAAAGCATAATCCCTTTAAGCTAAGTATATATGAAACAAAAATATCCAACCACTATTATTATATTTTATATTCTCAGAAAAAGAACAAAAGATAGAAAATTATTAATTAATTGTCTTCTGACCATTTACCTAGTTATAAAAGAATACGTTTTAGTAATTAAAACTACTATTTTTTATTAGTAAACGCGTATGTTCATTATTCTACTATTAATAAATCAAATACATTATTGAGCCTATATACCCACTATAACTAAGATATTATTGTGACAAAACAATTAATAAATAAATTATCAGTAAATTTATATAAATATAGTATGAATTTTTGTTTTGCATTTTTATTTGTAGGATGTTATAATGAAATTAAAGCAATTAATAAAAATCACATTTTGAGTTCTTATTTAAGAATAGAGAGAATAAAGAGAAATCTTTATTCTCTCTATTCTTTTATATCAAATCTCAAACTAATACATATTATGAAATTATAGGGAGCTTATTTACTAACATTATAATTAAATTACTGAAGAAAAAAATGGGTAACAGAAGTTATAGAAGGTGTGAGAATTCTAATGTACTTGGAGCTGAAGATATTAATACAATACTTGACGATAATAATGCATATAATCAAGATATAATAAATGAGATTTTTCTGATGTAGAAGCTGGAAGTGAAGAACGATATTTACAAGGACATCAACGAGGTACAGAAGAAGTGTCAAAACACTAAACAAAAAGCTTTAGATTGTATAAGAAATATTAATTGTCGCCAGAAAATATATTTATTATTTAGTAAGTTTACTAAGTACCCCAAAAAGAGGTAGGAAAAAAATCAGGTAAGAATAATAATACTATCTTTTTTTATTAAAAATATAAAATTGTGAATTACACATTTGAGATGAATCTATTATATAATTTAATAAATATATTAAAATTTGAAAAAATTGAAGAATGTAAATAGTTACTATGGTATAATATAAAAAAACGGTTTTTTGGAGGAGAAATTTGTGGAAAAATATAATGGCGATTTAAATATGCTAGAATTAAGAGATATTATTGATTTGAAATTTCTTCAAAAGTTTCAAGATGATTTTGCACAAAGCATGAATATTGCGAGTATAACAGTAGATAAGAATGGAACTCCAGTTACAATGCCAAGTAGTTATACTAATATATGTTCTAATCTTACTCAATCTACACAAATTGGGAAAAATCGATGTGCACAATGTCATGCCAGTGCTGGAGAGGAAGCATTTAGAACTGGAAAACCTTATATTTATAAATGTCATTCAGGACTTATTGATTTTGCAGCACCAATAATAGTTAAAGGAACTCTTATTGGCACAATTCTTGGTGGTCAAATTCTCTTTGATAATCCTAAAGAATCTGAGTTTAAACATACTGCAAGAGAGCTTGGTTTAGAAGAAGAAGAATATTATACTGCAGCTAAAGAGGTGAAGGTAGTAGAGGAACAAAAGATTAAGTCAGCAGCAGAAGTTTTATTTTCGGTAGCTAATACATTATCTCAAGAAGGATATCAACGGTTAAAGATTACGGAATTAACTGGAACCCTTACAGAGAGTTTTGAACAAATATCTTCTGCAACTCAGCATCTTGCTGCATCATCAATGGAAGTTACTGAAAATCAAAATTTATTAAATAATGAAATAGTAAAGGTACGAGAACTTTCTAATAAAATAAATGTTATTTTGGGTTACATAAAAGACATAACTAATCAAACAAAAATGCTTGGGCTTAATACTTCAATTGAAGCTGCAAGAGTTGGGGATTTGGGAAAAGGGTTTTCTGTTGTTGCAAAGGAAATTAGGAATTTAGCAGGAAATTCTAGAGAAACATCAAAAAATATTGCTGAGTTGGTGAAAAAAATACAGGAATCAGTAGAAAAAACTATGCAGGTATCAAATACTACACTAGATATAACGGAGCAACAATCAGCTGCAATAGAAGAAACAAATGCTAGTGTTGAGGAAGTAACAAGTTTTACTATAGAATTAGATAAACTAGCTAAGTCGCAGTAAATCCTCAAATATGGACAGAACAGTACGAATAATATATTATGTTCCCCATTTTGGGGATTTCTTTTATTCTTTAAGAAATTATAAAGTCAGTTAAATCTTTTAACAAATCATATAGCAGACTATTCAAGTGTGTTTTGAAAGAACTAAAAGAATAAAAAAACAAATCTATTAAAAGATTACTGCTTGTAAATAATTATGATAATTAAAGTTAAAAGGTTTGTTTATAGATTTAGAAATTATATAAATTGTAAATATTTTAAGAAATAAAAAAGAAACGTTAAGAAAAAATTAGCTTTCCACTTCCAATTATCACAAAGGTATAGTCATAATCAATGGGTAATAGATTATATTTTTGTGATTGAGGTTTTAACCTAAAAGCTTGCTGCATTAACTGATTAGAGTCAAATATAATTATTGTTGCAGTAGCATTTTGAGATATATTTTCAACTTTAGGAGACATATTTGGTGATAAATTCAAATCTCTTACAGAATATATGCCTTGAGAGTATTGTTTTTGTTGAGCTACAGCATTTGATGTGTTAATAATTAACGATGTAGATAGTAAAAAGGAAATTATGCAAATGAGTTTTTTCATTAATATTAGCCACCTTTCATAATTTTAAATACGTTTTAAATAACAGCTAGGAAATTTTAGCTTGTTTAAAAGTTAATTTAACATCGCCATATATTATGAATTTGTAGTCAGGTTTAATTGGAATTAATGGATTTCTGGTAGAACTAGGTGGTATTCTTATAAATTGTTCTACATTTTTACTAGAATTAATAATAAATAATAAACCATCAACGTAGGGTTCATTATTTTCTACAATGTAAGTAACATTATCAGCAAGATTAAGATCTTTCATTGTATAAAAACCTTGGGAATATATTTTTGCTTGAGCAAATGTATTTACTGTATTTATAGTAAATGATATGAAGAAAAAGATGGAAAATAAAATAACAGATTTTTTCATATGATTATCAACCTTTCATAAATTAAGTAGTATTCAAATAAGGAGTTAAATTTATTATATGGAGTATAGAAAAATATATTCGTTATAGGAAGGAGGATACTTATGTTAAATGAGAAAGAAATTAAACATTTTAAGCTTATTCTGAAAAAAGAGAATTGCAGATTAGAATCCAATATTAAATTCTTTAAATCAAAAGGTACTGATCTTGATGAAGCGTGTCTAGAAGAACAGAAGAGGCAAGAAAATGCTTTGTCTGAAAATAAAGAGACAATTATAAAATTAGATAAAATGCTAAGAGAGATATCTAATTAAACATTTGATTAATTGAATAATATTGAAAGAGCATATAAAAACCCCAATTAAGGGGCAGAAAATGAATAGAATAAAGTATAAGATGACTATTAATTTAGATCTACTAAAAGAGAAAATAATATTTTGAAGATTATATTTAATTATATGAAGATGATTTTAAAATAATTCTAAACATGGATAAATAACTTGTAATCTTAAAAAAGTGAACATAAGACAAAACATATTAAAAAATAATATCTAGCTATCAGTTAAATGGGATCTAGGTTAACAATCTATTTTGTTATTAAAGTTTAATCTGTTTAAATCTTCCTTTGCTTCTGATACTAAAGTTCTATCAATTCACTATTTTTTTAAAAAACTTATCTAAGATAAATAGTAATCCTATATAAAAAGAGGGATTTAGATTTCAATGTGTAATACTATACTTTGGATTATTTATACTTATGTTATAAAAAATAAGGGGTGGTATACAAATGAAGTGCTTATTAAATGAAAATGTAATTCTAAAAGAATATAGATTGATTTGATTATTCAAAACATTACAATCTTAGAAATATATAAAGAAATCTTATAATAAGATTGGTAATTCGTCTGTAAATAAAATATAAAAAAACCCCTATATAAGGGGTAAAAAGTGAATGGATAAAAATTATAAAGTGAATATTAACAAAAGAGAGAAACATTCAAGATGTTACTTTAGATTATATGACATATATCTTCAAAAGATTCATAATATTAAATGTTGAGTTTGTAAATAATTATTTTGGGTCCAAAGTGTATAGTTAAACACTCATTGTGGCTTGGTATATTTATGATAGGAAATTCTAATTATCTTTCCAGTTTCATCGAATTTATAATTTGTTCTACTAGAAGGACTTAGTCCAGAGACAAGATTCATTCCTACCGCGTAAATTGCATCTGCATATTCACGAGGATTTTGAATAACAGTTCCTGCCATAACTCCTTGATCGATTAATTGTAATGCTTTTGGCAAGCCATTAATTCCAAATGTAGGAATATACTTTGATTTGTCTCCTTTGTTATATCCATACTTTTGTAGTGTTTCAAGGGCACCAATTGCCATAGCATCATTATTTGAGATTATTGCTTCAATCTTACCGTCAAATTAAAAAAAACATCCTCCAGATTAACTCTAGCGCAGTTTTGCATCCAACCACAAGGTATTGAGAAAAGTTCTTGAGTTTTTATTCCAGCATCATTAATAGTTTGAATGGAAGATTTAGTTCTGGCAAGTGTTGCAGGGTCATTAACTGGTCCTTGTAGTATGGCATACTGCATCATATTATCTTTATTTTTATCTAGAATTTCTTTATTAGAGTTCCATGTACCAACAATAAGTTCGCCTTGTAAAACACCAGATTGCTCGTCATCCCCGCCTATAATAACACTAGTTGAATCTTGTAGATACTGTGAAAATGATGGATCTGGAGGTGCAAGTATTATTAATGGGATTCTTTCGCTAATTATTCTGGAAATACTATTTTGTGATTGTTCAATATCACGGCTAACTGGACTTACTACATAAAGGCCAAATGCTTTAGTACTAAGTGCCTGAGTAATATTATCATTTTGAATACCTTGATTTGTTTTGGAATCAAAAAAAGTAAATTGAACTTTATTTTCATTTTCTTTTTGTATATTTTCTAAGTTTTCCTTAATACGTGAATAAAATTCTTCGCCAGCATTATATAAAAATACTCCAACTTTTACTGGATTTTGAGGATTAGTATTAGGAGCTGCATATGCATTGAATTCAATCATTGGTAATAACAAGATAAAAGCTATAAAAGCTGACAATATTTTCTTTAATATGTTCATATTAAGCCTCCATTAATATCCTTTTAATTAAAATACATAGTAATAGATTTACTAGTATAATGAAATTTATTCAATATTATAATAATCTAAATATGTTTTATGAGAAGCTTAAAAAGGAAATAGTAAAATTAAGCTAAATATTAATTTAATGGATAAAATTAGATTAAAAGTCAGTATAATAAATTACAACAATAAACATTTCGTGTTATAATATTAGAATAATTTGTTATATGAGATGATATTATGATAAAATGTAAAAAAAGATTATGAACTTGGAGTGAAACAAATTGACGAACAGCATGAAAAGTTATTTGAGATTGCAGATAGAGCATATAAGTTATTAACTAATGACTTTATTAGTGATAAATATGATAAAATTATTGAAATAATTGGAGAATTAAAAGAATATACATTGTTCCATTTTAAATCTGAGGAAGAATATATGTTAAGTATTGGACATAGAAGGTTTTTATCTCATAAAGTAGAGCATGAAAACTTTATAAAGGATATTGATAATATTGACCTTTATAAAATTGACTCAAACCAAGATCAATCTGTAAAAGAAATATTAGAATTTGTTGTGAATTGGATAGATATTCATATATTAAATCAAGATAAGCTTATAGTAGAAAGTTAGTATCATACTTTTTTGAAGCAGTAGTTATTAGAAATATAGCTACTGCTTTTTATATTAGTAGGAAGTTGACAGGGAAAAATTAGTATAATTTTATACAAAAGAATTATATTTTGGAGTAAGCTGATTTGATAATGTAACAATATTATTCTTATGCTCATATTATGTTATAAGGTTTTTGCACCTATAAAGGGAGGTTAAACAATGCTTATTGAAAAGTTTGTAGTATTCTCCATTGGACAAGAAGAATATGCAGTACCAATATCCCAAGTTAAAGAAGTTATTTATTATACAATTCCTACAAGGATACCCTCAAGTATGGATAGTGTGATTGGTGTTATAAATTTAAGAGGTAAAATACTACCTATTTTGAATTTAAGCAAAGAGATTGGTATTAAAAGTAATAAGGAATTTAAAGAGCAAAAAATTATTATTATTGAAAATAATAATCCCTTTGGAGTAATTGTTGATGATGTTGAAGAAGTTATTAAGTTACCTAAAGAAAATATTAATAGGATTGACAGTATATATGAAGGAGAAGAATATATCATTGGAATTACTAGAGTAAAGGATAGATTAATAATAATAATGGATTTAAATCTATTTTGGGAGGAAATATCAGGATGAGATTTACAATTAAAAAGAAATTAATTGCAGCATTTGGATTAATAATTTTGCTGGCATCTTTTTTAGGGATGTATTCCATATCATCAATTAAAAGTTTAAATGATAAATCTGACGAAATTACAAAAGTGTGGTTTAATGGAAATGATTTAGCGCATACAATGAATACAACTATGGCGGACTACAGGGTACGAGAGTATAGACATGTAGCAACGAATGATGAAAATCTAATGAATGATACTGAAAATGAACTTAAAACATTAAAAGATAAATTTGAGACAGCCTTAAATGATTATCAAGGAACTATGATATTAGAAGAGGAAAAAGATTTAGTAGCGGAAATTAAAGAAGAATATTTGAAATATTTTGAAATAAGTAATAAAGTTTTGGCCTTAAGCAGGGAAGGGAAGAAAGTAGAAGCTAATGAATTGTCATTAAGTGAGGCTAAACAGGATTTTGACAAAGTAAATGATACAATTACAAAGTTAGTGGTACTCAATCAAGAACAAGCTAATCTAGCTAATGCACAAAATAATAAGACTTATGAGCAAGCGAGATTTATGCTAATAATGATTGCAATAACTATAATTTTATTCAGTATTGTAGTAGCAGCATATATTACAATTAATATTACAAAGAGCATGAAGTTTATAACAGATTTTATAAATAAAACGGCAGATTTGGACTTGGCCTTTGATCAAGATGGATTAAAGACGATAAATAAGTACAAAGATGAATTTTTTGATATGGGTATGGCATTAGCAGGAATGAGAAAAATATTTAGAGAAACCATAGATAACATTAAGAAAAACTCTATAAATGTATCATCTAATGCTGATAATTTGTCAAGTATTATAGGGGAAACTTCTGAAACAATAGAAGGTGTTGCAAAAGCTATAGATGATATGGCTCAAGGTTCAACAGATCTTGCTAAAAATGTTGAGGATGGCGCTGAAAAGTTAGGATTGCTAGCAGATGAAATTAATGAGGTTGTAAAGAGTACTGAGTTGATGAAAAATCATATAAAAATGGTCTCCGATGCAAATTTAGAAGGCATAGAATATATAAGTAAATTAAAGGAAGCTGTAAAAGCAAATAATTCTGTGGCAGGGAAAGTTTCTGTACAAGTTAATTTATTAGATAAGAAATCTGAATCTATTGGGAAAATTTCAGATACGATTAAGTCTATAGCATCTCAAATTAATTTACTATCTTTAAATGCTGCAATTGAAGCTGCAAGAGCAGGTGAACAGGGAAAAGGCTTTGCTGTTGTAGCTGATGAAATAAGGAAACTTGCTGCTGAAACTGCACATTCAACAAAAGAAATTGATTCTATTGTAGCAGAGGTTAAAAAGGAAATAAGTACAACTAAATTAGAGATGGCCAATGAAGAATCTGCAATAAACGAAACGAGTATATCATCCATCGAAACGGAAAAGGCGTTTAAAGCTATAGATGATTCGGTTAATAATATAATCAAACAAATAGAGAATTTAATTGTCAGGATTAATAGTATAGATAATAATAAAGATGGAGTTGTAGAAAATGTAACTGATATATCAGCAATATCAGAAGAATCAGCATCCACAACTGAAGAGATATCTGCTTCTATACAAGAGCAATCTGCTAGTATGGAGCAAATATCAGAATCAGCTAAGGATTTAAAGAAAATTTCAATTGAACTTCAGGAGCTGATTGCTAAATTTAGAACCTAGTAAAAGAAAATATAGGTGTAGGCACATTTCTACACCTCTCTATAATATAAGTTTCATTCGTTTCAGATTAAATTTGTAAATGTATAGAATTTAAAGTTTTAAATAAATGTAAATTATCTAAAAGATCAATAAAGAGATACAAAAATATAACTTATAATACCAAAAGCAAGTGAGGTATAACTATAAGTAGAAAGAGAATATAAATGTATCCTTATGAAACAGTGTAATTAAGTGGGAGTTCCCCCCCACTTAATTACACTTGTTTTTTATTATTTTTCTTTTCACGGTAATATTCAGGTTCTTTATTGCAGTATGGGCAAGGTGTAATAATTTCATATCCAGCAACATCTAATGCCAGATTATGAATTTGCGATAGTGATAATCCTGTATTTTCTAAACTCTCCCATTCTTTATCATAGGCATAATCATCAAGACATAGTTTATATTTTCCAGTGTTATGACATTTGATATATTCCATATGCATATTGCTTTTCAAATATTTCTTGGTAAATTCCACTATAAGAAATATGATTATTCAATAAAAAATTGAGCAGAGTAATCATTATAAATTAAACTAAAAATTAGAATTCATTAAGGGTAAAATCTTAGTCATTCCAATTTTTGATTTTATAGTCCTTGTTCGTAGCTTTCTATCATTTTCTTTACCATTTCCTTACCAACACTACAATTTTGTCTTAAAGAAAGATTTTCTTTATCTGTGTAAGAGTGCTTTTGAAGTCCTATTTCGTAACCTCAGTTTTTAATCTGTTTAAATCTTCCTTTGCTTCTGATACTAAAGTTCTATCAATTCACTATTTTTTTAAACTGATCTAAGATATAAATAGTAATCCTATAGAAAAAGAGGAATTTAAGTCTCAATGTGTAATACTATACTTTGGATTATTTATACTTATGTTATAAAAAATAAGGGGTGGTATACAAATGAAGTACTTATTAAATGAAAATGGAATTCTAAAAGAATGGGAAAACTTTATATCAATTATTAGTGAAAATGCTATAGCAAGAAGCATTACATTGGAATCATGGAAGAGGTGTAATGATTTAGGATTAGAGCGTGATAAAATTAAATTTAAGTTCTTGAGTGATAAAGATCTTAAACAAAAGGTACAAGAAAATTCGTATTTAATTGAAGCTTCGAAGTTGTATATGGATTCTTTGTCTACCAGCTTAATTAACATACCACATATAGTTGCTTTAGCAGATAATGAAGGATGGATAATTGATTTGAGAGGAACACCAGAAGAATTTGGAGGAAAGCAGGCAGTCATTTGTCTTGGAGCAAGTTGGTCAGAAGAAAATATAGGAAATAATGGAGTGGGAACAGCTATCTCCATAGGAGAACCAATCCTTGTTTATGGAAGAGAACATTATGCAACTGCTTATGGTGGTTGCGCATGTATAGGTGCACCTATTATATGTAACGGTAACATTATAGGAGCGATGGATATAAGTGTACCGGTTAAGTATGCCAATTTAGCCAGATTGCACATACTTATTGCATGCGTAAATTCAATTGAATCTACAATTATGCATACTAATAGTAATGACTCTGAATTAGTTTCAATTAACATGAATCCATTGATAACAAGTGAGTTAATTGCAACAACTATCCATGATCTAAAAAATCCATTGGCTGTAATTAGAGGATTAGGACAGTTGGGAAAGTTGAATTCAGATAAATCTAAAGTTGATAATTACCTTAATAGGATAATTAAACAAGTTGATGAAATGAATGATATGGTTATTGAACTCTTAAGCATATTTAAACCGGAGAAACTTATAGCACAAAAAGTAGCCTCTACATTAGAAGAAATCTTATTCTCGTTTGAGCCCATTTGCGAGTCAAAAAAAATCAAGTTATGTTTACATAAAAATGAAGATAATTATGTAAATATATCTGAAAAACTTTTAAAGAGAGCAATCGAAAATATTATCAATAATGCGGTTCAAATAATGGATGAAGGTGGAACAATTGAAATTTTAACAGAACAAGATGGGGATTTTATAATAATATCAATTAGAGATACTGCAGGAGGTATACCAGAAGAATTAAGTGAAACTTTATTTGAACCATTTACTTTTAGAAGAAGTGGTGGGACAGGATTGGGCTTGTTTATGGCATATCATACAATTGTAAATGTTCATAAAGGTCAGATATGGTTTGAAACAGAATTAAAGAGGGGGACCACATTTTTTATAAAATTACCGATAGCAAAAGACTTTGAAAGTTCAAGAATAGAAGAATATAGATTGGTTTGATTTGTTTTAATTAAATAATACCATCTTATAAAAATTTATAAAATCAGAGATAAAAGAATAAAATACTAATTTTATGACAACAAATGATAAAAAAACGAGCAATATTAATTTTAATACTACTTTAATGGCTAAAACTAGATCAAACTTGGATTAATAATTTTAATAATAATGGGAATACGTAGAGGAATAGGAGCATTCAAAAGTTTTACAAAAAGGAATAAACAAATGAATGAAAAATTTGATACCATTTTAGAAGAACTAGAAAGAACAAGAAGTGAATTTGAGGTGGCTTCTAAAAAATGTTTCTTTAGATTATACTATTAGGAAGTGAATACATATGAAGTTAAAAAGGCCAGTATTAGTAACATTCATTGCATATTTAAATTTGCTAGGTGCATTTTTTATAATAATATCATTTTTTCCAATACAAAAACTTATTGAACAATTCGGTATTCTCATTATTCCGATATCGGATTTATTAGATTCTACAATTAGAATATCAAGTGCTCTAGTAATGTTAATAATATCATACGGATATTTTAGACTTAAAAAATGGGGTTATGGTTTAATGATAACTTATAATTTATTCTTTTTAGTGTTATCTATGATTTTTATAGCATTAAAAATTAAGAATTCGTATAATACACAAGGAATAATACAATCACTTGTTGGACTAATAATTACATTTCCATCTAAACGATACTTTATTAAAGAAAATGAAGATTCGTAATATTAATAAGTCGTGTATTATTTTATAATCTAAATTCAAATTGAACTATCTATTAACATATAAAGAAATTTAAAGGCAATAAACACTTCAAAATGTTTATTGCCTTTTAGTCATGCCACTTTATGAGAATCATCAGTAGAACCCTCTGTATCAATAGCTACTCCAAGTTTAGCTGATATTATGGTATTTAACTTATTAATTGAATTAGATAAGCTAACAATTTGTTTCTCTAAGCGAATTAGCAAATAGGCAGACACCGCCACTGGAAAACCATTGTTTACTATAAGATTAATTAAATCTGTTACTTCCATAATTACATCACCTCCTACAAAGGATATATGAAATAAAATATATTAGTTCATGTTAGAGAATAAATAATTATTTGAAATTAAAATAAATTAAATTACTGAGTGCCACCTTCATTTACAATATGGTTATGATAATGTTCTATAGCAATATCAACTATGGTACTGACACATACATTAATATCTGGATGTATGCTCTTTAATTCATTTATTTTTCTTATAGTAGAACTTCTAAGGGTGTAGCTTCTCTTAATAGTTGGAGTTTCACCATCAATGGCAGGAGCGGCGCCATTAGGTAGTGGAGTTCTTCTATTATCAAACAGTTCTTTTGTAGAGTTTAAAGTATTTGTTATTTCTATGGAGTTAGTTATATTATTTTGAGTATTGCTGTTAATAGCTGAAGCTGTATTAGTTTGAGTGTTGTTTTTAGGACCTTCTTGAATAGCAGTATTATTAGATTTATTATTAGAGCTAGTTTGAATAATATTAATATCAGAATTATCATCAAAAGAGAAGGAAGATATGCAGTCACCAGCTATAGGAGCTTCGCTAGTAAATCCATATACTTCACCTTCATCATATTCAAAATCATTTTTAGGTATCTTCGCAGCTTTTTTTCTAGCCATAAATTATATAACCTCCCTTTTTGTTTTTTTATCAGTATTTTTATGTATTCTCTTAAAGGATATATGGCTGTTTATTGGAGATTCTAAAGTTCTAAAGAATTTGAGAATATAAATTTTTTAGAATTAAAGAATTAAGGAATTTTAGAATGTAAGATTTTAAGAATATATATTCTTTAGAATTTAGGAATTTAAAAGGAAATCCGACTCACATGCGTTCGCTGGATAAGTGATTCACACCAAATCATAGATTTGGGTTCTCTACTTAAGAATTTGCTTGTAAAATGCGGGTTAGGAGATTATACGTACAAATTTAATCATGATTTTAATGTTATGTTACAGTATAAAACATATATCCTTAATAGCAGCTGCTAAATTTTAAAGCTGTAAATAAATTATTGGAGTGTGTTGTAAAAATGATTAGAGATGAAATTAAACTTAATTCAGAAGAAGGAGAGGTTTTTGATAAAAAGCAAATAGCTTTAGCAATTAGAAATTCTACTTTTAATGATGATTTAAAATGTTCTTTGTTAGAGGAAGGGATATTAGATAAATGCCAGGGGTGCAGCTTGAAATGCATTTGTGATGGAATAGATCAAGTTGTTGATGATTATGTGGAAAAAACTACAGAGGTTGTGAATAACTTTAGTTTTGAGTAGGTAAATGAAATATTGTATTATAATAAAGCTAACAGCTCCAATGATTAAACTTAGAGCTATTAGCTTTTTATACTTAATAATACAATGAAATATTATTAAGTATTTTCATTAAAATGTTTTTCTTTTTTTGAATAGCAGTTGAGTAACACATATTTCTCAAATAAGCATATTCTTTTACGGTGTAATTTTTGTAAAATACAAACTCTATAAGTTCAAGTTCCTCTTCGTTTAAATTCTTAAGGGCTAATTTTAAATCTTCATAATCACACATTTCACATAATGAAGCTTCAGTTGAGATTTCAAGTTCTGGAAAATCATTTTCTACATCATCATGTAATCCTAATGCATCACTACCTTCAGTAGATCTTCTGGTTTTAGTTCTTTTTATTAAATCATTCATATTATTTTTAATAGCATTAGTAGCATAGGCAACAAATCTATGTTTTTCTGAATTGTACATGGAAACAGATTTAAAAAGTGAATGGTAGCATTCCTGTATAATATCATTGGCATTATACCCATCAATGAAAGTCCTTTTAGAAATATTATAAATAAAAGGTTTAAACTCATAAGCTAATTTTTCTTTTGCTTCTTCATCATTGTTATTACATCTCGTAACCAAAGTTTCGACATAATCAAAATCCATATAAACCTCCATCTTCAATATAAGAGTTATGAATTAAAGTAATTATTTTACATATATTGTGTTTTGTATTAAATTTACCTCTATATATAGTATATATGGATAGATTACATATAACGTATATAGAAGTATAAAAATAATTAGATTTATGTTGTTACTTATGTTTTTGATATTGAAGTTCTTGGTTGCAGGAAAGTTCCGTATTGTGGCAAAGCCACTTTTTTTATATGTGCATAGCTGCTTTTTTCATAAGTGTATAACTTATATGAAAAGTAAAAGAAATTAGAAATTATGGAGAGGATGGTGTAAAAAATGAGTGATTTTATAATAGCCGTTGGTCATACTGCTAGTGGGAATGCTGGATGTGGAGTTGTTGATAGACTTGATGAGAGTAAGTGCACTAGACAGATTGGGACTTTAGTTGCAGAGTATTTACAGCAGAAAGGTTATGGAGTCAATTTGCTTAGGATTGATAAGAGCAATAGCTATAACTGTGAAGATTGTTATGAAAGAGCAAATCAAGCTAATGAAATAGCAAAGACAAAAGATATAAAACTTTATGTTGAAATTCATATTAATGCAGGGGGAGGTAGTGGCCCTGAAGTATTAGTATTTGGAAAATCAGAAGTAGCTAATCAATATGCTACGAAAGTCTGCAATGAATTATCAAGTACTCTGAATTTACCTAATAGAGGAGTAAAAATAAGAGACTTAATTGTTCTTAATAAAACTGTTATGCCTGCAATTTTAGTTGAATGTTTGTTTGCTGACAGTGATGATGCAGACAAATATGATCTAGAGATTATTGCAAAAGCTATTGTCAATGGATTAGTTGAAGATGAGGTTTCTGGTAATGGAGAATGGAAGTTTGGTTGGAATAGTAATGATGTTGGCTGGTGGTATTGCACGGATATAGAAAATAAATACTATTATACATCTCAAAATGGCTGGCAGGAGATTAAGGGGGAGTGGTATATATTTGATGATAGGGGATATGCTTTGCAGAATTGCTGGTACCAGGATAAAAACAATAATGCTTGGTATTACTTAGATGAAAATTGTAAGATGGTTAGGGGAAGTAAAGAAAATCCTTTGTGGAAGTGGATTGATAATAAGTGCTACGCTTTTGATGAACATGGAAGATGGATAAAATGATATATTGATTTTAGAAAGAGATAAATAGGTTGATTTTTAAGTTTAGTATCTCTTGTTTAAGATAATCATTAAAATATATTAATAATAAATTTTTAAAATATCATCTTAGAAAATTCATAATTATTAAAGAATGCTCATGTCGATATAATATGTCGATAATTCTCTGAATCCTGGAGTTCGTGGATTTAAATTTTACTGTATTTTATAGCCTCTTCGGAGGCTTTATTTTATGCGGTTTTAAGATTTGTCGATTTTATTTCATCATGTAATATCATAAGAAATTAACTGTTTTGTATTGCAGCAGTGCTATTAAAAGTAAAATTTATTTAATTTGTTATATAATAAGTTGGAAATTGGTAAGTGATTAAACATTTGGAAATTTGTACATATTATATATAGAATTAGAAAATAAATATTTAAATTTATGTCCCAAATATTGAATATATGTCCCAAGATGTAGTATAATAAATTAGGAGGTGACTGATATGAAGAAAAAAAATGTATTAAATTTAATAAAATATTATGCTGAAAAAAATGATGCTGGATTTAGAGATCAAGCGTATGAAATAGCAAGATATTTTGATGGGATTGGAAATTATCAGTTAGCTGAATATATAATGGCACTAATGTCAAATACCAATACTTTTGTTCCTCAAATAAGTGATAGTAATTCTAGTTTCTTTCGAAAAGTAGAGTATGGTACTGATTCGTTACCTTTACCAGAAGTTATTAAAGATGATGTTATTGGAATAGTAAATGCAATTGGCCATAATGCTGGTATTAATAAATTTTTATTTGAAGGCGCACCAGGCACTGGAAAAACTGAAACTGCAAAGCAGATTGCAAGAATATTAGAAAGAGATTTATTTATCGTGGATTTTGATTCTATAATTGATAGTAAACTTGGTCAAACATCTAAAAACATTGCTTCTCTTTTTGAAGAGATTCGTAATTTTTCACATCCTGAAAAATTAATCATTTTATTCGATGAAATTGATGCAATAGCTATTGATAGAATTAATTCAAATGATTTACGTGAAATGGGCAGGGCTACATCATCAGTATTAAAAGGAATGGATTCCCTAAATGAAAATATAGTTTTAATTGCAACAACAAATTTATTTGATGCATTTGATAAAGCTTTGACTAGAAGATTTGATTCGGTTATTGATTTTAATAGATATAAGAGAGAAGATCTAATTGAAATTGGAGAAGCAATATTGAATGAATTGTTATCTAAGTTCAAATTTGCTGGAAGAAATATGAGGTTGTTTAAAAAGATAATTAGTCTTATGGAAACAATACCCTACCCTGGGGAACTTAAAAATCTTTTAAAAACAGTTATTGCTTTTAGTAATCCGAGTAATGAATATGATTATTTAAAAAGATTATATAATAGCGTTAATAAAAAGAATTTAGAAATGGATTTAAAAGAACTTCAAAATGAAGGATTTACCACTAGAGAAATAGAGATATTGACAGGAATTTCTAAAAGTCAAGTTTCTAGAGAATTAAAGGAGTGATTATATGAATGACCTTTTACAATTAAAGGGCACGTTTGAACAAAAATCAAATAATTCAAGGCCTGGATCACCTGAATTGCCATCTGAAGCAACTGTAAAAGTTGAACACTTGGAAAAGCTTAAAAATGATTTAGAGGCTTTAAAAGAATTTTGGAGTGAAGATACAATTCTTAATGGAGCTCTAGTAAGTGTTTTTTATATAGACGTTATTGCTAAAAGTAGAAGAATATCAGGAACCTTAACAAAGGGCTCTATCACTGCAAATAGTTCTATAGTTGGTGCCAAATTTTCAAAATCAGATAGAATGAAACATATAATTACTCACTATGTGAGTTTGGAAATGTTAAATGAGTCCATAGAAAGATACAAAAAAAGTATAACTGTTTTGAAGAAACAGTTTAATGGTGTTATTGATTGCGAGGATGTTAAGAAATTAAATCAGAAAAAGATATCGTATGACAATAGTTTAATAGCAAAGACAAATTTTTTAAAAATAATTGTTGATGCTCATTATGTTGAAAAATTTTCTATTGTTATGCAAGAAGAGGAATTGAAAGAAAACTCAATTATTACAATTTATAAGACTGATACAGATACAATTGAGCTTATGGATAAAATAGGGATTAATCTTCTTTCTGCAAGATTGATTGATGATACTACAATGTTATTAACACCAGACCAATTAGCAATTTTAAAGCAAAAAGCGCCATATTTGATATCTATGGCTATAAGTGATATTTCAAAATTAACAAAAACAGATTTTGAGAATATCGATAGAGAAACTATTAATATTCCAAGTCCTAAAAATGAACCAACTATTGGTGTTATAGATACAATGTTTGATGAAAATGTATATTTTTCTGAATGGGTTGATTTTAAGAATATGGTTAGCAGTGATATAGAATTATCACAAGATGATTATTTTCATGGAACTGCTGTTTCATCAATTATTGTAGATGGGCCATCAATTAATCCAGATTTAGATGATGGTTGCGGAAGGTTTAAAGTTAGGCATTTTGGTGTAGCGGCTGGAAGATACTTTAGTTCGTTTTCTATTCTGAGAGCTATTAATGAAATTATTAGTTCTAATAAAGATATAAAAGTATGGAATTTATCATTAGGAGCACCTGTAGAAGTTAATCCTAATTTTATATCACCAGAAGCAGCTATCTTAGACAAAATCCAATATGAAAATGATATTATTTTTATCATTGCAGGAACAAATAAAAATTCAATGAATAAAACAGTAGAGGCTATAGGAGCACCAGCTGATTCTATAAACTCACTAGTCGTTAATTCTGTAGACTTTGAAAATAAACCTGCTAAATATTCAAGAAAAGGTCCAGTATTATCTTTTTTTACTAAGCCAGATGTTAGTTATTATGGAGGAGATGGAAATAAAAAAATAAGAGTATGTACATCTATGGGAGAGGCCTTTGTAGCAGGAACTTCATTTGCAGCTCCGTGGATTTCAAGAAAAATGTCTTATTTAATTGATGTTTTAGGATTAAGTAGAGAGGTAGCAAAGGCATTAATAATAAATTCAGCTACTGGATGGCATCCTCAAAAAATATCTTCTTCATTAATTGGACATGGTGTTGTTCCTCAAAAAATTGATGACATATTAAAATCACCTAATGATGAAATTCGTTTTATATTATCAGGAGTATCGGAAAAGTATGATACATATAATTATAATTTGCCTGTTCCAATTGATAAAGAGAAACACCCTTTTATTGCAAAAGCAACTATGTGTTATTTTCCTTACTGTTCAAGGAATCAAGGCGTAGATTATACTAATACAGAACTTGATATATATTTTGGGAGAATTAATGGAAAAGAAATAAAGTCTATAAATAATAATCAACAATGCACAGATGGCAATCATCTATATGAAGGAAATGCACGGAAATTTTATCGAAAGTGGGATAATGTGAAACATATTATAGAGTTTTCCAAAAATAATAAACCTAAAAAGGTGTATGATAAAGGTATCTGGGGAATTAGTATAAAAACAAAAGAACGCCTTGAAGAGAAATTTGGAGATGGAATTAAGTTTGGTATTGTTGTTACGTTGAAAGAAATAAATGGCGTTAATAGAATAGAAGACTTTATTAGAAATTGTTCATTAAGAGGATGGTTAGTGAATAGAGTCGATATTGATAATAGAATTGATATTTATAACATAGCTGAAGAAAATATTGATTTTGATGATGTGTTTTAATTAATGTTTTAGTTTAGTGGACAATCTGGCATTTGGAAAAAATTTAAAATCTTATGAAGAAGAAAAATAGAATTATATAAAATGGGAATATGTGACGAAGCTAATTAAAAATCAACGACTTAGGATAGTTATCATATGAAGAATTGTCAAAAAAATATGAAAAAATGTGAAAGAAAAAATGATAAATATTTAAGATTTACTAAAGTTTTAAAAACAAATAAATTTTAGAAAGATGATAAAATCCCAAAGCAAAAAAGTCTTTGGGATTTTATTGACTTATTTAATATAATAAATTTAATTTGTGGTATAGAATATAAGTATTTTTATTTTATATGTGTATAATTAGGTAATAATACAGATACAATGGCGGGGGAATAATGATGAATTATTTAAGAAATTTATTATTAACATTAACAACAGTAGGAGCGGTATTAAGTTTTTATATAAAAGTATGTAGAGATTTTTTTATAGAAACCATCAAATTAAATTATAAGAATGTTCCAGGTAAGCAGTCAATTTTTGAAATAATTACAATATGGATTATGTATAGTAGCATAATTATATATATAGTTTGGGTTATAGTATTTATATTAACTAAAGGAAGTATGATGAATATAAAGTCTACAGATATAATAACTCAAGATAGAGTAGCATATTTAATTGCTGCAATAATACTTATTCTATTTTTGAATTCATTTTCATGTTTGGTAGTTAGTTTTCATATACTAAGAAAATATTTTATTTATAAATTAGAGAGAAAATGTATAAAACGAGTAAGCAATAAGATGCGATTATGGATTAGGGGGAGCAAAATAACATCATCATTGTTATGTTTGATTGGTATGTTTGTAATAATATATTATCCAATGCTTCAAATTTCGTTATTAAAAGAAGACAGAAATTTTATATTTATAAACACACTTAGCGTAGAAGAAATATCTACATTTGCTACATATGGAATTATAGCGTTTATAAGCTTAACGTTTTTTATAATATTAAATAGTATGGAGGAAATTGCAAAAGCTTTAAATGAAAACTTCACTTACATAATTTTGACGGACACAGAAGAGATAGCATGCAATATTTATTTAGAATATAATGAGTATTATTTAGTATTTAGGAATGGGGTACAGAGATATATAAGTAAAAGTAAAGTTAAAGAAATAAATAAAAGTACTTACTATTATACAGACAAGATTTTAATTTAAAAATATAATAAAGATTACATATAGAAATTTAGGTAACCTTTTGGTATTGTAATAATTTATTCTTCGGTATAAAATAGGTGAAAAAACAAAATGAATTTTAAAGGAGTGATTTTGTGAGCGGGATTATGTATTTGTACGTATCTGATAAAAATAGCGCACATAAAATACCTAAACCAAAGCGTTTACCTTATACATATAGTACAACTTATAAAGCAGTTCCTAGTTTAGCAAATGAAGAAGTATTACTTGTAATATTATGCTATGAAACAGTAAATCGTAAACCTCATGAATTAGACCTTATATCATTTCATAGAGCCAGATTGGATGAAAAGGGGTGTTATATACAGGACAAAGAAGAGCTTAATAATTCTTTGATTAATTTTGTTAATTATGCTTTTACAACGTCTGATGAGTTAGCTTTAAGAGATACAATACCTATACCAGTTGCGCCTAAAAACATACCCACAGAAAACGAAAAAAATGCACTTTATTCATATGTTAAAGAAAATTATCCGAGCTTATGGACTAACTGCCCATATTTAGTAGAACAGAATGTTAAAAGTATAGAAAAGCATCATAATGAATTAAAAGAACTTGTTAAAGAAGCATATAAGAAGAAAATAATATAAAAATATTAAGCAAAATGCAATCTTAAAAGTATAAGAATTTCTCATTTTGAATTTACTATTCAAAATGAGAGATTCTTTGTTATATATAATATGTAATTATAAAATGGATATTTCTATTAACATTCCCTTAAGGGAAAAAATACAGTAAGTTAAAGTAAATTACGATAAAATATAATAATGATCTAAAGGTGCTAAGCATCAGTATTTCAAAGTATTATAAAATGCAATTTAGTGCAGGCTGTTACCAATACAGAATTCGGCTTCTCTCAATTAATAAAATTTAGATTATATTAAGTTAAGTTTCTTTAAACGTTTATAAAGAGTGACAAAAGGCTTTATTTTACCACTAACAAGTCTTTTAACAGTAGCTATATTCAGCATACTTAGCATTAGTATATCCCATTTTCTTTTTCTACGCATTAAACTTAATAGTAACATATTTATAGTTTAGTGGTTTATTATTCTTGAGTTTTTAAAAACTTCAATATCTTTAAATTCTAAATAAATACTATAGGAAAATTCAGTTTTTCTAATCATAATTCTTTTTAAAGCAGAACCATAAATATCAAATATTTTAAATAATGAGTATAGATATGGTCTTCATTTCTTTAAACTTCTTACCAGAATTATTGAATATCAACTAGTAATCTCCAAAGTATTTTGGAGTAATATTAAAGATCTCGCAAATATCTTTAATTGAAATAGAAAACTATTTGGAATGAATTAGAAAGTTAATAGAAAAACTATTTTACTGGCACTAGTAAGAAGTGGTTTTAAATAAAGAGTAAATGTAACTATAATCTAGGTATTAGTAAAGTTGGCAGAAAGTATAATTATAGATAATTCTCCCTTGATGAATAAGATATTAAAAAAACACAATAGCACAAAATGAGAAAAACACAAATGTGTTATTTACATGTATTATTTGGTGTAGTAAAATTGGATTATGAAAAAATGTCTAAATTATAAAATAAGAGAAATTAGGGTAAGAAATAACTTAACAATTCAACAAATGGCAAGTTCACTAGAAATTGCAGCGTCTACACTTGGAATGTATGAGAGAGGGATGCGAAAACCAGATATAGCTGTAATGGCTAGAATAGCAAAGATGCTTAATGTAGATATTAAGTATTTTTATGAAGAAGATTTTGAAATTGACGAAATAGCTTCTAATATTGAGTATTTGCAGGATAGTAAATTAGTTGACGAGGCAAGGAGGCGAGCAAATGGATTTTGCGAATTATGTGAAGCTAGAGCACCGTTTATTTTAGATAACGGAGAACCGTATTTAGAAGTATTTCATATAAAGTCTAGAGGGTATAATAATGAAACAAATGAAATAGTACTACTATGTCCTAATTGTAATAAAAAAGTTGAAATTATAAAAAATCCTGGTGACATAAATTATTTACTTAGAAAGGTGAGGAAAAATACAAAAGATGGATAGATGTGAAATTTTAAAGTTTATAGATGAAATGGAAAAGTATAGACAAGCAGGAGGAAAAAGAAGCCAAAACATTGGAAATATTTTAAAAAGAACTTTAGAAATTAAAGATTTAATAAATGAAAAGTTTGCATTAGTTTTTGTTACAGACAAAGGAATTGGTAAGACTAGCATTATAAATTATTTATTAGATTTATCATATGAAAGAGAAAAGAAATTAAAAAGTGGAAGAAAAACAATTGTATATCAAGATGTTTTAGAAACCGGTGCAGGAGCTACAACAACATCTGAGACAGAGATAGTTCAAGCAGAAGATGATTATTGTGAAATAGAAATAATTCCAGTTGGAAAAGAAGAAATGGAAGAATTATTAAGGGGATTTGCACAGTATATTTTTAAAGAAATATATGTAGAGTTTCAAGGTTATAGCTCAATAGCACCAGAAATATTTAGAGCAATGCGAAACATGACAGGGCTAAAAGAAGTTGATCGCGAAAATGGGGATAAAATAGATTTAGCTAAAGAATTAGCAAAGGGTTATGATATGCATGATTACTTATTGTTTGAAGATGAAATATTTAGAAGAGCTAATTTACAACGTAGAATAAAAAACAAATTTATAATTGATAGAGGAAGCGAAGAAAAGAAATCTATTAGAAGCATATTTAATAAAATCAATCTAATGAGTATGGAGGATATTCCATTACCTAAAAAAGTAATTGTAAAGTTATCAAAGGATATATTTGATTTTAATACTCTAGGTTGTATAGATAGGATAATTGACACAAGGGGATTGGAATCAGGAGTAGTGGCGACAGATAGAAAGGATATTAGAGAATTATTTAAAAAAGATAAAAATAAGGTTGTTGTACTAGTAGATAAATTTAACTCTCCATCACAAAGTATAATGAGGTTAGTTGATACGTACATTCAAGAGGGAGATTATGAAACTCAAAATAGAGTTGCATATTTAGTTAATTTTCGAGATGGGGAGCCAGAAAATGTTGTGTCACATTCAGGAAAGACATATTCAGAAATTCGAGGAATAGATATTAAGTGCGAAGATATACATAAGTACATTAAAGGTAATAACATTAATTTCAAATTAGATAATATAATCTTTACAAATCCTAAAAGATTTTTAGATGCTAATGGGAAAATGCCTATATTAGAAGAAGATATAGAAGATTATGGAGATGCTGTATCAGCACGAAAGGCAAAACAAGATATAAGGGAAGAGAAAAAAAGAGAATTATGGGATGATATATATCGAATTACAGAAAACTACAGGAAAGAATTAATTAATGAATTGAGTTTAAAAAGTGAAGAGTTTAAAAGTATTAAAAATAAAGAAATTGAGGAGCTAAATATAGACTTTGAGCAGATTGTAAATTTTATTAATAATTTTAATGTTGATAATAAGAATGTTGAAAATTTCCCATTTACTATTTTTGAGGAATATATATTAAATTGTCATCATAGCACACTTATGGCGTTAAATAACAGACATGGAGTATACAGCAACAGAGATATATATCTAGTAGGAAGTGATAAAATTGAGAAGTTATTTAGAAGTAGTTTGAAGGATATAACTTTAAATGTAATTAACTTAATATTAAATCAAGTTTCTACTGAAGAAGAAAAGAAAGTAATTATGATTATTATAAATGATGTTAAGAGATATTGCATAAACTTCATGGATGAAATAAACAGCTTTGCATATGAATATTTGAGAAATAATATTTTTAACAAAGAACAAATTGAATTCTGGAAGAAAACAATTGAGAGATGGGGAAAAGGAAGTCCATATACATTAGATATAGATAGTTACTATAAAGAACAATTAGGAAAAGAGAAATTAGATAAGTACATTAGAGATGCTGCTACTGAATGGATTAGAACATTTAAAAATGGATTAATAGCTGTAATAGAAGAATTCGCATAGAAGGTATATAATAAATATAATAGTAATCAGCTATTGGAATTGGAAGAGCAATAATTTTGGGGTTCTAATTTGTTGATAACAACAGAATCAACAATATAAATACAAAGTATCCTACTAAGCATTGATATATTACTTAATTTAAGAAATGGTCGGAAGAACTAAAAATTCCACCATTCTTCCGACCATCAACAAGATATGCTATATTATTTTAAAATATAATATGTAAAGAAATGATATTTTTAATCTGAGGTTTGATTTATTTCTAATGAGTAATAGATATAATAAAATATTCTAAGTTATGATTTGATAAAACTTTTCAACACACACCTCATGCTGAAACTGTAGTGAAGCTAATTAAGCAATAATCTCATTCTTGAAATGTAGATTAATATAAAATAGGCGAATTGCCAACAGTTTGCCGACCATCAGTAAGATATGATAAAATATTATAAATTACAATATGTAAGGGTATAATATTTTTAATCTGAGGTTTGAAGTAATTTCAATGATTAATAGATACAATAAAATACACTAAGTTAAAATTTGGTATAATTATTCAACACACACCTCACGTGGAGTGTGTTGCATTGATAACAAGAAAATGAAGTTCGTAAAAGCCTTGATAATACTGAGTTTCATAAAACGAAAGTAATTCTAACTACTAAACTTAAACCCTCGATATACGTTCATGTGAACATATCGAGGGTTAATTTTTGGGATAAGAAACTCGGTGGGTTGGGTGAATAGGATAGATAAAATTGTGGGGCAGGGGAGATAGGATGGATGATAAATAAATGTATTTGATTTGTAAAATGTTCTATGCTAATATAAAAACAAATAAATATTTTGTTTTTAAGTTTTTATGGGGGTTATGTTATGGCTAAATTTACAGAGTTAGAAAAAGAAAAAATTCGAGAAGAATTGCTTAAAGTTGCCTATCGCTTTTTTATAGATAAAGGATTTAAAAGTACTTCTCTTGAGGATATTACTTCATCAGTTGGTATTGCAAAGAGTTCCTTTTATATATTTTTCGAATCAAAAGAAATGCTATATATGGAATTGTTAGCACATGAGGGAGAACAAATTCAAAAGCAGATTTGGCCAAAGGTTATAGCTACAGAAAATATACGTCTAGCTATAAAAATGTACTTAAATATGATGGCTTTGGAACTAGAATCTAAGATTTTAACTCAAAGGCTGGTTTACGACATTGAGGAGTATAAACTTGTTTCTAGAAAACTAAATCCAGAGTATGTTGGCTCGGAGCATCTAAGAAGTATCGCCTCTCTTATGGAGTTTATAAAGTCACGTCAAGATTCTAAGGAGATTATCGATGAAGACCCAGGTGTTATAGCCGGAGTTTTAAGATCAGCATTATTAATAGGTTCTCAAAAGAGAGATTTACAGCAATATAATTATGAAAGGATTAGAGAGTTATTATTCGAAGCAGTTGCTAATCAAATTGCCAGGCCTTAATTTGGTCTAAGTATTATTAAATGAAAGTAAAATACGAATATAATATGGTCATCCAGAGTATACCTTTGAGGATTTGGTTGATGATGCAATTCAGGTACTAGATGCGTATAACGTTGATAAGGCTCACATAGTCGGTATGTCAATGGGTGGAATTATTACGCAGATAGTAGCTCTTAAACACACAAGTAAGGTTCTTACTATTTCATTAATTATGACATCAAATTTCGATTCCAGGCTCCCTAAAAAGGATAGTAAAGTAACAGAAGCCTTAGGTGAACATAAAATTACAAATTGGCAAAATAAAGATGAAGTGATGGAGTGTTTTATTAAAAAAGTAGAATTCTTACAGGATCAAAACGTTTTTTCGATGAAGAAAAAGTAAGAAGACTGAATGAAGAAGAATTTGATAGAGCCAGTAATTTACAGAGTAGAGAAAATCGCGGATTTATAAGAGGTTGGAATTCGTATTTGTCAAGAACTGACGAAATCAGTGTACCTACATTGGTAATTTATGGAACAGATGACCCTATTATTCCGTATGAGCATGGAGTGCATCTTTCTAAAATTATATCAAATGCTGTATTAATTACCTTAGATGGTGCGGGGGATGAGCTCCACTATAATGATTGGGATGAAATTATTAATGCTATATCAGAGTATGCAGGAAATTTATAACCTAAATTTTAAAATTAGGAGTGATTTGAATGGGTAAAGAAATGAAACAAGTTATGGAAACAGCTAAAAAACATAATCTTATTTTAAAGGAAGAAACAATGCAGTTTAATGAATCTGGACTTGATTTTCAAGTTGTATTTGCACAAGATGAAAATGAAACGGATTGGGTTCTTAGATTGCCTAGGCGGGAAGATGTAATGCCCAGAACAAAGCTAGAAAAACAAGCATTAGATTTAGTTAATCAGTATGCGAAATGTTTTCAGGCACCAAACTGGACTATTTACACAAATGAACTAATAGCTTACAAGAAGTTAGATGGTGTGCCGGCAGGAACTATAGACCATAATATAGGAAACTATGTTTGGGAAATAGATATTAACAATATTCCAGAATCATTTCACAAGTCTCTTGGTAAGGTATTAGCAGAGCTTCATAGCATACCTAGTGATAAAGCTGCTGAGCTTGGTCTAGCAGTGCAAACCCCTGAAGAGGCAAAAATGTCAATGAAGCAGCGTATGTATGATATAAAAGCTAAGTTTGGTGTGGGTGAGAATCTATGGGTCAGATGGCAGGCATGGATAAATGATGATGAAATGTGGCCAAAGAAAACGGGATTAATTCATGGAGATGTTCATGCAGGTCATACTATGATCGATAGAGATGCTGATGTAACTGGATTAATCGACTGGACTGAAGCTAAAGTTACGGATATATCAAATGACTTTGTTTTTCATTATAAGGCGTTCGGAGAAGAAGGTCTTGAAGCTCTGATTCTTGCTTACAAAGAAGCAGGTGGATATTACTGGCCTAAGATGAAAGAGCATATTATTGAACTGGTTGCTGCGTATCCTGTTTCAATTGCCGAGTTTGCAATGGTATCTGGTGTTGAGGAATATGTTCAGATGGCGAAGAAAGCATTGGAAGTATAAGAGTTATGAATGGTGTAATGTGGTCATCAATATGCTCTCATCTACTAATAGTATAAAAAGAACAGTGGATATGTTTACGAGAACGGACACACTCAAATGCCATTCATTCTCTCCTCTCGAGTCACGTTGAGATCGTTGTTAGGATAGAAAGAAAATAGGCTAATATCAAAGGCTGTGAAGGTTTTTAAGTAAATATTGAAGTGTGTTTTATGATCATGATGTGAAGTCCTATTTGTATGCACCATAACACTTTGTAATTACTAGAAAAACTCATTAAAGATCAGGGCACTAAAAACGAATCTCAATCATATTATAGGTAATATACCGTTTGAATATAAAGAGGAGGTATCATTATGCCTATATTACCTATTGAAAAATATTTTGGCGAATTTCAATTAGTCTATACATTTTATGAGGCTATGCCTACAGGTGTTACTGTTTCAGAAACAGGTCGTATTTTCGTTTGCTTTCCGAAATGGGGAGACGACGTTAAATTTACTGTAGCGGAAATAGTAGGGGATCAATTGCGGCCATACCCTAATTTAGAAGCTAATTTAGCTAACCCCGAGAATATCGCAAACTCTTTCATTAGTGTCCAAAGTGTAGTTGCTGATGGAAGGGGAACTCTTTGGGTATTAGATACAGGAGCACCAAACTTTTCAGTGCCTATCAAAGGGGGGGCAAAATTAGTCGCTGTTGATTTAAAAAACAATAAACTAAGAAAAGTATATAACTTTACAGAAGATGTTATCCTGCCAACAACTTATATTAATGATGTCCGATTTGATTTTCGTGTTGGAAAAGCAGGGTATGCATATATAACGGATTCTTCTTCAAAAGGGCCAGGAGCTATTATCGTGGTAGATTTAGAAAATGAAAACGCGTTCAGACGGTTAAATGGAGCAAATTCAACTTCACCAGATCCCTATTTTTTACCGAAAGTAGAAGGTCAAATTTTGATGAATCGAAACAAAGATGGCTCAACTTCCCCATTTAGAATGGCGTCTGATGGTATAGCAATTTCTCCCGATGGAAAACTTTTATTTTTTTGTCCACTAACCAGTCGTCATCTGTTCTCAATCCCGACTGAAGCCCTAAGAGACAGAACGATACCAGAGATGGATTTGCTTTATCATGTGAAGTATTGGGGAGAAAAAGGCGCGTCTGATGGAATGATCACCGATGCAAAAGGAAATATTTATGCTGGAGACTATGAAAACAACAGTATTCGAAAAATATTGCCAAATGGCACAATGAAAACCATTATACATGATCCAAGAATTTTATGGCCGGATACTTTTTCAATTAGTCCGGATCAATACTTATATGTCATTGTGAACCAATTACACAGGCAGGCAAGGTTTCATTATGGAAAAGACCTACGACAAAAACCGTATAGTTTACTACGTATGAAAATTGGTGAATTTCCTGCTCCAACCTTTTTATAACAAAAAATAAAAAGGAAAAGGTAGTTGAAAAAGAAAAAGCACTATGAATTTTCAGTTATAATTAATACTACCACAAAGCTTAATTAATAATGACATAAAGTTATAAAAATGTTGTCATTATTTATATAAACACTTTTTATGAAAATCATGTATCAATAGTTTTAAAACAATTAATAGTAAGTGGAGTAAAGAATTCTATGAGATTAGATTAGAGAATTAATCATATAGAATTCTTTTTATGAATGAAAAATAGAAGTGGAATAATATTTTGGGGAAATATGTAGGAAAACAAATGCTTTTAAAGAATAGTATTAAATATACCAGTTTTTATTCTAATAGGACTACCAATTTTTTAAGAATGTCTATTTTTTGACGGTTATTTTGAAATGAGGGGCATATTATGTACTCCCCATGTAGTTTATTCATGAAAGATTTAAAGCAGTTTCTGTTATTTGCATATCTACTTTATATTGCTCCTGTAAATTATAAGCATTGTAATAACCTTTTTTCATCATATAGTTTGAAATTGTTTCATAGGTAGTAATATAAGAATGATTCATAAGTCCGCTTAATTGTTGTATATGCTGCCTAGATGCACAAGTATCATTCTGTAAAATAGACCTTAATTCCTCGTCAGAAACTAACTGGGACATAGTAACTGACTTAGTCAGACAAAGATTTTTAAAGGTTAATAGTTCATGCAGCTTTATGGTTTCATGAGGTGCAATTTGTTGAACCATATTTTTAAGCATCCTTGTATTTATTATTTATGTCCTAATTAACTATTTTTCTGGAGTTGCAAAACTACCAAGTCTGCTTGTATCGCCAGGAAATAAATTTAAGCCGGCAATTTGAGACGTTGTCTGCGACGACTCCAAATCCATTTGAAACTGTCTATCCAGGTCAACTGGGTTAAGACATCCTTATTATACCGCTATCTTAATTTGGGGGCTTTTGCATACAGGCTTTGTGAGGATTTAATATCAAAATAATAAATGAAAATACAGATCAATTTATATTGTATTTACATTGATATTCTATACTCAAAAGAGGAAGGTGATAGATTTGAATAAGATTTTAGTTATAGATGATGATTATTATATCAGAGAGCTTATTTGTACAGTATTAAAAGATGAAGGATTTTCTATAGCTGAGGCTGTAAATGGAAGGGATGCATTAGAAAAACTTGGGGAGGAAAAAATTGATCTTTGTGTGCTTGATATTATGATGCCTCAAATGGATGGATATGAATTTTGTAAACAAGCACGCAGATATTATGAGGATATGCCAATTTTAATGCTGACCGCCAAAAGTGAGCTTTCCCAAAAAGTAAAGGGATTTGAACTTGGTACAGATGATTACTTAACAAAACCATTCGAGATTGATGAGTTGCTTGTTAGAATAAAAGCGCTTTTGAGACGCTATAAAGTAGCTGCTTCACGGAGTATTAATATTGGTAATTTAGTTATGGATAAAAGTAGTTACACAGTAATTAGTAACAATGAACAATTCGATATACCAATGAAGGAATTTGAACTTTTATTTATGCTTGGAAGTTATCCTGGTAAAACCCTTTCTCGTGACAGGCTCATAGAAGAGGTTTGGGGCCTTGATTTTGAAGGAAACGAACGAACTCTTGATGTTCATATAAATCGTATTAGAGAGAGATTTCAGTCTGATATTTACAAGTTCAAAATTACTACTATTAGGGGTCTTGGTTACAGATTGGAGGAAGTGAAGTGAAGGAAGGAAACAGGTATTTTTTTTCACTAATACTGATTTTTATTATAACATTACTTGGTCTTACTAGTGGATATTATATTTGTATATTTATTTTCGGTAAATTAGAAAGCATTCCTCTACATATAATATTTATTGTTCAAAGCTTAACTTCTGCTGTGATATATTTTCTAGGTTGGAAAGCATTTATATATATGCACTGGCGCTTCGCTAATAAACATAAAAGATTTAATCTTTCACATTTTCCAATATTAAGCGGAGCTGTTGAAGCCATGAACAAGATAGCTTCTGGTGATTTCAATGTGCTTGTTAAAACAAATGAACTCGATCCTTTTAATGAGGTAGCAGACAATGTCAACAGAATGGCAAAAGAGCTAGGTTCTTTAGAGAAACTACGTCAAGATTTTATATCAGATGTGTCACATGAAATACAGTCACCATTAACTTCTATATCAGGGTTTGCTGCTCTGTTAAAAAAAGGAGGTTTAAACCAGGATCAGATTTCACATTATGCCAGCATAATAGAAACTGAAAGTAGACGACTATCAAAATTAAGCGAAAATCTATTAAGATTGTCTAATTTAGAATCAGAAGACAATAATTTAAACTTAAAGAACTATCAAATAAACAAGCAAATTGAAAGTGTTTTACTTATGTTAGAGCCACAGTGGTCAGCAAAAAATATAACACTCGATATTTCTCTTGAAGAAACTATGATATGTGGAGATGAAGATTTATTAAGTCAGGTATTTATAAATTTGCTTAATAATGCTATTAAATTTACGCCAGAAAACGGAAATATAGGTGTTAACTTATATAACAATGAAGACGGTGTCGAATGTAAAGTCTTCGATACAGGTATAGGCATTTCATCGGAAGATCAACCGCGAATTTTCGAGAGGTTTTATAAAGCAGATAAAGCTCGCAATCGTTCTTTGGGTGGAAACGGACTTGGACTTTCAATAGTAAAAAAGATTATTGATTTACATGGAGGGAAAATATCTGTTACAAGTGAAATTGGAAAAGGTACAGAATTTATTATTTGGCTGCCTAAGGTATATGAAAGAGAATAACAAGTCCTAATATTCAGGCAGATTGACTTGTTATTTTTTGATAATGACCAAATAGAAGCTAAATATGTTGATTATTACAGTCTGAATTAACAGACTGTAATTTTTTGTTTACATTGAGTTTAAGTTCCATTTAAGTTTAGTTTAAATAGCAGCTATATGCTATTTTTGTAGAAACTAAACAGTTTTTAGAAATAATATTATTTGGAGGTATAACATGATTGAAGCAAAAGGAAAACATATGATGATCGATCCAAGCCAACCTGGCACCGTGCTAAAGATGCATGCAAAGCCTGGAAAAGGTGATGCTTTATTTGAACTTACCAATAACCTTCATTACAACGGTGATACAGATGGGCCTGTAGATTGGATACTCTGTAGAGCTGATGACGATCCGGATACATTGTGGGCTTTTGAGTTCTACAAGGACGAGGAATCGTTCAAGCGTCACTTCTCAAACCCGAACCTTGAAAAGGGTCATGATGAGGTCATTGACCTTCTGAGTGAGATGCCCATGAGAGTCGAAGTTCATCCAGCCTTCTCCAGTTATCAACTCAAGGTGGATTAAAATGTTTATAACCACAGTCTGAATTTAACGGATTGTGGTTTTTCTTTTTGTTAACATTGCGTTTAAATTCCATTTAAGTTTAGTTTAAATAGAAACTATATACTATGTTTGTAGAAACAAAACAGGAATTAGAATTAATAATATTGAAAGAAGATTATGACTTATTGTTAAGTGCTAATTTTATTACTTATAAAAACATGGAAGGGGTTTTTTATATGGAAAACACAGAAAATATGGATCCAAAATCGCTATACTATCTTGAAAAAGCACCTGTGTCTAAAGCAATAATACACATGGCTATTCCTATGATACTAAGTAGTATCGCGTCAGTTGTATATAATATCATCGATGCTTTTTTTGTTGGTAAACTTAATAATACTGCAATGATGGCGGCAGTGATACTGGCATTACCATTTTCATTAGTATTAATGGCAATTGGACAAATGTTTGGAGTAGGTTCTGGAACATATATATCAAGACTTTTAGGTGAAGGTAATACAGACAATACCAAAAAAGTTAGTTCCATTAACTTTTGGTCATCAATGCTTATGGGGATTATTCTAATGATGATATGTCTGCCCTTATTATCTTATATGTTGCCGCTTTTAGGAGCAAGTGGTGAAACGCTACAATATACAAGAAATTTTGTTATGGTACTTGTTATTGGAGCTCCAATTATCATTGTTAATATGGCGCTTGATGCAGCTGTACGTGCAGAGGGTGCATCCACTATTTCTATGACTGGTACCATAGCAGGTATTATAATTAATATAATACTTAATCCCTTTTTCATTTTCGTTCTAAATATGAATGTCATGGGATCAGCACTAGCCTCTGTTTGTGGTAATATAGTTTCAGTTTTGTATTTTGTATATTATTTGCAAAAGAAGAGTACTGTTCAGAGTTTATCAATCAAGGACTTTAAACCAAGTAAAGAAATTTATGGTGAGATTTTTAAGGTTGGAGTTTCAGCTTTATTAATGAGTGGATTTTTTGTAATCATAAGTCTTCTTTTCAATAATTATTCTATGATTTATGGAGATAGTGTTGTAGCGGGATTTGGAATTGCACAAAGAGTTGTTCAAATTGTAGATTGTATTGGCATGGGATTTGCGATGGGAGTTGTACCACTAATTGCATTTGCTTACTCTGCAAATAATCAAAAGCGTCTCATGGAAATTGTTAAGAAAACTATATTGTATATGATTGGTTTAACATTAACTTTAGGAGCAGTTCTATTTGCACTCAGGTTACAGATTATTGGCATCTTCAGTATGGATCCTAATGTTATTGCCATTGGTCAAATAACTCTCATAGCTCAACTTTCATCAACTGTTTTTGCTGCCCTATGTGAATTTTTTACTGGAATTTTTCAAGCTCAAGGTGATGGTGTGAAATCAAATATTATGGCCGCTCTGAGAGGTGTTTTATTTGTCCCTATTTTGATTGTGGGAAACCTAATATTTGCTGTTAATGGTGTTGTTTGGGCTATGACAGCTACAGAAGGACTATCATGTCTGATAGGAATTGCCCTATGGCTTGGAATTAGAAGAAAAAGCTTACTAGAAATCTCTATGAATAAACAGATAAGTTAAATTAACCATAACTTTTTAGCCTAAGCGAAGATGAGCGGAATGGTGGGTCCAGAATTTAGATAGTGGTTATAAAAGTATGCTTTATTAAGTAATAAGAGATTTTTCTAAATATAATTAATTAAAAATCTTCTGACTGTAGATTCATATAGCTAGAAGATTTATTTTTTTACATATTTTTAATATAAATAAGCATTACTTTATCTTAAAACAAAAATAGCCCCTAAAGTAAAGGGGCTAGTGAATAGGTTAAAACAAAAAAAGACTATGAATGGAGAGTAACTAAATGAGAAACAAATAACATTCAAGAGGTTTCTTTTAATTATATGAAGACTAACATCAAATAATTCTAAATAGTAATAGATAATTCTTCGCATTAAGAAACTTTTAATTTGTGATGATGCTAGATTTATTAGAGTCACTTTAAAGGATTCCTTAGAAAAAGAGGGATATCAAGTAGTTGATGAGGCAGATCCTCGTTATTTTCTTTTAACAATATATTAAGAAATGATTAATATATTTGACAAAGAACTGACAAGAAAAAATAATAGTATATTCATAAGGAAGGAAGTTTGATATTTATGTTAAGAGAAATTGAAGAATTAAAAATTAAAGATAAAATTACAGTAGAAGACAAACAAATGCTTAGGAAAGCACTAGATGGAATAAAGGGATGGAAGTTTAATCCGGTTGCAGTTATTACAAATGGAATTGAAGATTATTATTTTATATGTAGAGTAAAAACAGTAATAAAAGATTTACAAATGAAGATGGCAAAAGTGTATATTAAAATACAAGAAGGGAGTAACCCTAGACTGTTAGCAATAGAAGAAATATAATAATTTAGATACATGAATAAATAAAAATGGCAATAAATTTATATTTATAATGTATAGAAAAGCAATTTCTAAGTAAAAAGTGTAGGTGAGAGTAGTAAATAAAGGTATAAAACTATATTACAATATCAAAAGTTTTTCGAGATAGGATATGTGATAAAACTAGTCCTATCTTATTTTTATGTTTATTTTAGGAAGAGCGATAATTTATAAATAGATATTGCAGCTTAATAAAGTTTTTTATCCATAATTCACTTAGCATAAAAGTAGAGAATGCATCAAATGTAAAAAGCTTTGTCATTAAAAGTTAAAGTGGTTTTTATTAGAGATAATTTATTAATGACAATGCTTTTTATATGAAAGGTTAAAATATGTTGATTAGGAAGCTAATGATTTTTCTAAGTTCTTTATAAAATTATTAAAAAAAGTTACTAGATTTATTAATTATAATATTTAAATTTGATGGAATATAAAAATATTATATAGGCAAAAGTACAGATAGTAATTAAAATGATATTATGAAGATATATTATATTACATAAGATGCTGGGAGGAAATACAATGTTAAAGATAGGTTGCCATTTATCGGCTTCAAAAGGATTCAAGAATATGGGAGAAGAGGCTATTAGCATAGGCGGAAATACATTTCAATTTTTTACTAGAAATCCAAGAGGGAGTAAAGCAAAGGCTATAGATGAAACAGATATAAAAGAATTTTTAAAGTTAGTAGAAGAAAATAATTTCTCTAAAATATTAGGTCATGCACCATATACGTTAAATGCTTGTTCTGCAGATGAGAACACAAGAAAGTTTGCAGTAGAGGTAATGAAGGATGATTTAGAGAGGATGGAGTATATTCCTAATAATCTTTATAATTTTCATCCAGGAAGTCATGTTAAGCAAGGCGTAGAGATTGGAATTAAATATATTTCAGATATGCTAAACGCAGTGCTTAAACCTGAACAAACAACTACTGTATTGCTTGAAACAATGGCAGGAAAGGGGACCGAAATTGGACGTACATTTGATGAATTGAAAGAGATTTTAAATAATGTAGAATTATCACACAAGGTAGGTGTTTGTCTTGATACATGTCATGTTTATGATGCAGGGTATGATATTGTTAATGATTTAGATAAAGTAGTGGAACAATTTGATAAGATAATTGGCTTAGATAAATTATGTGCAATACATTTAAATGATAGTATGAATCCATTTGGAAGTCATAAAGACAGGCATCAAAAAATAGGAGAAGGTTCTATTGGATTAGAGGGAATTAAGAATATTATTAATCATCCAATGTTATGTAATTTACCATTTTTCCTTGAGACACCAAATGAGCTTGATGGATATGCAAGGGAGATAGAATTATTAAAGAGTATATATCAAAATTAAAAATATTTATTGATAAAATTATATACTGTGTATATAGTAATTATAGTAATAAAATTGCATGATGAATAAAAAATAATAATATAGTAATTTTACTGTTATAATAAATATTAAGTAATATAGAGAATTATGATATACTTAAGCTGTTAAAATATACATAAAAGGTGGAAAAAGTTATGAGGATTACGAAGAAGAAAAGTTTTGTTTTTATAACAATTATAATGGGAATATTTTTATTGGTAGGTTGCGGAAATAAAAATGCTAGCAATGGAAAAGGGGAAGCAGATAATTCCTCTAAAACAAGTGAAAGCAATGAGGCAAGTCCATCAGGAAATAGTAAGGACCTGCCAATAGCTACTATAAAAGTAGAAGGATTTGGAGAAATTCAAGCTGAATTATATCCAGAAATTGCTCCAAATACTGTTAACAACTTTATATATTTAGCCAATAAAGGCTTTTATAACAATTTAAAATTCCATAGAGTAATTAAAGGATTTATGATCCAAGGAGGAGATCCTAAAGGAAATGGAACAGGTGGGCCAGGTTATTCAATTGAAGGAGAATTTACTTCTAATGGTTTTGCAAACAGTTTAAAGCATACAAAAGGAGTATTATCTATGGCAAGAGCACAAGATCCTAATAGTGCAGGAAGTCAATTTTTTATAATGTCAGGAGATGCACCAAATCTTGATGGAGAATATGCTGCTTTTGGAAAAGTAATATCAGGGTTAGATATAGTAGATAAAATTCAAAATGTAGAAACTAGTTCTGCTGATGCACCTAAAAAGGATGTTGTGATTACATCAATAACTGTTGATACAAAAGGTGTGGAATACAAAGAACCGAATAAAAAGTAAATTTATAATCTAAGAATACATGATTTAGTGGAGACTTATATGACTAATATTAATCATATAAGTCTCCACTAAAATTTTACCAGGAATTTATTGGATAGCTTGCGTGATGGAGTTTATTTTATCACTGGGATGCTTATTCCAATTATTTTTCCAAGATTTAATACATTCATATAGGATTATGATTAACATAGCAAGTATTATAAATGATAACACGGTTAATGTAGTCTTACCATTTGGAATATAGTTATTAAAGATATTTTCAATAGAAGCTGTTGAAGTTGTTATAGCGATAAATATCATAGGTAATATTGTTATAGGGGTATATTTCTTCTTGCCCATCTCTATAAGTACAGAAGTTCCGATTGCAAAAGCAATTGCGGCAAGAGTTTGATTGGCGACTCCAAATAGGGGCCAAATAGTTGAAATGTTACCACTATAAAGTAAGGCTCCCCAGCTAAGTGACATTAATGCACTGAAAAATACTAGATTAAATTTAGAATCTTTTTTAGCAAATGGTTTGTACATTTTGCCAAAAAGATCTTGTAATAAATATCTTCCTATTCTTGTTCCTGAATCTATAGTTGTTAAAATAAATAATGCTTCAAACATTATACAGAAATGATACCAATAAGACATTAAGGTCGATGCACCAGGTAGCTTTTGGAATACATATGTCATACCAACGGCTAGAGACACAGATCCACCAGGCCTTCCAGCAAGTTTCTCACCAACAAGTGATTCGAGCATTCCTAAATCTTTTGGGATCAAATTTAATTTATCAAAAACTTCTGGCAAAGAGTTTATGGCAAAATAGTCAGCTGTAGGCAATGAGGTAGCTGCAATTAATGCCATGAGGGAGACAAAAGCCTCAAGTAACATAGAACCATAACCTATTGGAAGAATATCTTTTTCACTCTTTATTAGTTTTGGAGTAGTTCCAGTGCTAATAAGTGAATGGAATCCAGATAGAGCACCACAGGCTATTGTTATGAATAAAAACGGAAATACTTTACCGCTAACAACTGGACCACCACCATGAACGTATTGAGTTAGTGCAGGCATTTCCAAATTTGGTCTGACTATTATTATACCGATAACTAAAGCACCAATAACTCCAAGTTTCATATAAGTACTTAGATAATCACGAGGTAATAACAATAGCCATACAGGTAAAGCAGCAGCGCAAAATCCATAGATTACTAATATTATAGATAGTTGTTTAGTATCAAGAGTCAAAAAATTACCAAGAGTTGTACCTTCAATTTGTGGTCCAAAGATAACTGCAAGCATTACTAAAGCCATACCTATTATAGTAGCCTCACCTATTTTACCAGGTCTAATGTATTTCAAATAAATTCCTATAAAAATTGCGATTGGAATAGTAGCTCCAACTGTAAATGTTCCCCAAGGACTATTATAAAGTGAGTTTACGACTGGTAAGCCAAGGCCTGCCATTGTAATTATTAGTATGAAAATAACGGAAATGGAAGTGATAAATCCAATTCTTCTTCCTAGTGTATGCTTTGCAATTTCTGCTATGGATTCACCATTAAACCTAACTGATGAAAAAAGCATTATCATGTCATGAACTGCACCTGCAGCAACAGAACCAATCAATATCCAGAGAGCACCAGGAAGATAACCAAATTGGGCTGCTAGAACGGGTCCGATAAGAGGACCAGCGCCTGCAATAGCTGCAAAGTGGTGACCTAGCAGAACCCACTTATTTGTTGGAACATAATCTTTGCCATCATTGTATATTTCGGAAGGAACTTTTTTAGATTCATCTAAAACTAATACTTTTGCAGCGATGAAAGCACCGTAGAATCTGTATGATAGTATTAGAATTAAAGCACCAATGATAACTAAAACAATAGAATTCATATATACATCCCCTTTGTGTAAATGTTTTCTTTATATTGCTAATCTAACATTATAAATAAATAATTACTACATTTTACATGTGAAATGCTATATTTGATGGATGAATTAGCAAAACATGGTGGTAGTTTGCAATAAGTTTTATGTAAATGAAGTAGAAATTGAGATTTTATTACATAGTAGTATAATTTATGTATATGGGGACGGAAAGGAGGTGATAGTATGTTGATGGTAAATATGTTAGAGAGAATGGCACTTATAACAATATTTATATATATAATACTACAAACTAATATTATGAAGTGTTTTGTTAAGGACAAGTTTGATAGAAAAGACAAGATGATGATGATAATTATATTCTCAATCCTTGCTATTTTAGGAACTTATTTTGGAATATATATAAAAGATCAATCATTAGCAAATAGCAGACCAGTTGGAGCGATAGTTGCAGGATATTTAGGGGGACCTGTTATTGGAATTATAGTGGGATTTATAAGTGGATTGCATAGGTATTCGTTTGGCGGATTTACGGCGTTAGCTTGCGGATTATCAACAATTGTGGAAGGCGCAATAGGTGGAGGATTTAGAATATTATTTAAGAAAAAGGGGCTAAACCCAGCTGTTGCAGGGTTAGCAGCAGTAGTAGCAGAAATTACTCAAATGATAATTATATTAATGTTTTCTAAAGATATAAATTCAGCAATAGATCTTGAGAAAACAATAGCATTATCTATGATACTTATAAATTCTATTGGTGTATTTTTAATAGTTATGGTAATTGAAAGCTCAAAAAAATTAGTTGATGGTGAAGTAAAACTTATAAAATTAAAAGAAGAAAATAAAGTAGCGGAATTAAAGGCTTTAAAAGCACAAATAGAGCCTCATTTTTTATTTAATTCTCTTAATGTGATAAGTGCGTATTGTAGAACTGATGGAGAAAAAGCAAGGGAACTTATATTAAATCTTTCAAATTATTTTAGGGCTACGCTAGAAATCGAAGGAGATTTTTCTACACTAAAAAAAGAATTGGCTTTGATAAAGGCTTATGTAGCAATTGAACAAGCTAGATTCTCAAATAGACTAGAAGTGAAATTTTTAATAGATGATAATTTACTGGATATAAAGTTTCCAATACTCATACTTCAACCAATTGTAGAAAATTCAATTAAACATGGGATACTGAAAAAAATTAATGGTGGGATAGTAACAATTTCGATTAGAAATGGTGAAGATGACGTTAACATTGAAATTAGTGATAATGGAGTAGGATTTGAAAATGCAGATGAATCTTTGTCAACTGGACTCGGCCTTAAAAATATTAATAATAGACTTAGATTATTGTATGGGGAAAGTTATTCTTTAAATATAACAAGCTCAAATAATGGAAGCAGTGTTAGCTTTAACATTCCAAAATAATTATTATGATTAAGGGGGAAATTAAATTGAAATTACTAGATGAGATAAAAGTAGTAATAGTAGAGGATGAAGCAATATCTAGCGATGAGTTAAAATACATAATATCTAAGGATGGTAGATTTAAAGTTGTGGGGCAAGCCTATGATGGAATAGGTGCATTAACTTTAATAGAGAGTGAGGAACCAGATATTGCTTTTATTGATATTAATATTCCAGGAAAAAACGGAATAAAGTTAGCGGAAGAAGTAAAAGAGATATTTCCGGATGTAATTCTAATTTTTTTAACAGCATATGATACTTATGCAATAAAGGCTTTTGAACTTAAAATTTATGATTATATACTAAAGCCATATGATGAAAAGAGAATAGCGGAATCGTTAAATTGTGCGTTAAGTACAATTATTAATAGAAATGAGAATGAAATAATAGATATATTAAGTAAACTTGAAAATAAACAAGCATTGAAAAAAATCCCATGTGAGAATAATGGAAAAATAATTCTTATCGATGTTAACAAAATTTCTTTCTTTTATTCAGAAGGAGAGAGGAATTATGTTAAGACTAATAAAGAGATTTATTGCACAACAAAAACTTTACAAGAGTTGACTGAGAAAACAAATTTTTTTAGATGCCACAGGAGTTATGTAGTTAATCTCGAAAAAGTTAAAGAAGTCTACCCTTGGTTTAACGGGACTTATAAGTTAATTATCGATGATGATGAAAATAATGAAATACCAGTAAGCAGATCTCATGTTAAGGAAATAAAGATTATTTTAGGACTATAATATTATTTTAAATTTTAGAAATGAATAAATTTTAAAGAATATAAATTAGAATTAAGTTTTGCAAATTAAGAAATCGAGTAAATTTATTAAAGAAAATATCAACTTATTTATTTGCAATTTATGAAAGAGCCTAAATAAAGGATAATCCTTATGTATGATGTTATCAAGCCTAACAATGGATATCCTTTATTTAAATTATTTACTATATAAATACAAGTTTTATATTATATTAGTTATACGGTCTTTTTACAGGCACAATTATAAAAATTAATTTTGTAATTAATTTTATCAAGATTTCTTTGTAATTCGGCTATTTGGCTTATAACTTCTTCACGGTGTTTTATAAAAATTTCTCTACGAACATCAATAGTATTATCACCTTTAAGGCATAACTGAATATATTCTTTGATTTGCTTTATAGGCATACCTGTATTTTTTAAACAACAAATAAGCTCAAGCCATTCTAAATCTTTTTCTTTAAAATCCCTGTTGCCTGACTCACTGCGATCCACAAATGGAAGTAAACCTTCTTTTTCATAATACCTAAGAGTGTGTGGCGTTAAATGCGTTTTTTCAGCAACTTCAGCAATACTGTATCCCATAATATTATCCTCCTTTAAACTATATGATGTATTTTACAACTTAGAGTATACTCTAAGAGCATGCATTTGTAAAATTGCATCAAAAAATTATTTAATATAAAAGTTATGAATGATGAATATGGTATTGTAAATAAAAAAATTACTTTTTTAATTTTAGAACAATGACTTTAGATCTGTAATAACGAACTTACATTTTCATTTTAGAGTTTATTTTTCCCAAATATGTTGACTTAGAGTTAACTATAAGATGTAAAATATATATAGAACAATTTATAATGTAAATTATCTATTTTAAGGAGGAATTACTTTGTTATATAGAGGTTTTGGAAAGACAAATGAAAAGGTTTCAGTTTTAGGGTTTGGTTGTATGAGGTTACCTATTATTGATGGAGATACTACTAAAATTGACGAAGAAAAAGCTACAAAAATGATTCGCCACGCAATTGATGAAGGAGTTAATTATATTGATACTGCATACCCTTATCATGGAACAGGAATGGGAAATGGAGGGGAAAGTGAACCATTTGTAGGTAGAGCTTTAAAAGATGGATATAGAGAAAAGGTGAATTTAGCTACAAAACTTCCTAGTTGGGCAATTAAGACTAGAGAGGATATGGATAAATATTTAAATGAACAATTAGAGCGATTACAAACAGATAGAATAGATTTCTATTTAGTTCATGCTTTAAATAAAGGTTCTTGGGAAAATTTAAAGAAGTTAGGAATAGATGAATTTTTAAACTCAGCAATTAAAGATGGAAGAATAAGATATGCAGGATTTTCATTTCATGACAAGTTAGAAGTTTTTAAAGAAATAGTGGATTATTATGATTGGTCATTCTGTCAAATTCAATATAACTATTTAGATGAAGATTTCCAAGCCGGAACTGAAGGCTTAAAATATGCAGCAGATAGAGGTCTTGGAGTTGTTATCATGGAGCCGCTTAGAGGTGGAAAAATAGTTAGAAATCTTCCAGATGTAGTTACTGATACATTTGATAAAGCAGAAATTAAGAGATCTCCAGCCGAATGGGCACTAAGATGGGTATGGAATCATCCAGAGGTATCTGTAGTACTAAGTGGTATGAATGTAATGGATAATGTTACTGAAAATATTAGAGTGGCAGGTGAAGCTTTACCAAATTCACTAACAGAAAAAGAGTTGGAAATAATGGATAATGTTAAAAAAGCATTTAAAGAAAGAATAAAAGTTAATTGTACAGCTTGTGAGTATTGCATGCCATGTCCAGCGGGCGTAAATATTCCTAAGAATTTTACATTATATAATGAGTATAATATATTCGTTACTCCAGCAACAGAAAAAGAACTTAAGGAAAGATATAATGGAGTAGCACCATCAGAAAGAGCAGATAAATGCGTTGAATGTGGTAAGTGTGAAAGCCATTGTCCTCAAGCAATCAAGATTCGTCAAGAATTAAAAAATGTTAAGACAATATTTGCTTAAAATAAGATATTATAATTCGCAAAATAGTTTCTAGACAGTTAAGAAAAGAGGATTACATTCTCAAAAAAGAAAAAAATTTATATGTTCAAAAGAGCATTTTTTCGATAATTAAGAAAATATAACATTATATAGACAAAAATAATGCAAATTAAAAATAGATTTATTAAATTAATACAAATGAGTTAAGGAGTGAGCTAAATGAGAATATTATATTACGATTGTTTTTGTGGTATAAGTGGAGATATGAATCTGGCAGCGATGTTGAACTTAGGAGTTCCTAAAGAATATTTATTTAAAGAAATTTCAAAGCTTAATTTAAATTCTGAATATGATATACAAATTAACAGTTCTGAGAAACTTGGAATAACAGGAACAAGAGTAGATGTTATATTAAAAGATGAACTAAATAATGCAGATAACATAGGATATAAAGATTTTGAGCATTGTAGTAATGATATTATAAAAGATCACAGTCACTCTCACGTACATGATGAAGAGCACAATCATCACGATCATTCTCATGGTGAAGATGCTTCACATAATCATGAACACAATCATCCACATAGCCATGAACATGATTGTTCACATAATCACGAACCAGCTCATGTTCATAACCATTCAGGAAATCACGAGCATCATCATAGAAATTTAAAAGATATAGAGAATATAATAAATTCTAGTGACTTAAGTGAAAAAGTTAAGAATTTAAGTTTAAATATGTTTATGAGAGTAGCAGAAGCAGAAGCAAAGGTACATGGCAAAACATTATATGAAGTACACTTTCATGAAGTAGGTGCCATTGATTCAATTGTTGATATAGTAGGAGCTGCTATCTGTTTAGATTATTTAAAAGTGGATAAGATTATGGCGTCTCATGTTCAAGTTGGTGGTGGATTCGTAAAATGTGCTCATGGACTTATGCCAGTTCCAGCACCTGCGACTGTAGAAATATTAAAAGGTATTCCAATAAATGTTGGAGTGGTTCAATTTGAAACAACTACGCCTACAGGAGCTGCGATACTAGCTGAAAATGTTCAAGAGTTTACTTCAAAAATGGATTTCTCTATAAAGAAAATTGGATATGGAATTGGACATAGAGATCTAGATATACCTAATGTTTTGAGGGTTTATTTAGGGGAAGATAGTAGATTAGAGAAGATAGAAGAACAATATATATTGGAGACTAATATAGATGACATGAATCCTGAATTTTATGGATATATTGAAGAAAAGCTTTTTGATGCAGGAGCATTGGATGTTTTTAAAACTCCTATATTTATGAAAAAAGGAAGACCAGGAATAAAGTTAAGTATATTAATCAGTGAAAAAATAGAAAAAGATATTTTGGACATAGTTTTTGAAGAGACTACCTCTATAGGCGTAAGAAAATATAAAGTTGAAAAAATAATGTTAAATAGAGAGTTTTCAAAGGTAGAAACTCAGTATGGAGAAGTAACAATCAAGAAATCATATTATAAAGGCAACTTAGTTAAATATAAGCCTGAATATGAGGAATGTAAAAAGATTGCAAAAGAGAATAACATAACTATGGAAAAGGTGTATAGGGAAGTTTATAAACAAACTTCGAATATCTATAATGAGTAATTCTACAATCAAATTAAGAAAATAAAAATGTATAGGTGAGAGGCGGAAGAGATAGATGATTAATAATGATAAATATAGTGAACTAGTGAAATACCTTAAAGGATTAGGAAAAGTAGTTTTAGCATTCTCGGGGGGAGTAGATAGCACATTCTTACTTAGAGTAGCCAAAGATGCTCTTGGGGACAATGTAAAGGCAGTAACGATTTTATCACCATATATTCCTAAGTGGGAAATAGCAGAGGCTAGAGAATTAGTAAGGGAATTGGGAGTTCAACATGAAATTATTGAAGCTCCAATTATTGACTCAATTAAATTCAATCCGGAGGATAGATGCTATCTTTGTAAAACAGCTGTATTCACTATGATATTAAATATAGCAAAAGAACAAGGGTATAACTGTGTAATTGATGGGACTAATTTTGATGACATAAGTGATTATAGACCAGGTCTTAAAGCATTAAAAGAATTAGAAGTAAAAAGTCCACTATTAGAATGTAAATTAACTAAAGCAGAAATAAGAGCATTCTCTAAAGAATTGGGACTTAACACCTGGGATAAGCCACCTTATGCTTGCCTTTTGACAAGGATACCTTATGGAAATGAACTAAAAGTAGAAGATTTTGAAAAGATTGAAAATGCAGAAAAGTATATGATGAGCATAGGTTTTAGAGCTGTTAGGGTAAGATGTCACGGTGACTTAGCAAGAGTTGAAGTAAGTAGGGATGATAGAAGTAAATTATTTAATGAAGAACTTTTAGACACTATTGCTGAAAAAATAAAAGAATGCGGATTTAAATATGTGACATTAGATTTACAAGGTTATAGAGTAGGAAGTTTTAATGAAACTATAGTGAAAAAAGAATAGAATCAAAAATAAATAATAATATTTTAAAGATGAATTAAAGTGGTTTAAGAAGTTAGCAGAGAAAATCTTAGGAGGATAAAGCTAATGAACAAAGAAGAAATTAAAGAATTGTTAGAAAGTGTTAAAGATAACAAGTTAAATGTAGATGAGGCACTTGAAAAGTTAGAAGATCTACCTTTTAAAGATTTGGGTTTCGCGAAGATAGATAATCATAGAGAAATTAGAGTTGGCTATCCAGAAGTAATATACTGCGAAGGTAAGACTGTAGAGCAGGTTAGAGATATTGTAAAATTTATGATTACAAAAAACAATAATATATTAGGAACGAGAGCTAATGAGGAAATGTATAATGCAGTTAAGGAAATATGCAAAGAAGCAGAATATAATAAACTTGGTAGAACAATAACTATTAGGAAAAATGAACAACCTATTACGGAGAATTATATAGCAATTGTTGCAGCAGGTACTTCAGATTTACCTGTTGTAGAAGAGGCATTTGAAACGGCCAGTATATTAGGCAATAGAGTTGAAAAAATAACTGATGTTGGAGTTGCAGGGATACACAGACTTTTTTCAAAGTTAGATGTCATTAGGGGCGCAAAAGTTGTCATAGTAATTGCAGGAATGGAAGGTGCCTTAGCAAGTGTTATAGGAGGTTTAGTAGATAAACCAGTAATAGCAGTACCAACAAGTGTTGGATATGGAGCTAATTTTGGAGGGATTGCAGCATTATTATCTATGCTGAATAGTTGTGCTAGCGGTGTTAGCGTAGTTAATATAGATAACGGCTTCGGGGCCGCATATAATGCTAGTATTATTAATAAGCTGTAGTTTTTTACAATGATTTTATATGGTTAACTTATATTTAAAATTCAGTATCTAATTGCTTAGTTAGGAAAGAATAGAATTAACATCATAAATATAAAAACAAAAGGGAGGAGAATTATATGTCAAAACTTTTTTCGAATTTTAAACTCAAAAATTTAGAATTTAAAAATAGAATTGTTATGGCACCCATGTGTATGTATACAGCTAAAGAAGATGGAATAGCCACTGAGTGGCATAAAATACATTATGCTACAAGAGCTTTAGGCGGAGTAGGACTTATAATCCAAGAAGCAACTGGAGTTGAAAGTAGAGGAAGAATAAGCGATAAAGATTTAGGAATATGGAATGATTCACAAATAGATGGCTTAAAGAAGATAGTTGATACATGTAAAAGCTTAGGCGCGGTTATGGGAATTCAACTTGGTCATGCAGGTAGAAAGTGTGAAATAAAGAATCTTGAGATTATAGGGCCTAGTGCTGAAGCTTTTAGTAATGAATATAAAGTCCCAAAGGAAATGAGTAAAGAGGATATAAATGAGGTAATAAATGCTTTTAAAAGTGCTGCTAAAAGGTGTATTGAAATAGGATATGATATTATAGAAATCCACGGTGCTCACGGATACTTAATAAATCAATTTTTATCTCCTCTTACCAACAAAAGAACTGATGAGTATGGAGGAAACTTAGAAAATAGAGCACGATTTCTAAAAGAAGTAGTAAAAGCGGTTAGAGAAGTGTGGACAAATGAAAAACCAATAATACTTAGGATAAGTGCTGAAGATTATTTAAATGAAGGAAATCATCCAGAGGATTTGGCTAAAATAATAAATTTGGTTAAAGAAGAAGGAATTGATATAATTAATGTAAGCTCAGGTGGCGTTGCACCAACTCCTGTTCCAATTAAGGTATATGAAGGATATCAGATAAAATTTGCAGAGATAATAAAAGAAAATACAGGACTTCCTGTAATAGCTGGAGGACTTATTATATCGCCTTATATGGCAGAGGAAATAATTCAAAATGATAGAGCAGATATGATTTTCTTAGGAAGAATTCTTTTAAGAAAACCATACTGGCCGCTTGAAGCTGACTCAAAATTAGATGGTGAGGTAAAATGGCCTGAGCAATATGAAAGAGGTAAGTTTAGGAATAATAGATAACCATACTAATTGGCAATAATTAATTTTATTAATAATTATTTCAATAAATTTTAATTTTAGAGCCAGCAGTATAAAATGAATTTAAATGTACACCATAATAATGAGGTGATACATATGGATAATAACAAAAACAGAATAAAAGATAGACCTAAATCTAATGCGGAACGTAGAAAAATAGATCCTAAAAATAATGCGGATTTAGGCATTATTGATGGAAAAAAGATAGGTGCGCCTCCACATAAAGAAAAGGATCACCTATAATATAAAGAGGATATATCAAAATGTTTTTATCTGTTTGATATATCCTTTATATTTTATATTAACAAACTTATATAAATATAGGAAAATTAAAATATTAATTTTTTATAAAAGCAATTATAATAGATGGTGTACTACATAAGCAAAGGAGAATAGCAAATGAAACTAGATTTAACAATATTTGAATTAGGAAAACTTTTAAAGAAAATAGAGGATAAATATAATTTGAACATATTAGTGAAATTAGCCTTGAGCGGTGGATGGGCTACAATAACTGGTAATGCTAATATTCTAAAGCATCCAAATGATTCGAACTGTGGCTGCAATGGGAAAGACAACATTATAGATATAAGAGTAGAGAGTGATGGTGATGAGCATGGAACTGTAATAAAAATTACAGGTGCTAAAGATAAAAAGTTTAATATAGATATATCAAGTACTAGATACAAAGAATTGCGTCCGAATAACTTAACTGTTAACAAAATAAAAATTAACGAAAATGAAAGTAAATTAAGAATTGATGAAAATATAATATTTACAATAGGCGCGTCAGTTGATGATATAAAAGAACTTATAGAAAACTAAATATATATACAACATTAGCCAGCATAAAACAGTCCGAAATACACATAATATTAAAGAGTCAATAGGAAGAGGAGAGTGATATAAATGGACAACAGTATGAAAAAGAAACATACAAGCAAACATAAGACTTTAAATCATAATCCACAAGCAGAAAGTGTAAAATCAGTTTTTGGTGAGCCAAAAGCGAAAGATTCTGAATTTACTCCAAGAACTTTTGACTAGTAGGGTAGAAATTAAACATAGGCACAATTGCAGATATTATATAATTGTATTGTAGAATGATTTTTGGAATATAAATTATGTAATAGACAAAACAATTTAATAGTTAAAGAAGGAATATTTTAAGTATAAAGAACTTAAAATATTCCTTTTTTAGTGCAAAAGAATTTAATGTTTTAAGGTATAAATTTGAAATATTATTAATTTATTTAATAAATAGTTATTAATTAGAAATATCAAAATATCTATATATTAGACAGGCTACAATGGAAAACAAAATTATTATATGGATGTTATTTAATAAAGTTATGAAATAACACTCACTAAGTGATAAATTTGTATGGTTATTGTTTAGGTTTTTATTTAATAGGAATTAAACAGTAAGTATTTGAAAAAAGTAGTCATAATGTCTTTGTTTAATTGAATATATTTTAGTTATAAAGGAGGAGGAGTGTTTATGAGTATGAACTTTAAAGAATTTATAGAAACAGATAGAGAAAAGTCTAACACCCAAAAGTTTGAAGGAAGTTTTCTAGAATATTTAGATATTGTTAAGGAGAATCCAGAAGTTGTCAATCTTGCTCATAAAAGAATCTATGAGATGATTATGAGCAAAGGCGTAGAGGAGTTAAAAGGTGAAGAAAACCCTCGAGTAAGAAAAATCTATGGAAATGATGTAATAAGAAAATATGGTTTTTTTAAAAATGATTTTTATGGAATTGATAAAGTTATAATGAAACTTGCAAGTTATTTTAAATCAGCAGCCATGAAAGGTGAAGAATCAAGACAGGTATTATACCTTGTTGGTCCAGTAGGAGCAGGTAAATCTTCAATAGTTGAGAGTTTAAAATCAGCTTTAGAAAGCTGTGAACCAGTTTATTCATTAAAGGGATGCCCAATGCATGAAGAACCTCTTCATTTAATTCCAAAACATTTAAGACCAAAATTTGAGGAAATGCTAGGAGTACAAATCGAAGGAGATTTATGCCCAGTATGCAGGTATAAACTTGTTAATGAACTTAAAGGAGTTTATGAAGATTTTCCGGTTGAAAGAACAGGATTTTCTATTAGATCAAGAAAGGGAATTGGAGTAGTTCCACCTGTTGATCCAAATAATCAGGATACATCAATACTAACAGGATCAATTGATATTTCTAAGATGGATATGTATTCTGAAGATGATCCAAGAATTTTTTCTCTAAATGGAGCATTTAATGTCGGTAACCGTGGACTAGTAGAATTTATAGAGGTATTTAAGAATGATGTTGAATATCTTCATACAATAATTACTGCAACCCAAGAAAAATCAGTACCATCTCCAGGTAAGGGCTCAATGATTTACTTTGATGGAGTTATAGTTGCTCACTCAAATGAGGCAGAATGGAATAAATTTAAATCAGATCATACAAATGAAGCAATTTTAGATAGAATTGTAAAAGTTGAAGTTCCATATTGCTTAGAACTAGATGAAGAAGTTAAGATATATGAAAAAATATTAAAGAAGAGCAATTTTAAAGCACATATAGCACCACATACTATTGAAATCGCAGCAATGTTTGCAATACTTTCAAGATTAACACCTTCAGCTAAAGTAGATGCAGTTACAAAACTTAAGATTTACAATGGCGAAGAAATTGTTGAAAAAGGGACTACGAAGAAGATCGATATTGGAGAGCTTAGAGAAGAAGCAGGCCAATATGAGGGCATGAAGGGAATAAGTACAAGATTTATAATAAAAGCAATAGACAATGCACTTGCTGAGTCAGGACATGACTGTATAAATCCACTTAGCATAATGGAAAGCATAATAAAATCTGTTAAAGAACTAGACATCGCGGCAGACGATAAAAAGAAATATTTAGGCTTTATTCAAGATAATATAAGAAAAGAATATAATAAAATTCTTGAAAGAGAAATTACAAAGGCATTTATTCATTCATTTAGAGAACAAGCTGAGAGTTTATTTAACAATTATATAGATAATGCTGAGGCATATGTAAATAAGACTAAGATAAAAGATGTTTCAACTGGTGAAGAACTTAATCCAGATGAAGAATTTATGAGAAGCATAGAAGAGCAAATAGGTGTATATGCCGCATCAGCTAAAGGCTTTAGATCAGATGTGACTTCATATATGTTCTATATAGTTAGGAAAGGCGGAAAATTAGATTATACTTCTTATGAACCTTTGAAGGAAGCAATAGAAAAGAAATTAACAGCTTCAGTTAAAGATTTATCAAGAATCATAACTAAATCAAAGGTTAGAGATAAGGAACAAGCAGAGAAATATGATTCTATGGTTGAAGAAATGAAAAGAAACGGATATTGTCTTCATTGTTGTGACGTAATCTTAAAGTATGCAGCTAATAACTTATGGAGGGACTAGATTAGCTTATGGCAATATTTAGAGATTACACTAACAATCAAATTGATCACGACAGATCCATAGAAGATAGAAGAAGACATAGGCAACTTGTAGAAAAATCAATAAAAGAAAATTTGGGTGATATATTATCAGAAGAGAGTATCGTTGGAGAGAGCAAAAACAAAAAATTTAAGATACCAATTAAAGGTATTAAGGAATATCAATTCGTTTATGGAAAGAACTCTAAGGGAGTAGCTAGTGGAGTAGGTAACGAAAAAAGAGGAGAAAAATTAGGGAATGGAAATAAGAAATTAGCCAAAGGAAACCAGGGAGCTGGAAATGAAGAGGGTGATGATATATATGAAACAGAAATCACTCTCGAGGAGCTAATGGACTATATATCTGAAGATCTCAACCTACCTAATTTGGATCAAAAAAAATATTCAGAAATAGTTACTGAAACTAGTGGTAAGAAGAGAGGATATCAAACTCATGGAATAAGACCAAGACTTGCAAAAAAGAAAACAGTTATGTCAAAGATAGCAAGAAAGCAAGGAAAGAAGAGAGCATTAAGGGAATTAGAAAGTGATGAAGAGTTAGATAGGTTTCCTTTTAGAGAGGAGGATCTTAGGTACTATAGAGTTAAATTAAAACCTAAAAAAGATAGCAATGCAGTAATGCTATTTATTATGGATGCCTCTGGTTCTATGGATGTGACTAAGAAATATTTAGCAAGATCTTACTTTTTTGTGTTGGCAACTTTTCTAAAAAGAAAATACAACAATATAGCATTTGAATTTATATATCATACTACAGTTGCAAAGAGAGTAGATGAATTCGAATTTTTCCATAAGTCTGAATCTGGTGGTACTTATATATCTAGTGGCATTAATGAGGCATTAAAGGTGATTGAAGAGAAGTATCCTCCGGCAGCATGGAATATATATAGCATATACGCAAGTGATGGAGATAACTGGTCTGAAGATAATGAAAAAGCAGTTGCAGCGGTAAAAAATATATGTGAGGTTAGTAATATGTTTGGTTATGCTGAACTTTTACCATCAACATATACAACTACAATGTATCATAAATTTAAAAAAGAGATAACTAATGAAAAATTTGTTCCTGTAATTATAAAAGAGAAGAAGGACTTATGGGATGCACTTAAGATTATGCTTAGGAAGGAGTTAAAGGAGGAATAAGAAATTGGAATATAGCTTTAGTGATATTGAAAAGTGGAATGAGAAAATAGAGAAAAAGGTTAAGGAATATGGGCTAGAATGTTATCCTCAAGAATTTGAAATTATAGGCTTTAATGAGATGATTGGATATGAAGCTTATGTTGGAATGCCTTCAAGATATCCACATTGGAGTTTTGGTAAATCTTATGAGAAAAGTAAAACACTTTATTCTTTAAATCTTACTGGCCTTCCTTATGAAATGGTTATTAATTCAGATCCTTGTTTAGCATATTTAATGAAGGATAATACGTTATTGTTACAGATATTAACAATGGCCCATGTATATGGGCATAATGATTTCTTCAGAAATAACAGATTATTTAAAGAGGGTACTAATGCTAAATATACTTTAGAAATGTTTAATTTAGATACTAAAATAATAAGAGATTATATTGATGATCCAAGTATTGGATACTCTGAAGTCGAAAGAATACTAGATGCAGGCCATGCGATAAGGTATCAATCTAAAAGAAATGTTGGAGTTAAAGAACTAACTAACAATGAGATTAAAGAAAATATTTTAAAAGATTATGAAAGTAAAAAAGAAAATAGAGATATTTTAGATCCTTATGAAGAAATTACTTTACCAGATTTAGATAAGATTCCATTGGAGCCTGTTGATGATCTCATGGGATTTATAATAAATTATGGTCAGTTACAAGAATGGCAGAAAACAATATTAAGAATTGTTAAGAGAGAAACAGAATATTTTATTCCTCAAATTGAAACTAAAATTATGAATGAAGGATGGGCAAGCTATACACATTATAATATTTTAAAACAATTAGAATTACCACAAGAACTCCATCTAGAGTTTTTGAAAAGGCATAATGATGTAATAGCTCCTGCTATAGGCGGTTTAAATCCTTATTATGTTGGATTCAAACTATTCGAAGATATTGAAAAAAGATATGGAAAGGAAAAAATATTTGAAGTAAGAGAAATTGAAAGAGATTCTTCATTCTTACGGCGTTATTTAACTAAAGAATTGTGCGAAGAATTAAATTTATTTCAATATAATCAAAGAACTTTTGATGTTGTCATTGAAGAAATTTCAGATGATACTGGCTGGAAAACTATTAGAGATACTTTGAGTTATACTGCAGGTATGGGGAATATACCATATATTAGAGTTATTGATTTGAATAAGAAAAACTATACATTGACTTTAGAAAATGTTTTTGACGGAAGACCACTTGAGCTTTCTTATGCAAAAGAAACGTTGAAGTACGTTCAAGAATTATGGGGACATGATGTTAGGCTAATTACTAAATCAAGCGATAAGCAAGAAGTAATCTTAACTTGTAATCAGGAAAAGAAGATAATTGTATCCTAAAAGGTCGGGATTATGAAAAATAATAAACAATACTTTATGATTTGAGTCAATAAGCATGTTTCATCATTATGAGTTAACTTATGAGGTAACCAAAAGTATAAAAATGAATAGTTTATATATGAGAGAAAGTAATATTTTGGGAGACAAAGATGAACTTAAAAGGTAGTCAAACTGAAAGAAATTTATTTAAAACATTTGCAGGAGAGTCTAGAGCTAGAAATAAGTATACTTTTTATGCTGAGAAAGCTAGGGATGATGGTTTCCTCTATGTTGCAGAGGTATTTGAAGCAACTGCAGGTAATGAAAAAGCTCATGCAAGAGAAGTGTTTAGAAGATATTTAGATAGGATTAATAATACAAAAAATAATTTGATAGAATCTGCACTTAGTGAATCTGAAGAAAGTAAAGTAATTTATAAAGAATTTGAGGAAATTGCTAGAGAAGAAGGTTTTGACGATATTGCAGACTTTTATAAAGAACTTCAGGAAGTTGAAGAACATCATAAGGAGAGATTTTTAGATTTAGCTAAAAAACTCAAAGAAGGTAAGATATTTAAATCAGATAGAGAAGAAGAATGGATATGTCTAAATTGTGGTTATATATACGAAGGTAAGGAAGCACCTATGAAATGCCCATTATGTAGATATCCAAGAGCATATTTTAGAAGATTATGTAATGAGGATTGTAAGTAGGGGGAAAACATATGATTTATGAATATCCTGAAGAATTTGTGGTTCCTGTGGTTTATGTAGAGGGTTTGAAAGAGAAGCCTATGAACAGAAGTTTGGAGTTTAAGTATTTTCAGATTGATGAAAGTATGACTCTCAGTGAAAAGCCGCAAGAAAATAAAATGTTTCAGATGAGCACGTACCACGATGAAGATATTTCAAACAAAGGAATAATGTTTTTAGATTTAGATGAAGATTTGCTTCAAAAACCTTGCCATGAAAAATATAAGTTTGATGATATAGTTGAAAGTGAAGAAGAACATTATAGCTCTAACGATATATTTAATGATATAGATAATGAATATGCTGATGGTGAAACATTAAGAATGTAATGTATTATTTGTAGTTAGTCACTTATTAGGGATTAACTACAAATATTTTATTAGATAGTATTAATTTTTTATAAAGGATTAATTATGAGATTTAATGATTTAGCTAAAAAACAATATGAAGATATCGATAATTTAAGTGTATTATTAAAGAATTATGTGGATGTTTATAGACTATTAATTGCTGGAGCATCAGAACTATATGGTGTAAATTTAGCAGAGAAAAGTGAAGTTAAGAAAGCACTAGATAGAGTTGAAAATGTAGGTGAATTAATAGATAAGTTGATAAGCACTTTAGAACGATGTGAAGGCTCTTATCTAAAGTATTGCAAGATTAAAAATGAATATATTACAGTAAGTACAGAGAAAGATAAGATATTTACTGAAATAGATAATGAATTGAATTTTCAAAACTCAGAAAGAGAAGAATAATGATGAAAACTAAACAAAAAAACTCTATCTTGAAACTTTAGGATAGAGTTTTTTATTATGGACTATAATTAAAATTTCTTTAACTTAATTTTACTTACCATTAAGTATGAACCAAGGATCATCAAAAGAACAACAAGATAAATCGATGGTGTAATATTAAAATTAAATATAATCAATGAAAAGAATGCCATAAAGCAACCTGCTATTGTTATTGGCACACCAGTAAAAGCGCCGTCAAAATCAGTAGTATTAAATCTGGCTAATCTATAGGCACCACAAATTGGAAATAGCAATAAAACTATAAATCCAAATAATCCTTTAGGTCCAAAAGATTCAAGATTGAATAATATATATACTAATATAGATGGTGCTACTCCAAATGAAACTAAGTCAGCTAAAGAATCCAATTCTTTACCTAATTCACTAGAAACGTTTAAAAAACGAGCTATTCTTCCATCATACCTATCTACCAATCCTGCTAATAAAATAAATGCACCTGATATTGCATACTTTTCATTCATTACTGATAATATAGATATAATTCCACAAGATAAATTAATAAAGGTAAATACATTAGGAATACAACTTTTCCTCATAAAATCACTCCTAAAATTATAAAAAATACTTACAAAGAGTTATTATAGCACATAAATGAAAATAATATAAGGTGTAAAATTAACTTTAAGTTTTTATTAAGATTATCTAGTATCGACATTAAGTAAGTAAAATGATATAATAAACTCTATGACAAAGGTATTATAGGTATTATATGTAAATATTTATAGGAATTTAATATATGTATTTAGAGCTAATTATAATCTTGTATTAAGAATTATTTTAAGGCTATTTTTTATGTATATAAATAATAATTTAAGAAAATTTATTGGAGGTAGGTTAATTTATGAAAAAGGTTAGATTCATATACAACCCATACTCAGGAGAAAATAGTATAATAAGCGAATTAGACAATATTATAAAACTACACCAAGAAGTAGGATTAATAGTAGTGCCATATAGAATTCAAAAGGGTAAAGATTTAGCAGAAGCATTAGATATAATAGATGAAACCTATAGCTATATTTTAATAGCTGGTGGGGATGGAACAGTGGATTCTTTAGTAAATGCTATGAAAAATAAAAACATAAATATACCTATAGGTATATTACCAGTTGGAACTGCAAATGACTTTGGAAAGTTTATTAATATGCCAAATGATATAGAAGAAGCATGTAAGCAAATATTAAGCTCAAAGCCAGTGGCTGTTGATGTTGGAAAGATAAATGAGAAGTATTTTATAAATGTAGCAAGCTCAGGACTTTTCACGGATGTATCTCAAAAAACTGATGTGAACTTAAAAAATACAATAGGAAAATTAGCATATTATCTAAAAGGTCTTGAAGAATTACCTAACTTTAGAAAGTTAAAGATAAAGTTATCGTCTAAAGAATGTGATTATGACGGAGAGATGTATTTGCTCTTGGTGTTTAATGGTAAAACTGCTGGAAACTTTAACTTAGCTACAGAAGCAGAAGTTACAGACGGAAAACTCGACGTGATAATATTTAAGGCTATACAAATAATAGAGCTAATACCACTTTTTATAAAGCTTTTAAAGGGCGAGCATTTAGATTCAGATAAAGTGGTTTATTTTAAAACAGATGATTTGTATATAGAATCTCCAGAAGATATTGTTACAGATATCGATGGAGAAAGAGGGCCTGATTTTCCATTGAGGGTTCAATGTATTAAGGGTGGAATTAAACTTTTAGGTATAAAATAAGCTAGACAGTAATAAATATAAGTAACAGGAATATGGAATGGAGCGTAATTTGTGAACTTTGCATATTATTTATTTTTGTTACTTATAATTTTTTTGTCAATTTCACTTATAAGAAAGAATCTCGAGGTTTCACCAAAGAAAATAAAAATATATTTGGCATTAGTAATTACATTATTTTTATTAAGGCATGTAGCATTATTTTTATTGTGTATACTCAAGAATAGTACAATAATATATTATTTAAAACCAGTAATATTTTTGAATCATCTATCAGTGCCTCTTATAGTGCTAGCTGTAAGCTATGTTTATTTAAGGTCTGAAAAATTAAACTTTGGTGGAACATATGTTATTGCAGCAACAGTATGTATTATTTATGCTGTAATAATGCATACTTCAAAGTTGACAGTTCAGGTAAATTATTTATATGGATTTATCTTACAGATAGATAAGGAAACTATTTTATTTTTGTTTTCACTAATACTACTTGGTGCATTACTGATACTAAATGTAATTTTATTAGATAGGCCATACGCAAATAAAAAAGGAATATGGTTTATAATTATAGCAATATTAATAGTAATGATAGAGGATATTATTATTCTAGGTGGAATTAAACTCTTCCCTTACTCAGTAATTGGAGATATGCTATTTCTTATAATCATAAATTTAGTATTAAATGGCTTTAAAATATTGCCAAAGAACAATTATCGTTCCTAGGAAAATGTATTAAGTACTAATTCGCGCTTTAGAATATGTAAACAGTAGGTAATACTAAGGTAAGTTGCTATAAGTGTGTAGAGGATTTTTTTGAATAAGAGTAATATGTGCTAGCGGTTAATAGACAGAAAGGATACTTAGTTGCAATATCAAGCAACTAAGTATCCTTTCTTTTTATATGGTTCTTTTTCTTCTATTTGAATAATTATCAGATGAATGTTTATTTGAGTGCTTTTTATTGCCATTAGTTGAATTCTTCTTAGTATTACTTATAGAATTTTTTTCATTAGACATTTTACTAGCACTTGAATTTTTACTTGAGTTATTCCTAGGACCATCATTTGATTTATGCTTACCTTGATAGCCTAGTTTTCCAGGAGTAAAACCTATTAAACAGTTTTTACCATTGCCAATTAGATCTTCTCTATGAGCTTTAAGTAGAGCTTTCTTTACTTTTTGATAATTTTTAGGAACAGCAAACTGTATTAAAGCCCTTTGCATTTCTTTCTCTTCAGGTGTTTTTGGAATATAAACTTTTTCTCCTGTAATTGGGTTAAATCCAGTATAATACATTGTTGTTGATAAGCTTCCTGGTGTTGGAGAAAAATCTTGCACTTGTTCAGGTGTATATCCCATCTCTTTAATGTATAATGCTAAATCTATTGCTGCATTTAGGTCAGAACCTGGATGAGATGACATTAAATAAGGCACTAGAAATTGTTTTTTATCTATTTGTTTATTAATTTGAAAATATTTATTAACAAATTTATCATAGACTTCTCTTGTTGGCTTACCCATCTGATTCAATACTTTTGGAACTACATGTTCTGGAGCAACCTTTAATTGCCCACTAATATGATGCTCGCATAATTCTTTAAAAAATGCATCATTTTTATCATGTATTAAATAATCATATCTTAGACCAGAACGTATAAATACCTTTTTTATTCCAGGAAGTTTTCTGACTTTCTTTAATAGAGAAAGATATTCAGTATGATCTATTATCAAGTTTTTACATGGACTAGGGAACATACATTGTTTATTTTTACAAGTACCATGTTCTATTTGTTTCTTGCAAGCTCTATGTCTAAAATTTGCAGTAGGGCCTCCAATATCATGAATATATCCTTTGAAATCAGGTAAAGTCGTTAAAAGCTTTGCTTCATCAATTATTGATTCTTGCCCTCTATTTTGAATCACTCTTCCTTGATGAAATGTTAGAGCACAAAATGAGCATGAACCAAAACAGCCTCTATGACTTGTTATAGAAAATTTAACTTCTTGTATTGCAGGTATGCCGCCTTTTTCTTCATATATAGGGTGATAGGTTCTTGTGTAAGGTAAATCATATGTCATATCCATTTCTTCTTGAGTTAAGTTTTCTTGAGGTGGATTCTGAACTAAATATCTATCACCGTATTGTTGAATTATGGTTCTGCCGTTTATAGAATCTTGTTCGTAATATTCCAATTTATAGGCTTCACCATAAGCTTCCTTATCCGTAGATACTTCTTCAAATGAAGGTACTATAACTGCATTTTTAATATTCGATATATCTTTAGTCAAATAACAAGTCCCACGAACACTTGTTATATTTTTAATATTTGCTCCATATCTTAATAACTCTGCAATTTGAACAACGGTTTTTTCGCCCATACCGTACATCAATAAATCGGCTTTAGAATCTACAAGGATACTTCTTCTAACTTTGTTATCCCAGTAATCATAGTGTGCAAAACGTCTAAGACTTGCTTCTATTCCTCCAATTGCAATAGCTGCATCTTTATAAGCTTCACGTATTCTGTTACAGTAAACAATTATTGATCTATCAGGTCTGTGGCCAGCCTCTCCTCCAGGAGAATATAAGTCTTCACGTCTTGTTTTCTTTGCGGCTGTATAGTGATTAACCATGGAATCTATATTCCCTGAATTAACTAGGAAACCGTATTTAGGCTTACCTAATTTTTTGAAATCCTCAGAACTATGCCAATTAGGTTGAGCTATAATACCAACATTAAAACCTTGTGCTTCAAGAGTTCTGCCTATAATAGCAGTACCAAAAGAAGGGTGATCTACATAAGCATCGCCAGAAACAATAATAAAATCCAATTGGTCAATTTTTCTTTTTTTTAAGTCTTCTTTACTAATAGGTAAGAATTCTTTACAAAGCTTCATATAATATTAACTCCAATTCTTAATTTATTTTATTTAAACCACATTTATATTAAAATTACGTATATTAAAGATCATTATATTTAGATATTATACTAACGTAATAAATAATTAAAAAATCAAACGAACAAGCTTTTAAAGCTTATTCTTAAAGTATATTAACATAACAATAATTAGTTTACAAACAATATCAATAGTCAAGGGTAGTGTAAATTCAAAGCAACTTATAAAGAAATATTTATAATTTACAGATTGAGGAGTAATTAATGAAATTTGTATTTGAATTAAAAGATAAATTAAAAATAAAAATTTATTGCCTTTTTACTTCTATGTAATATAATAATTAGAGATAGTAGTAAATTATAACTAAGTGAAGATATACAGGGCGGTGTAAAAGATGGAGGAAGGACCTCAGAATATAAACTATAATATAGCAAAAACTAAATATATTCAGAAGGAAAATCTTTTATCTTGCCTTAAAAGATATAAGTAGATGTAATTTAGTTACAATACTAATTTCACTTAAGGATTTTCTTTCTGCAGAAGTAGGGGGAATAATTAAGATGGAATTATCTATATTTCTATATACTAACATTTTAGATAAAAAAGTTTATGACGAGTTTGGTGATGTTTTAGGAACTCTAAGAGATATTTATGTGACTACAGAGGATGGATATCCTAGAATAATTGGGTATAAGCTTAAAAAGGACGGAGTAGCCTTTCATTATGAGTTTAGATATATAGAATTTTTAAATAGGGATGGTAAAATTAAGATCACAACAAGAGGAAGTAAAGAAATATTACCGATGAGGTATAGTTATCTTCTTTCAGAAAATCTATTAGATAAAAAGATAGTTGATATAAATGGAAAACAAGTTGTAAGAGTTAATGATTTGAGAATTGCAAGAATTGCAGGAGAATACAGAGTTATTGGAGTTGAAACAGGGCAATTAGCGAGATATAGAAGACTAAAAATAGCTGGTATTATGAAATTCATATACGGAATCATAGGAAAGAAGTTAGAAGATAAAGTCTTAAGATGGGATGATGTTGAGTCCTTGGAAATGATTGAAAATAATTTGAAATTATCCATACCATATAAAAAATTATCAACTCTACATCCAGCGGACCTTGCAGATATATTAGAAAATCTAGATACAAACTCAAGAAAACAAGTATTGGAATCACTGGATGAGGATTTAGCAGCCGATACATTAGAGGAAATAGATTCAGAATATAAGGGAACAATAATTAAGGAATTATCTGACAGCAAAACTGTAGAAGTGCTAGAAAATATGCCTAACGATGAGATAGCTGATTTGTTAGATGATTTAGATGAAGAAGAAAGAGAAAAAATATTAGTAAATTTAGAAAAAGAAGATGCAGATGAAGTTAAGGAATTGTTGCAATATGAGGATGAAACTGTTGGTAGTATAATGAGTAAAGAATTTATATCTGTTAATCTAGATATTACAGTTGGAGATACTATTGAGATATTAAAAGAAACAAAACCAGATGAGGAAGTTATTTATTATATTTATATAACGGATGAAGAAGAACGTGTTCAAGGGGTAGTATCTTTAAGAGACTTAATAGTTAATGATAATGATTTAAAGATAAGAGAAATAATGGATTATTCTGTATCACGTGTAAGGCATGATGATGAAATTAGCGAAGCTATAGAAGTTGCCTCAAAATATGATTTGAATTCAGTGCCAGTAGTAGATGAATATGAAAAATTAATTGGAATAGTAATTATTCATGATTTGATAGATGAATTTTTGTATCCTCTTTGGAAGAAGAAAAATTAGAACATAAAATATTTAGATTTTTAATAAGAATAATGTTTTATTTGTATTATTTACCTGTAAGGATTACTTATTTTTATATATTTAAGAAAGTCAATACTTTTTGATTAAAATTTTAAAAAGTATTGACTTTTTTTTTAGAAAGAATATAATTATAATATAAAACCTATCAAAACACTAAGAATTAAAAACTATGAAAAAGAAAAGTAGCATAAAGGAAGTTTACAGAGAGAAAAGGATGCTGAGAACTTTTTATCTAGAATTTATGTGAAGTGCTCTTTGGAGTTGAAATTTGAAATCAAATATATTAAAGAAATGGAGTGAGAGCATATCCATTGATTTTTTTGATATATTTTTTAGTATGATTTTCCGGGATCACCCGTTATAGTGATATGATATCTTAAGTATCAAAATTGAGAGGGATTAGTTATTTAATCCAATTAGAGTGGAACCGCGAATTTTACTTCGTCTCTATAATTTTTTATGGAGGATGAAGTTTTTTTATTATATTTAATATAAAATCAATGTAAAAAGATATACTAAAATTAGTAGAAATTTGAGGAGGAGAATAATAATATGGTTTATAATGGAGGATTAGAGTTAATAGGAAATACACCTATTTTAAAAATTAATAATTTAATTAAGGACGAAAATAGTGCAGATATATACGTAAAACTTGAAAAATTTAATCCGGGTGGAAGCGTTAAAGACAGAGCAGCATTAGGAATGATTGAGAGAGCTGAAAGGGAAGGCGTATTAAAGCCAGGAGCAACAATAGTAGAGCCTACAAGCGGAAATACAGGAATAGCACTCGCACTTATAGGGAAATTGAAAGGTTATAATGTAACAATAGTAATGCCAGAAACAATGAGTAAGGAAAGAAGAGATCTTATAAAAGCATACGGTGCAAATCTTGTATTGACTGAAGGATCTAAGGGGATGAAAGGAGCTATAGAAAAGGCTCTGGAAATAGGAAGCGGAGAAGGATTTTTTATCCCTCAACAATTTGAGAATATAGCTAATCCAGAAAAGCACTATGAAACAACAGCGGAAGAAATATATAAAGACATTCCAGATTTAGATGCCTTTGTTGCAGGCGTTGGAAGTGGTGGAACTGTAATAGGAGTATCTAAAAATTTAAAAAAGAAAAATTCGGATATTAAAGCATTTGCAGTTGAACCAGCAAATTCACCAGTTTTAAGCGGTGGAAATCCAGGTGGTCATAAAATTCAAGGCATAGGAGCAGGATTTGTTCCAGGAGTTTATGATAAAGAATATGTAGATGAAATACTACAGGTAAGAGATGAAGATGCATTTAAAACAGCAAAAGCATTTGCTGAAAATGAAGGTGTATTGATTGGAATATCTTCAGGTGCAGCTGTATATGCAGCAATACAGGTTGCAAAAAGGCTTGGAAAAGGTAAAAAGGTATTGGCTATTGCTCCAGATGGGGGAGAAAAGTATATATCTATGGGATTATATGATTAATTAATTTAACTATAAAAGTTTTATTAATCATCAGCAATTAACAGTGAAACAATTGATTTAACTTAAGATACTAATGAAGTTCTATTAATAATTGTATATGTGAAAAGCTCTACTGAAAACTATAGAAAGGAGAATAGGCTGTGTTTAAAAAATTGAATTACGATCTAGAAAGAGTTTTAAATGAAGATCCAGCAGCTAAAAGTAAACTAGAAGTATTATTATTGTACCCATGTATTCATGCATTAATATCATATAGAATTGCACATGCCCTATATTTAAAGAAATGGTTTTTCTTAGCGAGATTAATTTCCCAATTATCTAGGTTTCTTACAGGTATAGAAATTCATCCAGGAGCTAAGATAGGAAAAGGGTTGTTTATAGATCATGGAATGGGAGTAGTTATTGGTGAGACTGCAGAAGTTGGCGATAATGTTACGCTTTATCATGGTGTAACTCTAGGCGGTACAGGTAAGGATGTAGGGAAAAGGCATCCAACTATTGAGGATAATGTTTTAATAGGTACAGGTGCAAAGGTGCTTGGACCTATAACTGTAGGAAAGGGTGCTAAGATAGGAGCTAATGCTGTAGTTGTAAAGAATGTACCAGCAAGTGCAACAGCAATAGGAGTTCAGGCTAAAAATATTGTTAGAAATAGTGCAAGTGCAGCAATAATTGAAATTAGTGATTTAAAAGGACGCAAAAAGAAAATATTTAACGATATGGTTATTTAATGCTTTATAGTATGGGAATATATGAAGCGCAATTAATATAAACTCGTATCTTGTATAGTTCAGTAGCATTTATTTATAGGAATTTTACTAAGTTAAGAGGTTTTACTAAATATTAAAACAGAGAATTTTTTTATTAATTATTTTATTAAGAAATGGATTATAATTTAAAAATTAAGAGATGCATTAATTAAACTTTAGAGCAAGAAAGTTTAGTTAATGTATTTTTTTATATGGAGATTCTGCTAAAGTTAAATAAGTTATATTAATTTATCTTGGTTATAATTAAAATGCTTTTTGCAAATAAGTTAGAATAGTAAAAGAAGATATTAGTATATTTGGTATGAAATCTTACAATAACCTTAATATTTTTGGTAATTGCATAGACATATGAAAGCATATATAATGTATATAAATAATGATCAATAATATATTATGCATGTAATACTTGTATAGAATTGAATAATTGTAATAAAATGTAATTAGTAGTATAATATAAAATGTGATTATTAAGAAAGGTTGGAGAAAAATGTTATCACCAGTTGCAATAAAATTAATAAGAATGATGCCAGAAGGGATAATTATAAAAATAGCAAAAAAAATAGTAGATAATTATATAAGAAAATATGCTAACATAACTGTTAATGGAGCAGATAATATAGATAAAGTAAAAAAACCAAGAATATTTGTATGCAATCACTTGAGTAATTCGGACGGATTAGTTTTATCAAAAATGCTAAAAGAGAAAAGTGATCCACATTTTGTAATGGGAATAAAATTGTCAGAAGATCCAATAACAAAATTAGGAACTCAGATAGTGAAAAACATACCAATTAAACCTAATTCTGCTGATAAAGAAGCTATTACAAGAGTTGTTAAAACTCTTAAAGAAGGAAATGATATTTTAATATTTCCTGAAGGCACTAGGAGTAGGACAGGTGCTATGATAGAAGGTAAAAAGGGAATTCTGTTATTTGCAAGAATGGCAAAAGCGGAAATAATTCCAATTGGTATGTCTGGAACAGATAAGTTATTACCTATAAGTAAAAGTGGAGATATGGGAGCAGAGAAATGGCAGCATGCTGACGTTACTATAAATATAGGTGAAAAAATTGTATTTCCTGCTAAAGAGAAGGATGAAGACAAACATGAATATGATAATAAATGTATGGATATCCTAATGAGGAGCATAGCGAGTCTCTTACCCGAAAGGTATAGAGGAATTTATAAGTAAGGAGATTACAAAAGATATGAAAGCAAGGACAAAAAAAATTGTAGATATATTGAAAGAGACATATCCAGATGCAAAGTGTGAATTGAATTATGAAACACCACTCCAATTACTTATAGCTACAATATTGTCTGCTCAAACAACAGATAAAAAAGTGAACGAGGTAACAAAAGATCTATTTAGAGATTATCCAGATCTAGACTCTCTTTTAACATTAACAAACGAGGAACTTGAAGAACGGATAAAGCAGATAGGTTTATATAGAAATAAATCCAAGAATTTAATACTTATGTTCAATCAACTTAAGGAAAAATTTAATGGAGAAGTCCCAAAGACAATGGAGGAAATAACTTCACTTGCTGGAGCGGGAAGAAAAACAGCTAATGTAGTTTTATCAAATGCCTTTAATGTGCCATCTATTGCTGTAGATACACATGTTTTTAGAGTATCAAATAGATTAAAACTTGCAGATTCAGAAAATGTTTTAGAAGTTGAAAAACAATTACAAAAAGAACTACCAAAGAAAGAGTGGACTCTTATGCATCATCTACTTATATTTCATGGAAGAAGATGTTGTAGTGCTAGAAATCCTAAGTGTGGGGAATGTCCAATAAAGGATTTATGTAGTTATGATAATAAAACTAACAAATAAAAGAATATTTATAAAATTTTCATGAACCACAATTAAGACAATTTATAGTCAAAGTGGTTCTTTTAATTGTGCCGTTAATTTAATAAAATAAAGATAAGTTAGAATGAATAAATTTAATTAACAGGAAATATTAATAAGTATTTTGGAGGTAATCTATGAAAATTGGAGTTATAATGGGTGGTATATCATCAGAAAGAGAGATATCATTGCAAAGTGGAAAATCTATAATTGAAAATATAAACAAGGAAAAGTATGAAGTGCTACCAATTGTAATAGATAAAAAAGAAGATATAATAAATAAATCTAAAGGGATAGATTTCGCACTTTTAGCTTTACATGGTCAATTTGGAGAGGATGGAACAGTTCAATCAGTGCTTCAAACACTAGGTATACCATATTCAGGGTGTGGGCCTTTAAGTAGTGCTATGTGCATGGATAAAGACGTATCAAAATCCGTTTTAGAGGCAAATGGGATTAGGACTGCTCCTTGGATTAACCTAAGAAAAGGCGATAATATAGATTTCAATAAAATAAATGAATTAGGATATCCAGTTGTAGTAAAGCCTACTCATGGTGGATCAAGTGTTGCAACATTCATAGTTAAAGAAGAGAAGGAAATTGAAAACTGTGTTTCAGAAGCTTTTAAATGGGATAGCGAAGTTATGATAGAAAAATTTATAAAAGGTGATGAAATAACTTGCCCTGTATATAATAATAAAATGTTTCCAGTAATTGCAATTAAGCCTAAGGCTGAATTCTTTGACTTTACATCTAAATATCAAGATGGAGGGGCAGAAGAAATAGTAGTTGAGCTAGAAGCAGAGTTACACAAGGAAGTAGAAAAGATGGCGTTAGAAACTTATAAAGCACTTAAATGCGAAGTGTATTCTAGAGTTGATATGATAGTTACAGAGGAAGGCGTACCATACATTTTAGAAATAAATACTCTTCCAGGAATGACTAAAAATAGCCTAATTCCTAAAAGTGCAGCAGCTTTGAATATAGGATTTTCAGAACTGATAGATATGATCATACAGGATTCGTTGAAAATAAGCAGATAGTATATGAATTATAAAACTTTTTAAATATTTATAACATTAAAATTGAAAAACTACTTGTTTAAGAATACCTTAGACAAGTAGTTTTTATCATAATTTCTATTGAAAACAATCTGCAAATCTTCCAGTAAAACCTTTTAGAAAATATAACTTATATTAAGACAACTTAGTTATTGTTTCTTTTTGCAATCTTTACAAACGCCCTTCATAACCAAGTCATGATCTGTTAAAGTGAAGCCAGTCGCATTTTGAACTAATTCTTGAATCTGAAGCATAGGACAAGGGATTTCAACTTCTTTGTGACATATATCACATTCCAAATGATGCCTATGAGTTTTTCCTTTTAGCTTATATGAAAAGACTCCATCATTTAGAGTTATTTTTTCAATAATTTCTTTTTCTTCAAATAATTCTAAAGTTCTATAAACCGTGCTCAAATTTATATTTATATTGTTGCTTTTATAAATCTGATATATTTTTTCAGCTGACAAACTGTTTTCAGAATTTTTTAATATACTTAGGATTTCTGTTCTTCCTTTAGTTATTTTAATTCCTTTATTTTTAAGAATTTCCTTTGGTTCCATTTTCATATCCCCTAACAGCTAAATATTAAATATATTATATCACATATATTTAATATCTTAAAAAAATATCATCTTAAAACCAAAAAATATAAGAGCTATCCCGCCAAAAAAGTTAGCATACGTTGTAACAAATTTTATTTTTTTAATATATCTGCACATAAAAAATCCTACTGTACATGTAAATAAAGTGATTAATCCAATTAAAATTGAATCAACACAAAGTAGAAGATTGTATGAAATTTCATGAAATGCAGTGAATCCTATAACTAGTGCATCTATACTAACGGATATTCCAAGTATTAAACAAGTACTATTTTTTATTAAAATTTCAGTTTCTTTTTCCTTAAAGCCATCTATTATTATAAGAGTTCCTACGACTGCCATAATTATTCCACCAGCAATGGAAGGGATGCTTGTAATATAAGTATCAAATAAATATCCTAAACTTCCACCTACGTATGTAAATAAAAACTGAAAGAATGCAAATGATAATAAAAACTTTATTTTATGGATTCTATTAATTCTAGGATTTAGACCGATTCCTAATGTTACGCCAAAAGCATCCATGGCCAGTGCAATTCCTATTATTATAATGTCGTACAAATTCATTTTCTCTTCCTCCTTTAAAATTAGACTTACTCTATAATAATTAAAGTTTTTTTAATATATGCAAAAAATTAAAAAAAAGTCTTTATTAAATCTTTTTTTTGTTGTATATTAATAAATAGTGTATTACTATTGGCTAAATAGTATAGCATATTTAACCAAATTAGTATAGCAAACAAGGAGGAAATTTCATGTCAAATTGTATAATAGCTCAATCTGGGGGGCCAACGGCAGTAATTAATTCAAGTGTAGTAGGACTTTTAAATGCTAATAAAGAACTAAAAACTTTTGAAAAAGTTTATGGAGGCCTAAATGGTATTGAGGGTATATTAAATAGAAATATAATTGATTTGTCATCAGTTTCAGAAAATGAAATAGATAATTTTAGATTTACTCCATCTTCAGGGCTTGGATCTTGTAGGTATAAATTAAAAGATTTAGATTCTTGTAGTGAAGAATATGAAAGTTTAATAGAAATACTTAGAGAATATGATATAACATCATTCTTTTATGTTGGTGGAAATGATTCTATGGATACCATAGCAAAGCTTTCACGATATGCAAAACAAAATGATATTGGAATAAGTTTTATAGGTATACCTAAAACTATTGATAATGATTTAAAATTCACTGATCACACTCCAGGCTTTGGCAGTGCAGCAAAATTCATTGGAACAACAGCGCTTGAAACATATTTAGATGCATCAGTTTACATAAATAACGGTATATTTATTTTAGAAACGATGGGAAGAGATACAGGATGGCTTGCAGCTTCTGCATGTATTGCAAAGCTTGATGGAAAACCAATTGCAGATTTTATATACCTTCCTGAAGCAGCGTTTGATAAAATCAAATTTTTGAATGATGTTAGGCAAAGATTTGAAGAACAAAATAAAGTGTATATAATTGTATCAGAAGGAATAAGAGATAAAGATGGAAGATTCATTTCTGAATTTGATTGTGTTTCTCAAGATAAATTTGGACACGTTCAATTAGGAGGGGTATCTGAATACTTGAGAAGGCTAATTCTTGATGCTGGATTTACAACAAGGGTAAAAGCACTACAACTTGGGGTTCTTCAACGTTGTGCAATGCATTGTGCTTCAGACACTGATTTGACAGAAGCGTATAATGCTGGAAAGATGGCTTTACAATATGCTTCACAAGGAGAATCAGGGAAAATGGTTAGCATTAACAGGTTATCTAATGAGCCTTATGAAGTTAATTATCCATTAGTTAAGGCAGAAGATGTAGCAAATAATGTTAAGTATTTCCCTATAGAATGGATTAATAAAGAAGGTAATTTTGTAACACCTGAAGCATGCTCATATTTTGAGCCATTAATCAAAGATGCTCCTAGTTTAGAGTTTGAGAGAAATCTTCCAAAATATAAGGTGTTTAATCAATAGATAATAAGTATAAAATCATAAGCTTAGATGTTTTAATATTTAACTAATAGAAGGATGTATATATGAAGAATTTCATTTATACATCCTATAAATTAATAGAATTTTCAATAGTATAATAAATTTTATTGTACTATTTATTTTTAGTTCTAAATAAAGAAAATTTATTATTTTATTTTTCGTAAAGAGATATCTTCTAATACATTTAAAAAGGTATCCACTTCTTCAATTGAATTATATAATGCAAAACTTACTCGTATCATTCCTAACATTTTTTTATCTGGATTATCAAGGAATTCTTTAGCTTCATCTTCACTTACGTTCATGAGTCTTCTACAATATGGATGGGAACAAAACCAGCCATGTCTTACAGAAATTCCTTTCTTTTTAGCCAAGATATCAGCTACATCATGATGATACATATCCTCTATATTAAAGGTGGCAATTCCAAGCCTATCACTGATGTTTTCAGTATCTCCATAGTTTATAATTTTAGGGATTTTCTTAAGTCCTTCTATAGTGTGCTCTAAAAGAAGTCTTTCATGTTTTTCTATATAGTCGTATCCAATGGTATTAATAACTCGTAATGAATTAACTAAGCTCATTACACCCAAAAAATTTGGTGTTCCTGCTTCATTCTTCTCTGGTGGGGGAAGAAACTCAATCTCTCTATCCATTACTAATTCAACAGTTCCACCACCTAAATAATCAGGATCTGCATCCATGAAATCCTCTTTTAATCCTATTATGACTCCTACACCAAAGGGAGAATAAATTTTGTGCGACGAAAATACCAAGAAATCAATTTGATCATCATCTGTGTCCCCGCTAATATTAACTCTTGTGTGTGGTACAAGTTGTGCACCATCTACAATCAATTTGGCACCATATTTATGAACCAGTTTTGCTATAAAATGAATATGATTTATATAACCAGTTACATTAGAAGCTCCAGTAAGAGATACATATTTTATTTTACCATTGCTTTTCTTTAGTTTCTCTTCCAACTCTTCAAGTTTGAGCCTGCCTTGTTGATCTACTTCGATATAATCGACGTTACCTCTTTTTCGCCAAGGCAAATCATTTGAATGATGCTCCATTCTAGAGGTTAATACTATTTCGTCTGGAGTTTTAGTAAGAGTTTTTGCTAATTTGTTTATACCTTCAGTTGTATTGCTAACGTATATTACAACATATTTATCTTTATCTTTTACATTGAAAAAATCCAGTAAAAAATTTTTAGATTCTTTATATAAATTGGTAGTTATTTCAGCTTTTTGACCTGTTCCTCGTCCTATAGAAGCATAAGTATTGCTCAATTGTTTGATATATTCAATACTTGACTTAATAGGCGGAGTTGTAGCTGCATTATCAAAATTTATTCCATCTATACAATTTCCATCAGAATCACACACTTTTTCATCTAATCCAACAAATAAGTCTTTAATGTTTTCCTTATTTTCTATCTTCATATGCATCTCCTCCAATATATATTATTCCTATAATATATTTATTGTTCGCTTAAGAGGGCTGTAAAATTCATATCTTTTTCTTTCCATTTTGTACTATATATAATTGTTATGCATATTAATTAAGAGAAGCAAATATTATTTATTTTTAGGAGGTAGTTTAAAATGAACCCTGATAAGAAGTATATGTCTCAAGTCAGCTCGAGTGATAACGATATTAGATTTGTTCCACCAGCATTTATGAGTACAAATATCTACGAAAAAGTTTCGTTTGGTATTGATGATAATAATCGTAATTTAGATTTATTTCCTTCCGAAACAGGCATGCCTGAATTATGTTATTATTCCGATAATCAAAATGAAGGAATTAGTAGTGGTTTCAATTTTAATAACATAGCTAATAATGAAATACCTACTACTTTTGATGCACTAAGAGGCCTTGATTTAGATTTAAATGAAGAAGATCTTGAAAGAAATAATTCCGATAATGATGTGAATAAAATTTATGCTAGAATTGAAAGAAGACATCCAGGAATATTCGCGACTCTTTATTCATATAGAATTCCTCGTCCGATAGTTAGAGTAATTATCAAAAGGTTGATAAAACTTACATTAGCATATTGCGATAAAAATAATAACTACTAATAACCAGTTTAACATACAAAAATATCTTGAAGATTTACAACTACTATAATGTAAAATCTTTAAGATATTTCTTTACATAGCTTTTAAAAATAGGTTTCAATATATATGAGTTACACGCTTATCATAGCCAAAATTTTTTTAAAAAGTATTGGTTTTATACTTTCGATATCTGTGGGTTCTTTCAATATTATAGTAGTAAAACATATGCTGCCAACTAATTCAAAAATCATAAATAATGTCATTTCAGCTTCTTCTTCGTCCATTCCTGATTTAGTTAGGTTCTTAACAAAAATATCTAGGACTTTCTTTACATCATTATATGCTTCTGGTTTCATTATTGCCTTCCTATAAAGTCCCCATGAAATATTTTTATTAATTAGCTTTAGCAGAGAAACATTATCTTTTAAATAATTTATTATATAATCAATGAAGAATAGTGTACGTTCTTTAAAATCTTTGCTTCCCAAAGCATTTGTTTTAGCCAATCCTTCTCGTATTATTTCATTACTTTTTTGAAGAATTAATTTATTTAAAATATCATATTTATCACTGAAATATAGATAAAAAGTCCCTTTGGCTACTCTTGCATTCTTAGTTATATCATCGATCGAAGTTTTTTCTATGCCGTTTTTAAGAAATAAATCATATGCTGCTAAAAATAACTCTTCCTCTTTTAATTGTTTTTTATTCTGGGTAAGAGATTTATTGTTATTCTTTAAAGTCATATTTTGCCTCCAAATTACGTGTTTAACTTATTATAAAGCAAATTAAATAATAATCCAAATTTTACGTAGCGATAATAAAAAAATTATCAATTAACTCTTAATATAGTTAAATTGATATAACACCGATAAGATAGTATAATTTAGTAGAGAAAATTTAGTTAAGCTATTAATCCATTTTATATAGGATTTACGTTTTAATATTAAATTAAACCTTTATAGTTTAAATTCTGGATTTTCGTATGAAATACTGGAGGATAAAAAATGATTGTATTAAGTTGTAAAAATATATGTAAAAGTTATGGTATAAATACTATTTTGAAAGATGTAACATTTTCAATAAATGAAGGAGATAAGGTTGGTATAATTGGATCAAATGGAGAAGGAAAAACAACCTTGTTTAAGATATTATCAAAAGAAATTACGCAAGATGATGGAGAAGTCTTTATAGATAAAAATAAGTCTTTGGGTTATCTTGCTCAACATTTAGCATTAGATTCATACAAAACGATTTATGATGAAATGCTCATTGTTTTTGAAGATCTCCAAAGATTAGAACGTAAGATTACAGAGTTAGAAGCTAAGATGAATGAACCGTATGATGAAAATAATGCTTCATATCATGAGAAAATTATAAAAGACTATGGAACTGCCCAAGATCTGTATCAAAACAGAGGCGGATATACATATAAAGGAGAAATATCGCGAGTTCTTAAAGGATTAGGATTTACAGAAGATGACTTTGATAAACTAATTTCAACTTTAAGTGGAGGGCAGAAAACTAGAGTCGCACTTTGTAAGCTATTACTTTTAAATCCTGATATACTACTACTTGATGAGCCTACGAATCACTTGGATTTGGAAGCAATTGAATGGCTTGAAGAATATTTAAAAACTTATAAAGGAACTGTAATTGTAATTTCCCATGATAGATTTTTCTTGGATTCTGTAACAACAGCAACATTTCAGGTTATAAATGGTCACGTGAATTGTTATAATGCTCCATATACAAAATCTTTAGAACTTATGAAGAAAGATTATGAGGCTAAATTAAAAGCTTATAATTTACAACAGACGGAAATAAAAAGACAAGAAGCAATAATAGAAAAATTTAGGTCATTCAATAGAGAGAAAAGTATAAAGGCAGCTGAAAGTAGAGAAAAGGCACTTGATAAAATGGAAATTGTAGATGCTCCTGATAAAGAAAAAACTGCATCTAAGATTAAATTTGAAGCTTCTGTTAAAAGTGGATATGATGTGCTTCATGTTGAAAAACTGGCTAAAAGCTATGGAGAAAAGAAATTATTCGATAATTTATCTTTTGATTTAAAAAGAGGAGAAAAGATTGCGTTAATAGGTGAAAATGGACGGGGTAAAACCACACTTTTTAATATAATAATGGATAAAGTTAAGAGTGATTCAGGAGTTAAGGTTTTAGGAGTAAATGTTAATGTAGGATACTATGATCAGGAACAATCTAATCTTGATCCTAATAAGACAATATTAAATGAAGTATGGGATGACTTTCCAGAGTTAACTACAAGTGAACTTAGAGGATTTCTTGGATCATTTCTTTTTAGAGGCGATGATGTATTTAAAGAAATAAACAAGTTAAGTGGAGGAGAAAGATGTAGAATAAATCTCCTAAAATTGATGTTATCTAAATCAAACTTACTTCTATTAGATGAGCCTACAAATCATTTGGATATTCCTTCAAGAGAGGCTCTTGAAGAGGCAATTTTAAGCTATGATGGTACATTGATTGTAATTTCACATGATAGATATTTCTTAAATAAAGTAATTAATAGAATATTGGAATTAGAAGAGCATGGAGTCAATGAATATCTTGGAAATTATAGCTACTATACTGAAAAGAAGAAGAATCCACAAAGATTTGAGACGTATGAAGGGTTGGCATCTGGAAAGACAAAAACGCAATTAAATGAAGAAAAGAAAAAGAAAAAGGCTTTAGAGAAAGAAGCTAAGGCTAAGCAAAATGAAATTAAGAATATAGAAACTAATATAACTCAAAATGAGGAAGCTCTTGAAAAATTGCAGGAGGAACTTTGTAAAGAAGAAGTTTATTCTAATCCGGTTGAAAGTGAAAGAGTAAATAAAGAAATTAAAAATCTTCAAGAAACTATTGAAAAATTATATGAACAATGGGAAGAGATTTCTAGTTAATTTAACATGATATAGATTAATAAGTTATAAAAAAGAAAACTGGAAAGAGACGATTAACAGTATAAATAAAGGCATGTTTTGTATATGGTGTAAATATAAGCTTAATTACAGTTTATTAAGCTTCATCAACTATAACAATACATGCCTTTTATTAGGAAATTATTTATGTATCATATGTGTACATAAGGAATATTTTATATTTTAATTTCTTTTAATATTTATACATCAGAGTATGTATGGACATATTTTAGAAAATATTAAGAACTACTAGTAAATTTTTTTAAGATATTTAAGTTAGAATGAAATTATAGTAGAATTCAGATATAAAATTTTTAGATTGGAGATGGGATGTTTGGAAAAAGGAACTATTCTAATTGTGGATGATGAAAAGGAAATACGAGATTTAGTCGATATATATCTTAAGAGTGATGGGTTTAATACCATAAGCGCATGCGATGGTTTAGAAGCTATTAATTTAGTTAGAGATAATGATATAGATTTAATAATATTAGATGTCATGATGCCTAATTTAAATGGAATAGAGACTTGCTTAAAGATTAGAGAGATTAAAGAAATGCCTATAATAATGTTATCCGCTAAAAGTGAGGATATTGATAAGATATTAGGCCTTAATATGGGAGCTGATGATTATTTAACGAAACCATTCAATCCATTAGAGTTAGTTGCAAGAGTAAAGTCACAACTTAGAAGATTTCATATGTTTGGTAAGAACGCAAATTTATTAGAAGTAGAAGAAGAAAATATAATACAAATAGAGGATCTTACGATAAATCTAGAAACACATGAAGTATCGTTAGGCGATAATATAGTAAGACTTACGCCAACAGAATTTGATATATTATCATTACTAGCTCAAAGTCGAGGAAAAGTATTTTCAATAGAAAATATTTATGAGAGCGTTTGGAATCAGGAATTCATGACTTCAGATAACACTGTCATGGTTCATATAAGAAAAATAAGAGAGAAGATAGAAGAAAATCCAAGAAATCCTCGATTTATAAAGACTGTTTGGGGGGTAGGATATAAAATTGAAAAATAAAGATCTTGGAAGGCATAGAATTTTTAGCAATGATATTTCAAATTTAAAGTTAATACAGTATATTGAAAAAATAATAAGAAGTATAAAAAAAAGAATTGAGAAAAATATAAGATTTGAGCTTATGATGGTTATAGGAATATGCTTTTTAGCTGCATTTATCTTCTATAGTTTTTCTAATAATCTTTTCAAGAGAGAGCATACTGAACCCCAGATAAAATATGATTATGATTCTATTGAGAGGTCTGCAAATGATTTAGCTAAACAAATAGAATCTCAAGAAAATTTAAAATTAGAAGATAAAGATAAGATTAATAGCATTTTAGAAAATGTATCAGATGGAGAGGAAAGTTATATAACAGATTTAGATGGAAAGGTGTTATATAAGACTAAAAATGTTGCAGAGGAAAACATAGATATTTATAGTGCACTAAAAAGTGCAATGACAAATGTAAATAGTGAAGGGATTAGTGAACCAAGAGAAAAAAGCTATATAATGCCGCTAAAGATAGGTTCGGATAGAGTTTACTTGATCTATTCAAAGATTCCAGAGGCAAGGATAACATACAATACAATTAGCACATCAAATTCATCTTTAGCACTAATTCTCACAGTTATAGTTTTTATAGTTCTATTTGTTGTAATAACTAATAATAAGATGAAATACTTGGATGAGATTGCAGTTGGCCTTAAGATAATAGCAAGTGGAAACTTGAATTATAGGATAGAAGAGAAAGGTACGGATGAAATTAAAAATATAGCCTATAATATAAATCAAATGGCTAAGGAAATTGGAGAGAAAATTAGTGCTGAGAGAGATGCAGAAAAGACAAAAGCAGATTTAATAACGAATGTTTCTCACGATTTAAGAACACCATTAACATCTGTAATGGGGTACATAGGGCTTGTTATTCAGAACAGGTATAAAGATGAAAAAGAAATGGAGGAATACTTAAATATAGCATTCAATAAAGCTGAAAGATTAAAATTACTAATTGATGATTTATTTGAGTATACTAAACTAAATAATAGCGGAATAACACTAACAAAGACTAAAGTTAATCTAGCAGAATTTCTATCACAATTAATAGAAGAATTGACACCGCTACTTGATCAAAACAAATTAACGATATATAAAAAATTCGAATCTGAAAAAATCTCAGTTTCTATAGATACACTGAAGATGCTTAGAGTGTTTGAGAATATAATAACAAATGCAATAAAATATTCGTATAAACCAGGAGAAATATTAATAGGATTATATGAGAAAGATGGTAAAGCCATTGTAGTTTTTAGAAATAAAGGGGATCATCTTTCTAAAGAAAAAAGCGAAAAATTATTTGATAGATTTTATAGATTGGATGAATCTAGGAATACCAATACAGGAGGGTCAGGTCTTGGGTTAGCTATTTCTAAGAATATAGTAGAATTGCATGACGGCAAAATATGGGCTGAATCAGTAGGAAATAATATAAGTTTTTATGTTCAACTAAACCTATAATTAATTACTAAATTATAGGTACTTTTTCTGTTGTAAATTAATATTTATATTAGAGAAGTATTTTTATGTGGAGGAAATATGCAAAACAAAAATCCTAACAGTCGTTTTGGAGTAGACATAAATGAATATACTACAAGTGTTCAGTTTAACGTATTGGCAACAAAAGTAGATTTTTTGTACTTGAGAGCGTCAGGATCTGCAACAGGAAGGTTTAGGGTTGACAGAAAGTTTGTAGATTATGCGAAGAATAGTAGGAATTATGGAATTCCAGTTGGAGCATATCATTTTTCTATGCCATCTTATGATCTAACAGATGCGGATAGACAATGTGATGACTTTATAAATACACTGCAGCAGGGGTTCGGAAATAATGATTATGGGGATTTGTTTCCTGTAATAGATGTCGAAGCACCTTTAGATAAATCAATAAGTACAAGAACATTAATTGATTGGATTGATAGATTTAGAAAAAGGTTTGAAAGAAAAACTAGAAGAAGGCTTATGATTTACACAGGAACAAACTTTATAGAACTTTATGATAATTTTTATATTCCTGGACGTGGCTATCCACTAAAAAATATGCCACTATGGATTGCAATGTATACAAGCATTCCAATTAATCCTGAATTTCCTCCTAATGTTGGAGGATGGACCAGATGGAGGATATGGCAATATAGTGAAAGCCAAACTGTACAAGGAATTGGGAATCCTGTTGATGCAAATTGGGGACCAGATAATGTAGATTTATTAAGACAGCCTCGTGTTGTTACTGGATTAAAGGCAGCGTACCAGAATAGGAACATAAATGTTTCCTGGAATAGAAATCCTGATGTAGACTTATTGGGATATAACATTTTTGTAAATAGAGAATGGGTTGGAACTGTTGATGAAAATGCTACAAGTTACTTAATAACTAGTAATAAGGTAAATACTCAGAAGAATGCACCGGTAGAAGTATCAATCGAAGCTTTTGATTATGATGGAGAAACTTCAAAAACTCGTGCAAAAGTAAATTTATAAAAAAATAGTATCGTATTTCAGCTTATATAGGAATATAATCATATTTCTATTGATAGTTGGAATATGATATAATGAAAACATTGATGACAATTTGAAAAATATGTAAATTATCATCAATAAATGTACTTAAAATAAATATTAAACATAGAAGATGTGTAATATTTAATTCCTTGAAAGGAGAATAGGGGAGTGGAAAAACGCACCGGCAAAAGAGCAAAGTCTTCTAAAAACAATTATAATAAGAAGAAAATTATGCTCGCAATATTTACATTAATTATAGTAGGAGCTGCTGCACTAATTGCGTACTCAATAGCTATAAAAGGTATAGTTAAGGAGTGGGATGATAAAATATATCCGGGAGTAACTGTACAAGAAGTAAATATTGGAGGAATGACCAAAGAAGAAGCTAAAAATAAGCTTACCGAAACATTTGCAACATCTATAGAAAATAAAAAGTTGCCTATCAAAATAGAGGACAAACAATATGAACTTATTTACTCTGATATTAATCCTAAATATGATATAGATGCAACTGTGGAAGAGGCTTATAAACTTGGGAAAAAAGATGGGGTTTTAAGCAGATATATAAGTATAAAGAGTAATAATAGTAAGAGCAAGGAGGTTCCAATCGCATTTTCTTATAATGAAGAAAAGTTGAAGGAGTACGAGGAAAAACTTCAGGTAGCTGTTAATCAATCTGCTAAAGATGCAACAATTAGTATACAAAAGAATGATATTATAGTTAAGCCAGAGACAGAAGGAAAGACAGTTAATTTAGATACATTAGATCAGAAGTTAAAAGAAAATATAAATGGAAATATTAATTCTGATAATTCAGTATCAATTGATTTGGAAGTAACAAAACCTAAAATAACTCAAGAAGATCTGTCCAAGATAAAAGGGGTAATGGGGACTTTTTCATCAAATTATTCCACATCGCCGGAAGGAAGATGTAATAACATAGAAATAGCTACTTCAGCAATAAACGGAACAATAGTTATGCCAGGAGAAATATTTAGTTTTAATGATGTTGTTGGACCTAGAACAGCTGAAAGAGGTTATAAGGAAGCTGGAACATATGTTGGAAATAAAATAGAGCCTGGAATTGGTGGTGGAATATGTCAAGTGTCGACCACTATTTATAGAGCTGCGATGAAAGCAAATCTAAGGTCTATTGAAAGAACAAATCATTCCATGGCTGTTGGTTATGCGCAACCTGGACTTGATGCCACTGTGTCATATGGATATTTAGATTATAAGTTTAAAAACACATATGATTTTCCTATATATATTCAAGGGAGTACGTCAGGTAAAGTAGTAACTTATAGTATATATGGAGACCCTAGTGCTTTAAATGGAAGAACATATGATATGGCAAGTGAAATTCTTGAAACAATACCACCAGAAACAAAAGTGGTAGATGATAGCAGTTTACCAGTAGGACAAGAAGTAACAGAGGGAGCTGGAATGACTGGTTATAGAGCAAGAGCATATCAGATAACTTATGAAAATGGTTCTGAAGTGAATAGAGAAGTAGTATCAACAGATACTTATGCAAGTGTAGGAATAGTAGTCAAAAAGGGAACTCAACCTGTAGATGCGACTCAACAGCCAGAAACAACAGCAGAGCCGCCAGCAGCTCAGCCAACAGCAGAACCACCTGTAGCTCAACCAACACAATAGGTAAAAATTTAATATTTATAAAAAACTCAAAGCATATTTTCTTTAGGAATTATTAAGATTAATTAAAGAAAATATGCTTAAGTTTTATTTAAGGTAAAAACAACTTTAATATATTGAATAATTCACCAATTGGAATGCGTAATAATATACCTTTAATATTGAAAGATTTTTCCATTGTTATGTAATTATTATTTTTGACTTGTTATGAACCATATAGTATAATTTTAAATTAAAGTGAATTAATTTTTGTATAAAATAGGAGAAGGTGACGTTTTGAATTTAAATATAGTATTATATGAACCTGAGATACCTCAGAATACTGGAAATATTGCAAGAACTTGTGTTTTAACAGGCAGTAAGTTGCATTTAATAAAACCTCTTGGGTTCGAAATAAATGAAAAGCAAGTGAGAAGAGCAGGTTTAGATTATTGGAAAGATTTAGATCTAGAAATACATGATAGCTATGAAGAATTCTTGAAAAAATATGGTGATAAAACAATATATTTATCAACTACACACGGAGAAGCGCATTTTGATGAAATTTCCTTCAAAGAAGGGGATTTTATAATGTTTGGAAGAGAATCTAGTGGGGTTCCTGAAGAAGTGCATAATAGGCATATTGGATTTAGGGTTCCAATGATAAAATCAAGTACTAGAAGTTTAAATTTATCTAATACAGTAGCTATAGTGGCTTATGAAGCTTTAAGGCAGATAGGATTTCCTAATATGAAATAATTGAAGAGGAATGAAGATATATGGAAAAGATAAAAATTATAACAGATAGCACTGCTGATTTGCCAAAAGAAATATATGAGAAATACGATATAGAAGTTTTGCCATTATTGATAAACTTTGGTGAAGAAAGTTATCTAGATGGAGTTGAGATAAATACTAATGAAGTTTTTGAAAGAATTAGAAATGAAAATATACTTCCAACTACAGCTCAAGTTACTCCGAATAGATTCGTTGAAATCTATAAGAAGTACTTAGCGGAAGGATATAAAATTATATCAATTCATATGTCTTCTGTAATGAGTGGAACATATCAATCGGCATGTATTGCTAAGGAAATGCTTGAAAGCCAAGATATAATAGTTGTTGATTCTCAGAATGTAACAGCGGCTTTAGGAATACTTGTATTAAAAGCTGTTAAGCTCATAGAAAAGGGTTATAACATTTCAGAAGTAGAAGAAAAATTAAATAGCATTAGAAATAAAGTTAAGCTTTCAGTTTACTTTGATTCTTTAGAGTACCTAGTGAGAGGCGGAAGGATTTCAAAAACTGCTGGCATGGTTGGTGGCATGCTTGGAATAAAGTTAATACTTGAAATAAAAGATGGCATAATGTCAGTTAAAGATAAAATTAGAGGAAATAAAAAGGCGATTAAGAAAATTATTAGTGATTTGGAAAATGCGACTTTAGATGAAGAAGTGCCTGTAATATTGATTGACGTAAATAATATTGAAGTAAAAGAAGCACTTAGAGCATATATGAATGATAATAACGTTAACTTTATTGAATGTCCAGTTGGATCAACTGTATGTATACATTCTGGACCTGGATGCTGTGGATTAGTTTTTTTAAATAAATAATTTTAATTAATAAATAAAAAACATGCTTTTAGCTATTACTTATATTTTAACATGGTTGATATAAGTAGTATATAAGCATGTTTTTATATTTATTGTACTAGATATGATTTACATAGTTACATATAGTGGACTTGCAATATTTACAGAATAGGAGGTATACTAATAGAAAGAGAGATTACTTCAATAAATTTAATGAATACGTTTAATTAAAAATAATTTATATAAATTATAAGGAGGAAACTTATGAATTTGGATTATAACATGAAGATGACCCAGGAACAGAGATTAGTACTCACCCAAAATATGCAACAATCCATAAAGCTTTTACAAATGTCTCTTCATGATTTGAGAGAATATATTGACAATGAGTATTCAGAAAATCCAGTGTTAGAGGTTAACGAGGAAATAAGCTCATATGATGATGAACAGATAAACAGAGACGTTAATATAGAAGACAAATACGATCATAAAAAATTAGTTGAAGAATTATATTCTGATAATTACAAGGATAGATCAGAAACAAATTATTCTAATGAAGAAGTTTCACCATTAAATTTCATTGAGAAGAAAGTATCACTAAAAGAATATTTACAAGAACAACTAATTGAAGCTGATATAGATCAATATATGTTAGATATATGTAATTATATCGTTGAATCATTAGATTATAGAGGGTATTTGGAAATATCAACACGAGAACTTGCGGAAGAATTGAATATATCTGAGGAGATAGTTAATAGGGCATTAGAAGTGGTACAGGCATTGGAACCATATGGAATTGGTGCTAGGAATATCAAGGAATGTCTGCTTATTCAGAGTCTAAAATTAAATATTTTAGATGATACGATAGAAAAAATAATTTTAAATCATTTAGAAAATATTGCAGAAAACAAATATGAAGTTGTAGCGAAGGATCTCAATATAAACCCAAGAGAAGCTCAAAGATATGGTGATTTAATAAAGAAGTTGGAACCTAAGCCATCAAGAGGCTTTTATACAGGAGAAGAGGTTAATTATATAATTCCTGATGCTGAAATAAAGAATGTTGATGGTGAATTTTTCATTTTGATGAATGAAAGTGTTTTGCCAAGACTTATGATAAATAAAACATATAGAGATGTTTTAAGAAATAATCAAGATTCTGAAACAAACACTTATGTTAAAGAAAAAATTAATCAGGCACTTTTCTTAATTAAGTCAATAGAGCAAAGGAAAAATACATTATATAAGGTGTTAGAATGTGTTGTTGAAAAGCAAAATGATTTCTTTAAGTTTGGAAGACAGTATATAAAACCTTTGACACTAAAAGAAGTTGCGGAAATAATCAATCTTCATGAATCTACCGTAAGTAGAGCGATTAAAGATAAATACGTTTTAACAAGTTATGGAACAATTAAAATAAAAGATTTATTTGCAAGTGGGTTATCCTCAAACAATAACGAAGATATGGCAACTTCAAAAATAAAAAATGAAATAAAGAAAATAATAGAAGAAGAGAATAAAAGTAAGCCTTTATCAGATCAACTAATAAGTTCTATGCTAGTAGAAAAAAATATGAATATATCTAGAAGAACTGTTGCAAAATATAGAGAGGAATTAGGTATAAAATCATCTTCAGCAAGGAAGAGATTATAAAGATTCCATGAAATAATTAGCTTTAGATTTTAATATTAAATTCAATTGTCAATATTCAATTACAGTTTAAGAACATATCAACTTTAATTATAGGAATATATAAAGTTCATGATTATCTTTTCTGTAATTGAAATTGACAGTTGATAAAATGGTTCTTGAATTCAAAAATACTATTTCACATAGCTATTATTAAGCGTAATAATATTAAATATGAAACGCTGTATAAAACTAGAAAAAAGTTTGCTAATAATTTATTTTGTTAGGGTTTTTTTGTTTTTTTTGAAATATTATAAAAAAAGTTTTCCTAAAGACTTTAAAATTTCAAAAAGGTGTTTTATAATAATAGATGTGGGACATAATGAAATGATATGGGACACGTAGTGACCAAAGGAGTGTTTGAGTTGCAGGAAATATTAGAATTACAAAAGAAGATAGTTCCTGAGCTTGTAAATACATTGGAGAAAAGGTATAACGTACTCAGAACAATCTTTCATAATCAACCTATAGGACGAAGAGTACTCGCTGATATGCTAAATGTCGGTGAAAGAACAGTTAGAACAGAAATAGGTTTTTTAAAAGAACAAGGTTTAATTGAGATAAATACTTCTGGAATGACAGTTACAAGTGAAGGCGTAGAGATTATACACAAACTAAATGATTTCATTCATGAAATAAAAGGTCTTTCAGAAGTTGAAAAGAAAATACAATCTTCTCTTAACTTAAAAAAAGTAATCATAGTCCCAGGAGATGTAGAAGAAAATCCTTTGGTTTTAAAGGATTTGGGAAAAGCATGTGCTAATTATGTTAAAGATGTGCTAAAAGATAATTCTATTATAGCATTAACAGGAGGTAGCACTTTAAAAGAAGTTGTAGAAGCTTTTCCAAGAGTAACAAATTTATCACAGATACAAGTAGTACCAGCAAGAGGAGGAATGGGTAAGAAAGTTGAAACCCAAGCTAATACATTAGCAGCCACTTTAGCAAAGAAATTAAACGGTACTTATAAGATGCTTCATATCTCGGAAAATTTGAGCTTAGATATAATAGGCACCTTGCTTAAAGAAGAGGCAGTAAAAGTTGTTATAGATACTATACATAAGGCGGATGTACTAATTTATGGTATAGGTAACGCGGTGCAGATGGCTAGAAAAAGAGGTGTGCCACAGCAAGAAATTGATAATTTGATTAATAATGGAGCTGTTGGAGAAGCATTTGGATGTTATTTTAATAAGGATTCGAAAATAATCTCAGAAACTACCGCAATTGGAATTAAAATTAATGAAGCAAGAAAAATAAAAACACATATTGCAGTAGCAGGTGGGAAAAATAAAGTAGAGTCAATTATTGCAACTGAATATAACGACAATGATGGTGTTTTAGTTACAGATGAGGCAGCAGCCAAAGGAATAATAAGTAAACTAAATAGTTAAATTCAGTTATTAAATTAGTTTGTAAAATTTATTTTTATAAAAAAGAAAAGCATTATTAGGAGGTAATTGTAATGGTAAACGTAGCAATTAATGGTTTTGGAAGAATAGGAAGATTAGCTTTAAGATTAATGATCAACAACCCTGAATTTAATGTGGTTGCAATCAATGACTTAACAGATGCTAAAATGTTAGCTCACTTATTCAAATATGATTCAGCTCAAGGAAGATTCGATGGAGAAATCGAAGTTAAAGAAGGAGCTTTCGTAGTTAATGGAAAGGAAATCAAGGTTACTGCTGATGCTAAGCCTGAAAACTTACCATGGGGAGAATTAAACGTAGATATCGTTTTAGAATGTACTGGATTCTTTGCATCAAAGAAATCAGCTTCAGCTCATATCGCAGCTGGTGCTAAGAAAGTTGTTATTTCAGCTCCTGCAGGAAATGATCTACCAACAGTAGTTTACAATGTAAACCACGACATCTTAAAGGCAGAAGATACAGTTATTTCAGGTGCTTCATGTACTACTAACTGTTTAGCTCCAATGGCTAAAGTATTAAGTGATGATTTTGGATTAACAAAAGGTTTCATGACTACAATCCACTCATACACTAACGATCAAAATACTTTAGATGCTCCACACAGAAAAGGTGATTTAAGAAGAGCTAGAGCTGCTGCAGCTTCTATCATTCCTAACTCAACTGGTGCTGCTAAAGCAATCGGATTAGTTATTCCAGAATTAGCTGGAAAATTAGATGGTGGTGCTCAAAGAGTTCCAACAATCACTGGTTCATTAACTGAATTAGTTTGTACTTTATCTAAGAAAGTTACTGTAGATGAAGTTAACGCTGCTATGAAAGCTGCTGCAACTGAATCTTTCGGATACACTGAAGATGAAATAGTTTCTTGCGATATAATCGGAAGCAGCTTCGGTTCATTATTCGATGGTACTCAAACTAAAGTTATGGAAGTTAATGGAGAACAATTAGTTAAAGTAGCTGCTTGGTACGATAACGAAATGTCATACACTAACCAATTAATCAGAACTTTAGGATACTTCGCTAACTTAAAGTAATTTGAATTATATCTTAGAACATAAAGAGCGCAAATTTATGTTAAAGTAAATAAGTCTGGTTTTGTAGTATAAGGCTATAAAGCCAGACTATTTTAAAATGAAGGAATAATCAATAAAATAAATATCAGAGGTGAAAATAAATGAATTTCAATAAAAAAACAATTGAAGATATTGAAGTGAGTGGAAAAAAGGTACTAGTAAGATGTGACTTTAACGTACCACTTAAAGATGGAGTTATAACTGATGAAAACAGATTAGTAGGAGCTCTTCCAACTATTAAATATTTAGTAGAAAAAGGTGCAAAGGTTATTCTTTGTTCACATTTAGGAAAAGATGCTTCAAAATCATTAGCACCAGTAGCTACAAGATTAAGTGAAATGCTAGGAAAAGAAGTTGTTTTTGCTAGAGATGAAGAAGTTGTTGGCGAAAACGCTAAAAAAGCAGTTTCAGAAATGAAAGATGGAGACATCGTTTTATTAGAAAACACAAGATGCAGAAAAGAAGAAACTAAGAACATTCCAGAATTCTCTAAAGAATTAGCTTCATTAGCTGATGTGTTTGTTAATGACGCATTTGGAACAGCTCATAGAGCTCACTGTTCAACTGTTGGTGTAACTGATTACTTAGATACAGCTGTATGTGGATACTTAATCCAAAAAGAATTAAAATTCTTAGGAAATGCAGTTGAAAGTCCAGTAAGACCATTCGTTGCTATCTTAGGTGGAGCTAAAGTTTCTGATAAAATCGCTGTTATAAACAATCTTTTAGATAAAGTTAACACAATTATTATCGGTGGAGGAATGGCTTATACATTCTTAAAAGCTCAAGGATATGAAATCGGAACTTCATTAGTTGAAGAAGATAGACTTGAATATGCTAAAGAAATGGTTGCTAAGGCTGCTGAAAAAGGAGTTAAATTCTTATTACCAGTAGATCACAGAGTTGCTGCAGAATTCAAAGATGTAGAAGCTACAATTACTGAAGATCAAAATATTCCAGTAGGAAACATGGGATTAGATATCGGACCAAAGACAGAAGCTTTATATGCTGATGCAATTAAAGATGCTAAGACTGTAATCTGGAATGGACCAATGGGTGTATTTGAATTCGAAAACTATAATAAAGGAACAATTGCAGTAGCTAAGGCTATGGCTGATGCAGATGCTACTACTATAATTGGTGGTGGAGATTCAGCTGCTGCTGTTAATATTTTAGGATTTGGAGATAAGATGACTCACATTTCAACAGGTGGTGGAGCATCATTAGAATTCTTAGAAGGTAAAGTATTACCAGGAATCGCTGCATTAAACGACTAATTTTAAATAATTGGTTTTGAATAAATAATATTTTCAAAAGAAGTTTATAAGTTTAGTTAGATTATATAGTGAAACTTGATAGGTAGTGATTGCCCCCAAATGAATTTAAGTTGAACTTATCCACAAGAGTGTAAACATATCTTTTGTATTTAAGTAATAGATATTTGAAGATGCTGGATGGTTAAGTAAGATGTTTGAATAGTTAGGGAATATATATTCAAGAGAAGTAATAAGCTATTTTTTTAGGAAGCAAATTCGACGGGATTTGGTGGGTCCAAGGCCAAGGAGCCATTCTTAAATATTTAGTTTGTAATTTTTGTAGATATATAATAAGCTTAAGGAAATCTGATCACTTTCCTTAAGCTTATATAGATTCATAATATAATTAAGACAATTTATAAGTTTCATTAATAAAAAAATTATGAGGTGAGTAGAATGAGAAAAGCAATTATCGCAGGAAACTGGAAAATGAATAAAACTATTGATGAAGCAGTTAAAATGGTAGAAGAATTAAAGCCATTAGTTAAAGATGCTACATGTGATGTAGTTGTATGTCCTACATTTGTATGCTTAGATGCAGTTAAAAAGGCTGTAGCTGGTTCAAATATAAAGGTTGCTGCACAAAACATGCATTTTGAAGAAAGTGGAGCTTTCACAGGAGAAGTTGCTCCAGGAATGCTTGAAGCTATGGGAATAGATTATGTTGTTTTAGGTCATAGTGAAAGAAGAGAATACTTCAATGAAACTGATGAAGCATTAAACAAAAAAGTTAAGAAAGCTTTCGAACATAATATTACTCCAATACTTTGTTGTGGAGAATCTTTAGAACAAAGAGAAAACGGAACTACTAATAAAGTTATTGAAGCTCAAATAAAAGCTGATATAGCTGGATTAACTAATGAACAAGTAGAAAAACTTGTTATTGCTTACGAACCAATCTGGGCAATTGGAACAGGAAAAACTGCTACTGATGAACAAGCAAATGAAACAATCAAAGCTATAAGAGCTATGGTTGCTGAAATGTATGGATCAGAATCAGCTGAAAAAACAAGAATTCAATACGGTGGATCAGTTAAACCAAATACAATAAAAGCACAAATGGAAATGTCTGATATAGACGGAGCATTAGTTGGTGGAGCTAGCTTAGTTCCAGCTGATTTCGCTGCAATAGTTAATTATTAGTATTAAATTTTTTAAGCTGTCTTAGAATGACGAAAATCGCACTAAGACAGCTTTTTTTAAGTAAATAATAATTTAATATTAAAGTAATTTATAAAATATTTATATTATAATAACATAAATTTACTTTAAATGTTTATAAAGTTGCATTAAGTGTAAAAAAATAATATAATTTAAGATATTAATAGTATGTAAAACATAATAAATGATAATATTTAATATTATATATTTCTAACAAATAAGTTTATTTAGTTAACTTACAGATATTAATTTAATAAAGAAATCTAAGAATTTTATAGTATATTTTGTGAAAATATTTGGAGGGATAGGAAATGTCAAAAAAACCTGTTATGTTAATGATATTAGATGGTTTTGGGATTGCACCAAAATCAGAAGGAAATGCTGTAACTTTAGCGAAAAAGCCAAATTTAGATAAACTATTCGAAAAATACCCAACTTCACAATTACAAGCTAGTGGGTTAGCTGTTGGATTACCAGAAGGTCAAATGGGTAATTCAGAAGTTGGTCACTTAAATATCGGATCTGGTAGAATAGTATACCAAGAATTAACAAGAATTACAAAAGCAATAGCAGATGGAGATTTTTTTGAGAACGAATCATTAAAATTAGCTATGACTAATGCTAAAAAGACAGGATCGTCTTTACATTTAATGGGCTTATTATCAGATGGTGGAGTTCATTCACATATAGAACATTTAAGAGGTCTTTTAGAATTTGCTAAGAAAGAAGAAGTTCAAAATGTTTATGTTCATGCATTCATGGATGGAAGAGATGTTCCACCTTCATCAGGACAAGAATTCATTGAAAAAACTGAAAAGATGATGGCTGAAGTAGGCGTAGGTAAGATCGCAACTGTAAGTGGTAGATACTATGCAATGGATAGAGATAATAGATGGGAAAGAGTTGAACTTGCATATAATGCTTTAGTTTTAGGAAAAGGTGAAACTGCAAGTAGTGCAACTGAAGCTATAGAAAAATCATATCATGATAATAAAACTGATGAATTTGTATTGCCAACAGTTGTAACTGAAAATGGTAATCCAACTGCAAATATTAAAAATGGAGATTCAGTTATATTCTTTAACTTTAGACCAGATAGAGCAAGAGAAATAACTAGAGCTATTAATGATAAAGAATTTGCAGGATTCAAGAGAGAAACTCTAGATCTTACTTTTGTAACAATGACTCAATATGATAAGACTCTAGAAAGAGTAAATGTTGCATATACTCCTCAAACTTTAAGTAATACTCTTGGAGAATATGTAAGTAATAAGGGCTTAAATCAATTAAGAATAGCAGAAACTGAGAAATATGCTCACGTTACTTTCTTCTTTAACGGTGGAGTAGAGAAAGAAAATCCAGGTGAAGACAGAAAAGTTATACCTTCACCAAAGGTTGCAACTTATGATTTAAAACCAGAAATGAGTGCATATGAAGTAACAGATGAATTACTAGATAGATTAGATAGCGATAAGTATGATATGGTAATTCTAAACTTTGCTAATCCAGATATGGTAGGTCACACAGGAGTTGTTGAGGCTGCAGTTAAAGCAATCGAAGCAGTTGACGAATGTGTAGGAAAGATTGCAGATAAAATTTTAGAAAAGAATGGATGCTTATTTATCACTGCGGATCATGGTAATGCTGAAACTATGATAGATTTTTCAACTGGAAATCCATATACAGCGCATACTACACATGAAGTACCATTTATTTGGGTTGCAAATGATACTGAAGGTAAGAAATTAAGCAACGGAAAACTTGCAGATATTGCTCCAACAATGTTAGTTCAATTAGGACTTGAAGTTCCTACAGAAATGACTGGAGAAAATCTAATAGTAAATAAATAATTTTAATTAATAAAAAAACTGCTTGGAATAATTTAAATTGTTTCAGGCAGTTTTTTTTGTTTTATAAAATATACATTTTAAAAATTTATTCATTAAAATTTGATTCATCATCAAAAAGAGCGAATTTGGTAATAGGTTAAGTTATAAACTTTATTAATTAAAACTTATATAGAATAAGTATAACTTTATTCAGATAAGTTAAGAAAGATAAGATTTTAAAGAAGGATTTAATCAGAATTGCATAAAATAAGCGTAAAATTAATATATTAGTAAAAAAGATTTAGGATTGATAATATGAAAAAGAATTTTGCATACTCTGCTGATTTTGATGAATATACAGAAAAATTATTTAGAGAAGCTAAGTATCTAGGTGAAGGACACAATGGTGTGGTTTATGAGTTACCAAATAAAAAAGCCATCAAAATATTTTTGAGAAAAAAGGTATGTAATGATGAAGGCAGTATTCTTGCCAAAACTAATGGATCGAAATACTTTCCCTATATGTATAAGCGAGGAAAATTCTATGTGATAAGGGATTTAGTTGATGGAATAAGGCTTGATAAGCATATAAAGGAAAATGGGTTAAGTGAAAGATTAGTTAGAAACATATATGAATTATTATTAGAGTTCAAGAGACTTAAATTTAAGAAATTAGATATCAGATGTAAAGATGTTTATGTCTCAGAGGATGAAAAACTTATGATAATAGATCCTAAAAAGGCGTACAGTAGAAAGGTTGATTATCCAAGACACTTAATGAAGGGATTATCCAAAGTTGGTGTATTGGATGAATTTTTTGAATGTATAAAGAAAATAGACGCAAAGAAAGCCGCATCATGGGAATTGAAATTTAGAAGATATTGTGGGGCAAAAAACCTATCGATATTAGATGATGATTAAATATGTAAAGATATAGGAGAAGATAACTCAAAATGAATATTTAATGTAATTAGTTATAAGTAAAATGCTTATAAACGCTATGGCATTAGTATCATTTTGAGTAAATCTCTTATGAAATTTATATAAAATATTATATCGGCTAATATGCTAAGAATAATTGTATAAATTAAACAAATAAATTATGTTATATAAGCTCGACTTTTGATCTTGTTTAATCGTATAAGTCAGTTTTATATTTACATAAAAAATAATATGAATATTCCTAAATTATTTTACCAATAATATTATGGTAAATGAAATAAAAAGCTTTTTATTTAGTAAATTATGTATTATAATTATATTGATAAGAATTCTCAATACAATTATAAAAATGAGGAGGTAATATTAAATGAAAGATTATTTAGAAATTGTAGATGTAGTTGCAAGACAAATTTTAGACTCAAGATGTTTCCCAACAGTAGAGGTAGAAATATATTTAGAAGATGGAACAATTGGAAGAGCAGCAGTGCCATCAGGAGCTTCAACAGGAATGTATGAAGCAGTAGAATTAAGAGATGGTGATAAAGATAAATTTTTAGGAAAAGGTGTTTTAAACGCAATTAGAAATGTAAATGAAATTATTGCAGAAGAATTAATTGGATGCAATGTGTTTGAACAAACTTACATTGATAAAATGCTAATTGAATTAGATGGAACAAACAATAAGAGTAAGCTTGGTGCTAATGCTATATTAGGAGTTTCATTAGCTGTTGCAAATGCAGCTGCAAATTCATTAGATATGCCTTTATATAGATATATCGGTGGAGTTAATTCAAAAGTATTACCAGTTCCTATGATGAACATATTAAATGGTGGATCACATGCTGATAACTCTGTAGATTTACAAGAATTTATGATCATGCCAGCAGGAGCACCTACATTTAGTGAAGCGTTAAGAATGTGTGCTGAAGTTTATCACACATTAAAGAAAATTTTAAACGATAAAGGTTATTCAACAGGTATTGGTGATGAAGGTGGATTTGCACCAAACTTAAAATCAAATCAAGAAGCTCTTGATGTAATAATTGAAGCAATAGGAAAAGCTGGATATAAGGCTGGAGAAGAAATCTTTATAGCAATTGATGCTGCTTCATCAGAATATTATAAAGATGGTAAATACGTATTAGAACATGAAGGAAGAACATTAACATCAGCAGAGATGGTTGATTTCTTTGAAGATTGGGTTAATAAATATCCAATTATCTCAATTGAAGATGGTATGGCAGAAGAAGATTGGGAAGGTTGGAAGCTTATAACTGAAAGATTAGGAAAGAAAGTTCAATTAGTTGGTGATGATTTATTTGTTACTAATACAGAAAGACTTGAAAAAGGTATTGATCTTGGTGTAGCTAATTCAATTCTTATTAAGCTAAATCAAATAGGTACATTAACAGAGACATTAAATGCTATAGAAATGGCAAATAGAGCTGGATATACAGCAGTTGTTTCTCATAGATCAGGAGAAACAGAAGATACAACTATAGCTGATTTAGTTGTAGCTGTAAATGCAGGTCAAATAAAGACTGGAGCACCAGCTAGATCAGAAAGAGTTGCTAAGTATAATCAATTGTTAAGAATTGAAGAAGAGTTAAATGATGTTGCTGAGTACAGAGGCAGAAAAGCTTTCTTTAATATAAAATAAATTATTATTAAAGATAATTTTTAAGTAAGAAGTAATTTTGCTTAAGGATAAATCATAATAAAGTTTATTAGGAAAAGTTATAGGAATATAGTTCTTATAACTTTTTTCTAAATTCTAAATAATTCGATCTTGGTGTAATTTTTATTACATAAGTTGTAATAAGTAAATAAATGTGATATTATTAAATGTATGTTATTGATCATTATAGGAGGTGTTACCTATGCAAAATATATTATTAATTTTTGAAGGAATATTAGGCTTAGCTACTATTATAACTGTTTATATGCAACCTAGTAAAGCTGATGCGTTAAGTGGTTTAATACAAGGAAGCACGAAAGATACATTCTTTGCAAAAAATAAGTCGAGAACTAAAGAAGTAATTCTTGTGAGATTAACAGTTATTTTTATGGCATTGTTTGCAATTAATACAATTTTATTAAATTTAATAAAATAATAACTATAAGCTACTTTACTTAGGTAGCTTTTTTTATTTTAAAATTTTAGTATGTCCATATAATTATAGAAACTTGTTATCATCATAAAATAATAAATTTAGTCAAATGGTTAATAAAGTGTTATATAAAACGCATTGACTAATTGCAACTATATGGAATATAATTAAATAAAAATAAATCATAGTAATTTAATAGGAATAATATGAATAAATATTAATATAATTATAAAAGATTAACGCTATGAAGGGAACAAGTAAGTTAGTGGAAGTTTTTAGAGAGGAATTCTCAAAAGGCTGTGAGGAATTCTAAATTGAACCTAGTTGAATGCATCCTGGAGCACTAAGTTGAAACTAAAAGTATGCTTAGCAGGTGTGCCTGATATAGCACATAAAGATGTTGTTAAATAAAAATGCCTTTAAGCATTAAGAATAACAATCAGAGTGGAACCGCGGAAATTTTCTGCCTCTGTTTTTTTGCAGAGGTAGTTTATTTTTTTAGGAGAAATTTATATGACAAATTTCTAGGGGAAATATATGATTTGTAAATAATTATATATAGATAATTTGTATATATCAAATTGTGGAGGGGATTATATGGATATTAATAGTAAAGAAATTGTGGAAAATAAAAAACTAGAGGAAATATTAAAGATGGTTGAAAAAATAAGATTTGGATCAATAACGTTAATAATACAGGATGGAGTAGTAATACAGGTGGACAAGAACGAAAAAATAAGAATGAGGTAGTATTTTAGCGTTAGCATCTAGAGGATTATGATTATATATTACGAGGGTAAAGATTAATGAGAGCTTTAAGCATAATTAAGTCAAAAAGATGTTGACAAATTTGAGTTTAAGGAATATATTATATAAAAATATAGCAATCTTATATGAATAAGAGTATATGGAAAAGGATAATATTCAAAGAATCTGACTGGAAAACCAGAGGATGTACTTCTAGAGATAGAAGTATGTCCTCTTTTATTTTGCATTTAAGGCACAATCAAAAATAATAGTCAGTACGATTGCTTAAAGATTTTACTTAAACAACGATTTAAAGGAGGAGTATCAAGATTATGGGAACAATCAATTTAAAAGAATCTTCTATGACAATAAAAGGAGCATCAATATTAAATATAATTCCATTAATACCACAAAACGAGCTTTCTCATCTTGAAGCACCATCATGTATAATGCTTGACAAATTTAGAGGAGAAGCAGGTGAATATTTTGATGTATTTAGACACTGCAAACATTTTATAGCTGATGCATATGTAATTCCAGGTAAAAATCATGATATGCATGGTCAGTTATATGACAAAGAAGTTTTTGAAACATTCTCTCATGGATAGGAAATTAGTTAATCAATATAAATAGAAACAAGTATTAAAAAATTATTAAGGATTCATAATGATAATCGTGAAGGGAAATAAAATATAAATATTTTATTTATCATAAAACATAGTAAACAAATAAGAATTATATTAATAATATATAGTAATTTATATTTAGAAATAGCAGAAACCTTTATATATAAGAAATAAAGAATAGTGTAGAAAACTTTGCACTAGCGAAACATTAAGGAGGAGAGAAAAATGAAAATAGAGTCATTATTAGTTCATGGTGCAATTGATGGGGATGAGACAACAGGATCGGTGAATGTCCCAATCTATCAAACTTCCACATATAAGCAAGAACAGTTAGGTAAAAATAAAGGATATGAATATTCAAGGACTGGAAATCCCACGAGAGAAGCACTAGAGAAAACTATTGCTTTATTGGAAAGTGGAAGCGGGGGGCTTGCATTTAGCAGCGGGATGGCTGCTATTACGGCGGTGTTATCTTTATTTCACAGCGGTGACAAAGTGATAATTCCAAGTAATCTTTATGGAGGAACCTTCAGAGTAATTGATAAAGTATTTAAGAATTTTAATCTTCAATATGAAATAGTTGATTTTTCTAGATTAAATGATGTAAAAAGAATTCTAGAAAATGGAAAGGACAACACAAGTATAAAGGCTGTTTTTATTGAAACTCCAACAAATCCGCTAATGGATATAACTGATATAGAAGAGGTTAGCAAGCTTGCAAAGGAATATGGAGCACTTACTGTTGTAGACAATACATTTATGTCACCATATTTGCAAAGACCTTTAGAATTTGGAGCGGATATTGTTGTTCATAGTGCCACTAAATATTTAGGAGGCCATAGTAATGTGGTAGCTGGGTTAATAGCTGTGAATAGTGAAGAACTGTGGGATAAGTTGCATTTTATACAGAATTCAACTGGAGGAGTACTTGGTGCATTTGATTCATTTATATTGCTTCAAGGTATAAAAACATTAGGTGTTAGATTAGATAGACACAATGAAAATGCAGAGAAAATAGCACAATTTTTATCGCAAAGTGAATATATAACTAAAATATATTATCCCGGATTAAAAGATTCTAAGGGGTATGAAATTCACAAAAAACAAGCATCTGGCTTTGGGGGAGTATTGTCTTTTGTTATAAATGAAAAGATAGATTATAAAAAATTTCTAAGTTCTTTAAAACTTATAACTTTAGGAGAAAGCCTAGGTGGAGTGGAATCTTTAATATGTCACCCAGCCAGCATGACACATGCAGCAATTCCGTATACAATAAGGCAGGAGGTCGGAATTGTCGATAATCTAGTTAGGTTGTCAGTAGGCATAGAAAATATTGATGATTTGATTGATGATTTAAATAATGCATTTAAGGAGCGTTTAATATGAATTATGTAAGTGATGTAAAAGAACTTATTGGAAATACTCCGCTGATAAAACTCACACATATAAATGTTAAAAAAAATATTAATATATTTGCTAAACTTGAGTGTTTTAATCCTGGTGGCAGTGTAAAAGATAGAATTGGAGTATCAATGATTGAGGGGGCTGAGAGAAATGGAAGTTTAAAGAGGGGATATACCATAGTTGATGCAACGGCGGGGAATACTGGTCTTGGTATAGCTCTAGCGGCAATAAATAAAGGCTATAATATAATATTTGTAGTACCAACTAAATTTTCAATAGAAAAGCAAAAGCTAATGAAAGCTTTGGGGGCTAAAATCATTAATACTCCAGATGAAGAAGGGATGCTTGGAGCTATAAATAAAGCTAGCGAGTTGTTAAAAGAGATTCCTGATAGCACTAGTCTAGGTCAATTTGAAAATGAAGATAATCCTTTGGCTCATTATAAAACAACAGGGCCTGAAATATATAAAGCTTTAGAAGGTAATATAAATTATTTCGTGGCAGGTGCTGGAAGTGGAGGCACATTTACTGGTATCATAAAATATCTAAAGGAAAAGAATAAGAACATTAAAGGAGTGCTTGCAGATCCAGAAGGATCAACAATGGTCGGTGGAGAGCATAAGAGTTACAAAATAGAAGGCATCGGAAATGATTTTGTTCCCAAAACAATGGACATATCTTTAGTTGATAAAGTTATAAAAGTTAGCGATGATGAGGCTTTTAAGAATGTGAAGTTATTGGCTAAAAAGGAAGGTTTAATAGTTGGATCATCATCTGGAGCAATACTTTCAGCAGCATTAAAGCTTACTGGTGAGATTGATAGTGGAAATATAGTTGTTGTTTTCCCTGATAGGGGAGATAGGTATCTAAGTACAACATTGTTTGATGACTAGTTGATATAAATAAATTAGAAAGTTAAGAATATAAAATATATAAAGACAAAATTTTGATTTCAAATTTTTTATAGTATAGGATTTTATTATGATACCTTTATTAACGAAGTTGACTAGAAAACTAGAGACTGAGTTTCTTGATTATGCATTATTTATTACATGAGAAACTCAGTTTTATTGCTTGTTAAATAAATTTTTGGCAGGCATAAAATATATGGAGTATAATATTGTAATAATATTTTTTGAAACATATAGATCCTTAAAATTAAAATATTTTAGTCATTTACAGATATCCTTTTGATAAAAGAGGATATCTATTTTTGTTAAATAATTCTTAAATGTATATATTTTAATTGATTTTTTTAATTGATAACTTTATTTGAGTATTTTTAGTAACAGAATTTTAAATTAAATTTATCATTGCAACATAATATAAACAATTCAAATATTGATATTTTTTAATTAACTAAACTATAGTATATAAATAAATTAGAATATATATGTCAATACTAATATTAAAATAAGATAAAATCTATATTGTACAAGGTTATTGTGGTAGTATATAGGTATATAGGAATAAAATATAGTAATAGTATAATGGAGGAAGAAATTATGGGAATAAAACAAACATTAGCAAGTTTTATGAAAGAACCTGCATATAGGCCAATGGACATTGAAGAATTAATTGCTGTATTTGATATAAAGAAAAATGAATATAATGCGTTTAAAAAGACTTTAAGAACTATGGAAAATGAAGGACTTATTATAAGAACTAAAAAAGACAAGTATATGATAGCTAATGCGAATCATGAAGAAGAAGGTCTTATTATAGGATCGCTTCAATCACATTCAAAAGGTTTTGGATTTTTAATTCCAGAAGAAGAGGGACAAAAAGACGTATTTATACCAAGCAATTGTATAAATGGAGCTATGAATGGTGATAAAATATCTGTTAGAGTAACAAGAGAAGATACAAAGACCAAGAAAAGAGAAGGAGAAGTAGTAGAAATTATTGAAAGAAACACTACTAGAATAGTAGGTGTATATGAAGATTCTAAAAATTTTGGTTTTGTAGTTTCTGAGGATCCAAGGATATCTAAAGATGTATTCATCTCAAAGAAGGATAGGAATGGTGCCAATGATGGAGATGTTGTTACAGTTAAGATAACAAAATGGCCTGAGGAAAATAGAAAAGCTGAAGGAGTTGTAACAGAGGTTTTAGGAAGAAAAGGTGACAGAGGAATAGACATTCTAATGATAATTAAAAAACTTGGACTTCCAGAAGAATTTAGTGAAAAAGTTCAAAAGTATGCTGAAGGTATTTCTGATGAAATTGATGAAGAAGAATATAAAGGCAGAAGAGATTTAAGAGATTTGAGAATGGTCACAATAGATGGTGAAGATGCTAAGGATTTAGATGATGCTGTATCTATCGAAAAATTAAGTAATGGCAACTTTAAACTAGGAGTTCATATTGCCGATGTAACACACTATGTAAAAGAAAATAGTCCATTAGATAAGGAAGCATTAAAAAGAGCAACATCAGTTTATTTAATAGATAGAGTTGTTCCGATGTTACCTAGAAAATTATCTAATGGAATATGTTCATTAAACCCTAGAGTAGATAGATTAACATTAACTTGCTTCATGGAGATAGATCATAAAGGAAAAGTTGTAGACCATGAAATTGTAGAATCTGTAATAAAAACTAATGAGAGAATGACATATAAAGATGTCACAAAGATATTAAGAGATAATGATGAGGAACTTATAAAAAGATATGACTATCTTGTTGATGACTTTAAAATGATGGAAGAGTTATGTGGTATATTAAGAAATAAGAGAACCAAAAGAGGAGCTATTGATTTTGAAATAGCAGAAGCTAAGATAACACTTAACGAGTTAGGAAAACCAATTGAGATTAAACCATATGATCGTGAAATATCAAACAGGATGATAGAAGAATTTATGTTAGCAGCAAATGAGACGGTTGCAGAGCATATGTTTGGCACTCATTTACCTTTTGTATATAGAATACATGAGAGTCCAGATGAAGAAAAATTAGCTAAATTCAAAGAATTTGTTTATAACTTGGGATATGCTATCCAATGGACAGAAGAAATAAGACCAAAAAGTTTTCAAGATATTCTAGAAAAGGTTAAGGGAAAAAATGAGGAAACAGTTGTAAGTACACTGTTATTAAGATCTATGATGCAGGCAAGATATGCACCAGAATGTAGCGGACATTTTGGGCTTGCAGCTAAGTACTACTGCCACTTCACTTCACCAATAAGAAGATATCCTGATTTACAAATTCATAGAATCATAAAAGAATATTTGCATGGAGAAGTAGATGGAACTAGAATAAATAAATTAAAAAATATAGTAGGTTATGCAGCTAAACAATCATCAGAAATGGAAAGAAAAGCTCAAGATGCAGAAAGAGAAGTTGATGATCTTAAAAAAGCTGAGTATATGCAAGAGAGAATTGGTCAAGAATTCGAAGGAATTATATCTTCAGTTACATCTTTTGGAATATTCGTTGAGTTACCAAACACCATTGAAGGTTTAGTTCATATAACAGATCTAGATGATGATTATTATATATTCAATGAAGCAAATTTAAGCTTGATTGGTGAAAGAACTAAAAAATTATATAAACTTGGAGATAAAGTAAAAGTAGAATGCGTTAATGTAGATATAACAAATAGAGAGATATTTTTTAAGATTACACAAGAGCCAAAGAGAGAAGAAACAGATAAAGATTTTGAATCAGAAGGAAAAATTGGCGAAGTAGAAAAAAAGTTAGTTGAAGTATAAGATATGATTTTAATGTTCTGAAAGAGTAAAAATTTGTGCGTATAAACTTATTTTGAGCGTTCATATCAGCAATGTTCAAAATAAGTTGATTTACAGAAATGGGTATAATATAATTTTAGTAGAAATATAACCATAGCGGGTGATTATGATGGCAAGAAAAAGAAATGAGAATTCATTAGCAGAAAATAGAAAAGCAAGGCATGACTATTTTGTAGAAGAGGCAATGGAAGCAGGATTGGTTTTAGTTGGGACAGAGGTTAAATCAATAAGAAATGGAAGAGTGAATCTTAAAGACTGTTATGCAGATATATATAATGGTGAAATATTTGTAAAGAATATGCACATATCTCCTTATGAACAAGGAAATATATTTAATGTAGATCCATTAAGAGAGAGAAAATTACTTCTTCATAGAGATGAAATAAGAAGACTTGATGGTTTAGTGTCTAGAGATGGATATACCTTAATACCTCTATCATTGTATTTGAAGGACGGAAAAGTTAAAGTTGCGCTTGGAGTTTGTAAAGGTAAGAAAAATTATGATAAGAGAGACTCGATGTTAGAAAAAGCTCATAAGAGGGACATGGATAGAGCAATTAAGGAAAAGAATAAATATTAATTAAGCATGCTACCGAAAGTATAAAAGTATTTTTGGTAGTTTTTTATTTGGTTAAAATACAAGATAATATGGGGTTTTTAGATAAAATTATTATAGAAATAATCTGAATAATAAATGGGTGACATTTACAATAAATATACTATTACAAAAATATGTGTCATATAATTTTTTGTAAGTAATAATATGTAAATGAGATTAGTATTAAGGGGGAAATAATTGTGAAAAAACTTCTAAAGTTCAGAAAAGTTATATCAATTTTTACTAGCTTATTCTTCATAATTACTTTATTTAGCTCGTTTTCTATAAGAGTTTATGCAACTGAGAATGAAAAAATGTTTGACGTTATCGAAATTACTGATTTTCATGGAACACTTAATGATTCATCAGGAAATCAAGTTGCAGGGGTTTTAGCAGATAGAATAGAAAAAGTGAAAGAGTCTAATAAAGATAGGACATTGATTTTAGGTGGAGGTGATTTGTATCAAGGATCTGCAACATCTAATATCATGAAAGGGGTTCCTGTTCAGGAGACTATGTCTAAGATTGGAATGGAGATAACAACTCTTGGAAATCATGAGTTTGATTGGGGATTGGATACAACTACAAATACAACAATGAAGGGTGCAGCGTATTCAATAGTTTGCAGCAATCTTTACGATAAGAAGACTGGCAAGCGTGTATTTGATCCATATAAAATTATAACTAAAGATGGCATAAAAATCGCCGTTATAGGAGGAATAACAAGAGAAACAGAGACGAGTGTATCACCTAAATTTGTGAGTGACTATAAATTTACAGACCTTGCAAGTGAAATAAATCCTATTGCACTACAAATAAAGAAAGATAAATTGGCGGATGTAGTAATTGTATTGGTGCATGAAGGTGATAAGGGTGATAATGCAACAGGGCCAGTATTTGATTTAGCTAATAACCTTCAGAATGTAGATGCTGTATTTGGTGGACATAGCCATACTAAAACTGCTGCAATTGCTAAGAATACCAATATCCCAGTATATATTGGGGGATCAAACGGTAAAGGATATATAGATGCTAAATTCAAGGTGACTAGTGATAATAAAATCGTATTTGATCAGCCAAATCTTGAAACAAGTTATGTGGCGCTAGATAATGACAAAGGATATAAAACTGGAACACCACAAACAGACAGTGATGTTGATAAAATTGTAGATAATGCCAATAAACAGATAGAGCCAATGACGAGTGAAGTTATTGGGTATAATACAGAAAAGGATTTAACAAGAAAATTAGATGCTTCTCCATATGGATCATCAGTTTTAGGAAATTGGGCATCTGACGTTACAAGAAATTCTATTAAAGCTGATGTTGGATTTCAAAATAATGGAGGTCTTAGAATAGATATTCCACAAGGAAATATTACAGTCGGAACTATGTGGCAGTTCATGCCTTTTGATAACACAATTTATAAATTAAGCATGACAAAATCTCAATTAAAAGAAGTTCTAGAGCAGGCTGTTGCGGATAACAGTAAGGGGTTACAGGTATCGGGAATTAAATTCGGCTATGATTCAAATCTTCCATCAGGTCAAAGAGTTAAATCTATCACAAAAGAAGATGGAACTCCTATTAGTGATAACGAAAGTTTATCTGTTGCAGTTCCAGATTTTGTGGCTCAAGGAGGAGATTCGTTTACTGCATTTACAAAGTACGGTGGATTAGATGTTAAAAATGATACTCATGTTTTAGTAAGAGATGCATTTATAGATTGGTGTAAAGAAAATAAAGATAAAAATGATAAAAATACAATACCTAATACTGATATACCAAGAATGGTTAATATGTCTAGTTCAATAACTTTATTAGCAACAACAGATGTTCATGGTACAGTTTTAAATTATGATTATGGAACAGGAAAAGCACCATCTAAAGCACAGGGATTAGCTAAAGTTTCATCATATGTTAAAAGTGTAAGAGAAAATAATAATAATGTGATGCTAATTGATAATGGAGACACAATTCAAGGAACACCACTATCATATTACTATGATATTTTAGACACTACTTTAGAGCACCCTATGGCAAAGGTTATGGGAGCTATGAAGTATGATTCGTGGACACTAGGAAATCATGAATTCAATTATGGATTAGATGTATTAAATAGAGTAATTAAAGACTATAAGTCAGAAGGAATAGAAGTACTTGGAGCCAATATATATAAGAACGATTCAACAAATTTTGTAGATCCATATATAATGAAAAGTTTTTATGTTAATGGTAAAGAAGTAAAAGTAGCGGTTATAGGTTTAGAAAATAAATGCATACCAAGTTGGGAAGATAAAAAACATTACGATGGATTGGTATTTAATGACCTTGTAGATGAATCTAAAAAGTGGGTTAAAGAAGTAAAAGCCAAGGGCGCAGATGTTGTTATAATTTCAGCACATAGTGGTCAAGAGACTGATGCAGATGTTATACCAGAAAATGAAATTAACGCAATAGCAACACAAGTTGATGGTATAGATGCAATTATAGCAGGTCATACACATTTGAAAGTAAATGATCTAACTAAGAAGAATCCAGAAGGTAAAGTTGTTCCAATAGTTGAGTCAACTAAGGGAGCTACAGGTTTGGCACAAGTTGATATGAACTTTGATGGAAATGCAAAGCTTATAGGAATTTCAACAAAAAACATTGTTATTGATAATAGCATAGTAGATGATCAGGAGATTGTCGATTTAATTAAACCTTATGAAGATACAACATTAAAATATGTAGATACAAAAATAGGAACTTCAACTGGAGAATTTACAGGAAGTGGACAGTTAACAGAGCCTACTGCAATTATGGAGCTCATTAATAAAGTACAAAAAGAAAGTGCTGGGACTCAATTATCAATTGCGGCACCATTAAGTTCTGGAGCATATATACCTCAAGGCGATGTTACAATAAAAGATATGATGGCAGTATATGTATTTGAAAACTTTTTGTATGGAGTAAAAATGACAGGAAAGCAATTGAAAGACTGGATGGAATATTCAGTTAGATATTATGATCAAACAACAGGGGATAATGCAGCAGTAATAAAAGATCCAATATTAAATATTCCAGATTATAACTTGGATCAATTATATGGTGCAACATATGATATTGATTTAACACAACCTGCATGTACTATCGACAAGGAAACAGGAAGAGTAATATCAGGAAATAGAATAAAGAATTTAAAGGTTAATGGTGTCGAAGTAAAAGATTCAGATGAATTTACAGTTGCTATAAACAATTATAGATTTAATGGTGGTGGAGGTTTTATGAAGGCCGCTGGATTAAGTAATACTGATTCAAGTATTATTGTCTATGATTCAGGAAAAGCACTTGGTGATGATGGTCAAGTGAGAAGTCTAATGACTAGCTACATTAAAAAACATGGAGAGATATCTCCAGATTGCTCAAATAATTGGGAGATACTGAATGTAGATAAACAGAAAAAGGCAGCGTAAGATCTGAAGCAATTATTTTCAGGCATAAATAAATATATATATAAGTGATTCTAGTAAAAATGAAGCCATGCACATAGATAGATTTATCTACATGTGTATGGTTTCAAATTTTATTGAAGAATATTTATTATTTCTTATACTGATATTTTTATTAGCCTAGATATTGATTTTGAATATTTGATAGAAATATATAGCATATACAACAGATTTAACAATATAAATATAAAATAATTTAATATTTATACTATAAACTTAAATTTATTAATTAATTTCATAAAAAAAATCTTGCAATATATGCAGAAAGTATATATAATAAAACCAATCCGATTACAATACTTGGATTTGAAAGAGCAAAAGGTTATTCTATAGATTTTGACAAATTAAAAAAAGTTGTATATAATTAGGTCAAAGCTAAATTAAATAATCTGAATATCTTATCGAGAGCGGTGGAGGGACTGGCCCTTTGAAACCCGGCAACCGAAATATTATTTTTTACTAAATGATATTTATATGGTGCTAATTCCAGCAGCTTTTAGCTGATAGATGAGAGGATAAATTTGTATGGTGTTTTATGCGCTAGAGATTTATTCTCTAGCGCTTTTGTTTTGAGGTGAACGTTAATAATTAAGTTAATTATTACATCACCTTAGTTATCCGGAAACTAACAAAACAAAGTCAAAGGAGGAAATGTGTTTGATAGAAATCAAAAATGTGGTAAAGAATTTTGGGGAAACACAAGTTATAAAAGATGTATCAATAAGCATTAAAGAGGGCGAAATTTATGGAATAATAGGACACAGCGGAGCAGGAAAGTCAACACTATTAAGATGCATTAATGGACTTGAATCTTATGATGGAGGTTCAATAAATGTAATGGGGAAAGAGGTTTCATCATTAGAAGGAAAAAGTCTTAGGGAATTTAGAAAAGATTTGGGGATGATTTTTCAAAATTTCAATCTTATGCAAAGAAAAAATGTTTTTGATAATGTTGCTCTTCCTCTTGAAGTGTGGGGGTGCAACAAAAGTGAAATTAAGGACAAAGTATTAAGATTATTAGATTTAGTTGGATTAACAGACAAAAAGCTAAGCAAACCGTCAGAGCTTAGTGGTGGACAAAAACAAAGAGTAGCAATAGCAAGGGCATTAGCGTTAGACCCTAAAATACTACTTTGTGATGAAGCAACTTCTGCATTAGATCCTAAAATTACAAAAGACATTTTAGCATTACTTTCTAAAATAAACAAAGAATTAGGGATTACAATAGTAATGGTAACTCATCAAATGGAAGTAATAAAAGAAGTTTGTGAAAAAGTTGCATTGCTAGATGGTGGAAAAATAAAAGCAGAAGGAAGATCAGAAGATTTATTCTTACAACCAGGAAAATCATTAAAGAAATTCTTAGGAGAAGAAGATGAAGGAATATTACCAGAAGAAGGTGTTAATATCAAGATATTCTTCCCAAGTGATTCTTCTGAAAATGCACTAATTACAAAGATGGCAAGGGAATTAGAGATAGATTTTTCTATAGTTTGGGGAAAACTTGAAAAGTTTAGGAGCGAAGTATTAGGTGGGCTTGTAATAAACATCAACGAAGAGGATAAGGACAAGGTTATAAAGTACCTTGAAAATAAGGATATCTTATTGGAGGTGATCGAATAATGAATCAGGTAATAGTAAAAGCTTTAATAGAAACTCTAGAGATGGTTTTTGCATCGACTATAGGTTCACTTATTTTAGGATTCATACCTGCAATAATATTAACAGTTACTGCAAAAGACGGATTAAAACCAAATAAAATAGTTTATACAGTTTTAGATTTAATAATTAATATATTAAGAAGTTTTCCAGTTATCATATTAATGGTAGCAATAATACCATTAACTAGATTTATTGCTGGTAAATCTATAGGTACAGAAGCAGCTATTGTTCCACTTACAATTGCAGCAGCACCATTTGTAGCAAGAATTATAGAATCATCACTTAGAGAAGTCGATAAAGGAATAATAGAGGCGGCAAGATCTTTTGGAGCATCAAACACTCAAATTATCTTTAAGGTAATGCTTAAAGAAGCAATTCCTTCAATAGCATCAGGAATTACTCTTACAATAATAAGTATTGTTGGATATTCTGCAATGGCAGGAACTATTGGGGGTGGAGGACTTGGTCAAGTAGCTATAAGCTATGGATATCAAAGATTCCAAACTGATTATATGGTAGTAACATGTATTGTGTTAATCATAGTAGTACAAGGACTACAGCTTATAGGCAATTATTTTTACAATAAATTATCAAAATAGGGGGAATAAATATGAAAAAGAAATCAATTTTATCAGTAGTTTTAGCAGGAGTAGTGACACTAGGATTAGTAGGTTGCGGGGGCACAGCTACTTCAGGAAGCAAAGATTCTAAGAATGACAAGGTAATAAAGATTGGGGTAACACCAAAGCCACATGAAGAAATAGTGAATATAGCTAAACCATTACTTGAAAAAGAAGGATATACAGTAGAAATAACAGAATTTAATGATTACAATCAACCTAACACTGCTGTAGAAGAAGGGTCATTAGATGCAAACTTCTTCCAACATACTCCATACTTGAACGAACAAAATTCATCTAAGGGATATCACCTAGTTTCAGTTGGTGCAGTACATTTAGAACCAATGGGATTATATTCTAAGAAGGTAAAAAGTTTAGATGAACTTAAAGATGGAGCTACAATTGCCGTTCCTAATGATCCATCAAATGAAGCTAGAGCGTTAAAATTATTAGCAGGAAAAGGCTTAATAAAAATTAAAGATGGAGAATTAGTTACATCAAAAGATATTACTGAAAATCCTAAGAACTTAAAGTTTAATGAATTAGAAGCAGCAGCAGTTCCAAGAGCAATAGATGATGTTGATGCTGCAGTAATCAATGGAAACTATGCTATAGAAGCTAAGTTTAATCCAGCAAAAGATGCAATTATTATTGAAGATAAGGCTTCAGAAGCTGCTAAACCTTATGCAAACATAGTTGTTGTAAAACAAGGTAACGAAAATCAAGAAAAGATTAAGGCTTTAGTAAAAGCTATGACATCACCAGAAGTTAAAGAATTTATAGAAAAAGAATATAATGGTTCAGTAATTCCAGTATTTTAATAGTTCATTTTGAACATATAGGTTAAGAAAAGAAATTCAGTAATAAATAGTATTTGAAACATTAAATATACTGTATTACAAGAAGAGAGGTTATGCCAAATGTCATTTAGGCAACAAAATGACATTAAGGCATGCCTTCTTTTTTTTATCAAAAAGTTAAATGGGGGCTTTTGTTATTAAGAAAAATTGTAGATTCTATATATAACATATCTTTAATAATTTTCTGGAATAATGTATACTTTTAAGTATATTTAGGAAAATAATTTGATTTAATTTATATAAAAGTAAGAATTTACTCTAAAGGGGAATAAAAAATGAACATATCAGAAGTAAAAGTTAAATTAACTGGTAATGATATATTAAGTATAATCAATGAATTTGTTAAGGTTGATGGGTTGGATTTAAGAACAGTAACTATTAATGATGGGATAATATTAGAAGGAACTTTGAAAAAGGGAATAAATATAGACTTTAATATAAAGGTTCAATTAGTTGGGTGTGTTCATAACAAAATTATTGTAAAGATAGTTAAAGTTAAAGTATTAAATGTTGGTTTCTTTAGAATATTAAGAAGTTTTGTGCTAAAGCAATTAGCAAAAGCTTTTAAAAAGTATGGAATAGATAGCGATAGAGATAAAGTAATAATTGATATAAATACAATACTTCAAGATGTACCATACATAAATCTAAATATTAGTGAAGTCTTTATGAAAAAATCAGAGGTATGGGCTGAAATTTCTAATGTTGAGGTATCAATACTAGGCGAATTAATAAAGGAAAATGATGTTGAAGAAACAAGTGAAGAAGAAGAGATTGATGTAGCATCATTGGATAATATAGATAAAACTAAAGATTGCTATTCTGTTGGAAGAAATAGAATTACAAATAAATTATCTGAAAATGTGAGAAATTATAAAGAGTATATATTTGTATTGCCAGATATAGCTTCTTTAATATATAGATTACTTAAGGATAAAAGAGTATCTATAAAGACTAAGCTTATAATGTCGGCAGGAATAGCATATGTAACTGTACCAGTTAACATAATACCTAATAGTATACCATTTATAGGTGTGATTGATGATATTGGAGTTATATTTTTTGTTTTAAATAAGATTCTTAAAGATATACCATTATCTATAATAGTAGAGAATTGGGAAGGTAAAAATGATATACTTTTAATATTAAAAAAAGGAATAGAATATCTAACTAACTTTACAAATGCCGCAAATATTGAAAAATTATATAGTGCTGTAGAAGAATTATCATCACTATAGAAAATATTATTTATAAATTTAATAACATATAGATTATTAAGTTTATAAATTCTCTATGAAAAATATAATAAATAAGTTAGACATTCAGAGAAAGGAATATTATATGGCGAAAAAAGTTTATGCAATACAGTATGGTTTTGATATTAAAAACAACAAAAAGGTTGAAAATGTAATAGTTAATACTTGGAATGAGTGTTTAGCATATGTAAAAGGGGTAAAAGGAGCTAAGTATAAGAGTTTTGAAGATATCGAAGAGGCAAAATCATATCTAAACGAAGGAAATAGAATGCTAAAAAAGAGTGATGAAAATTATCCAAAAGATTGCCTTCATGCATATGTTGATGGAAGCTATAATTCTTCTGACGGAAGATATTCTTATGGAGTAGTTTGTGTTAATAATGATGTTGTAGAATATATAGAAAGCGGAGCTGAAAAAGATAGCTCTTCTAAAAATATAAGACAAATAGCAGGCGAACTTAAGGGAGCTGTTAGAGCTGTTGAATATGCTTTAGAACATGGACAAAAAAAAGTAGTTCTATTTCATGATTACGAGGGGATAGCTCATCATGCAACTGGAGCATGGGAACGAAAAGAAGAATCATCTATGCAATATTATAAAAAGATGCAAGAGTTAATAAATTCTGGAATGGAAATTATATTTGTAAAAGTTGATAGTCATACTGGAGATTTATTTAATGAGCTTGTTGATGAGAAATGTAAAGAGTGCTTAGGGATAGCTTCTGATAGAACCGTTGAAAAATGGTTAAATAAAAATGTTATAAGAGTTTCTGGTACTAAGGTGAAAGAAGAAATCTTAAGCATAGCTCCAAGTCATTCAAATAATATAATTTTAATTGGCGAAGATGAAAATTTACAAATGGAAAATATATTGAATGTAGATAAGAAAGATGACAATGAAATTAGATTTGAACAAATTATTGGTTTATATAGAAATAACGCTATTGAAGGCAAAAAGATAATTTCTAAGCTATTAAGCAAAGAAAAAGAAAAATTAATTTTTTATCTTCTTAAAGAGTACGTTGATAATAATTAAACCAGTATATATGTTGGAATAATAGATTTGCATTTAAAATGCAAATAAGAAAAGTGCTTAATTAGGACTGGAATATAGAAAGCTGATTGTAATATTCATAGTTACTTTTTAGAATATTTTTAAAACTGTATATAATCATGGAATAAATTAACTTGGATAACTTTTTGATTAATACACAATATATTTATAGAAAATAAATTGATGTTAAAGAGGTGTTTATTATGGAAAGATTTTCTAAGGGAATGATGACTGGATTTTTAATTGGAGTTGCTGTCGAAATGTCTCTAATGCCACGTATGGATAGAAGGAGTCAAAAAACAATGAGAAGAGCAGGCAGAAGAATGAGGAATATGGCTGAATCAGTAGGTCATGAAGTTTATGATTGGATGAGATAGAATTACAAAAAGAAAGTATAATATGTAAAAATTAGGTATAACAAAAATAGAAGGGCATGAATTTCTTTCATGCCTTTTTATTTTTATTTATTGTATTTATACTTTTGTACATAAATATGGATAATAAAATTAAATTATATAAAATTTGGGGCACATTTATATTTTTATGCAGTTTTTTATAAATTTATGTTATAATTAAGGAAATTATATTAAAATAACTAAATAATTTGTTGAATAGAGAAGGATTAAAAAGATGGAAATTCTATCATTGGGAGAAAAGATCAAGAGAAGAAGAAAACAATTGAATATGACGTTGAAGGATTTGGCAAAAGACAGAATAACTCCAGGACAAATAAGTTTGGTAGAATCTGGCCGTTCGAATCCATCAGTAGATTTGCTAGAATATTTAGCTGATGCATTGAACACAAATGTAGAATATTTAATGGAATCAGAAGAAAGCCAAGCTGAAAAGATTAGTTTATATTACGAACAGGTAGGGGAATCATGCATACTCCAGGGAGATTACGAAAAAGGTCAAAGATATATTGATAATGCTCTATACTACTGTGAAAAATATAATCTAGAATATAGAAAAGCAATGATATATTTTATAACAGCAAAATCCTACATGTATAAAAGAGATTTTCCTATGGCTCAGAAGTTTTTTTTATCAGCAAATGTAATTTTTGTAAAAAATAATAATTATGAGCAGATAATAAAAACTTTCCTACATTTAGCTAATATTGCTTTAGAATTAAAGGCATATCATTCTTCTAGTAGTTACTTAAAACAGGCTGAAAAGGTATATATAGACAATAAGGTTGTAGATGAATTTTTAATGGGAGAAATATACTACAATATGGCTAGAACATATTACGATGTAGAAGAACTGGATTTAGCCTTAGAATATTCTTGTCTAGCAAGAAATAGATTTGAACAAGTCTATAATGATGAAGATTATGCGAGAAATCTATTCTCTTTAGCAGAAGAATTTAATAAAAAAGGTGACTTGCCGAATGCAATAAAGTATTCAAAGAAAACATTAGAAGTATATAAAAAGATACAGTATAACAAGAGCATAGTTAATATAGAACATAATTTAGGAAAGTTATTTTATGAACTAGGAAATTTAGATGAATCTCTTAAGCATTATGATATATCAAAAAGTATTAGTACACAAAATCGTGTAGGATGTATAAATGATATACTAATAGATATTTGTAAAAGTTATCTGAAGTTAAAGAATACTGAACAATGTAGCAAAATACTAAAAGATATAGAAAATAGAATTGAAGAGCATGATATAGACAGAAAAATCGAATGTAAACTAATAAAATATACTATGTTTAATATTGACGATAAACCAGAACAAGCAGAAAGTGTATTGATTGATACATATGTGCTAGCAAAAAATAGCGGAAAGTTGTCGAAGGCTGCTGAATTAGCTATGAGAGTCGGAAAATATTTCATAGATAAAAAAGAAGAAGAAGAGGCTTCATATTACTTAAATCAAGGAATAAAGTTATTTGATGAAGCAGAAAAGTTAGAAAATTACAAATTATAAGTAAGTGGGTGAGATATTTGGAAATACTATCTACTGGCGAAAAGATAAAAAGAGCTAGAGTATTTAAAGGTATAACATTGAAAGAATTATGCGGAAATAAGATTTCAATTGCCAAGATGAGCTGTATAGAAAATGGAAAGATTAAGGCAGATACCGAATTACTGAATTATATAGCTGAGAAGATAGAAATAGATGTAGATTATTTAATAGAAGACGTATATGAACAAATTTCAAATAATCTAAATATAATAAAGAGGAATGTATCTTCCGATACTGATTCTGAAAGTAAGTTGAAAGATAACCTAAGCTATGCACTAAAATATAAATATTATGATTTAGCTTTTGAATTAATACACATATTATTCTCGTATTATGTAGAAGAAAATAAGGTTGAAAATATTCAGCTTATAGTTTCTCAATATTATGATTTATATCAAAGAAATAATACGGAAGAAAATACAGCTATCTACTTTAAAGATATGGCACGTTATTTATCTCAAAATGGGGAATATATTGAGGCTATTTCTTACTACAGCAAGCTTAGAGAAATGTTTAGATTGAAAGAAGATGGATTTGATAGTTCAGAGTACTGTTTAATAGGCTACAATGAGGCTCTGTGTTATCAGAATTTAAGAAAATCTGAAGAAGCATATAGCATTTTATCAGAAATCATAGGATATGTTGATGACCTTAAAACAGATGAAAGCAAGGGAAAAATATATCATATATATGCTACAGTATGCATTAAGCTTAAAAAAGATTATGTTGATGAATATAAAAAGAAAGCATTTCAATATCAAAAATATAATCCTATTTCTCTGGCAGCATCCCATGGAAATTATGGAAAGTATTATTTTGAAGTAGAAGAAAAGGAAAAAGCAATCTCTGAAATAGAAGATGGAATAAAGATATTTCCACAAGATAATGTAGAAAAATATGTGGAGTTTTTGAATTATTGTACAAAAATATTAATTGATAATTCAGAGTATGAGATAGCTTATAGGATTACAGAAGAATCATTAAATTTAGCTATTATGACTGATAATATAAAGTTAATTGAGAAGTCATATTATTTTAAAGGTATAATTCTTCAGAAAATGGACAAACATTTGGAAGCAGAAAAATATATGAATCTATCATTAGATTCGTTGTTTAAATTTGGTACCAGAGAAGAAAGAAGAAATAGATATGTAGATATGGGTAAGCTTTATTATAAGCTTGGACTTACAGCGGATTCGCTAAAATACTTTAATCTTGCATTAGCTGTTGATAAAAAAATCTAATTTCTCGTAAATATATATAGAAGGGCGATATTTTGTTAATTCGATTATAATGGATTAACAAAATATCGCCACTTCTATTTTTTTATATTCACAATTAAGCCTTTAAGATCAGTAATGATATATTTAAGCTATTAAATTCATATGGATATTATTGTTACTAATTTTTTGAACAAGAGTCAATGAAGTAATCTAATAAATCATCTATATTAATAACTCCTACAATTTTTTCGTCTTCAATAACAGGCATTGTTATAATATCATTTTCTCTTAGACGCTTAGCTACAGTGAGTAGATCTTCATCAGATTGCGCAGAGATAACTGATTTTGACATAACCCACTCAACTGGACAGCTAACATAATGTCCTGGATGTATCATGAATCTATATATATCAGCTTTTACTACCATTCCTACTACAATTTCTTTATCATCTACTACTGGCATTCCATTAATATTAAGTTTGTCCATAAAATCTAAAGCTTTATCTATAGTATCGTTTACATTAATTGTATGGAAATTTGGTTTAATGATAGAACTTATTTTCATAACATCACCTCTTTTAAAAAAGTTTAATATCGTTAAGCTGTAAAATAACAGGCTAATAATATTTATATTACTATTTTACTATAAAACAACAAAATTTAAAATAAATCTTTAGATGATAAAAAAATTAAAAAAAAGACTAAATAAACTTTGACTTTCTTTGACCTATGTATTATTATATAGATAAAGAGGAATTATTTAGGTATAGTGATAAACTAGTTTTAATAATAATTTCGAAATTTAACATAGAGATTTAGGAGGAATAAGTATGAATATTGATAAAATGACGTTGAGAGTTCAACAAGCATTGAATGATGCCAATGTTACAGCTGTTAAATTTAATCATCAGCAAATAGATTTAATTCATCTTTTTTCAGCTCTTGTAGAGCAGGAGGACGGGTTAGTCCCTAATATTCTTACTAAAATGGGTATATCAGTAAAGAATTTAAAAGCGTCAGTAAATAAGGAATTAGATGCAATGCCAAAAGTTTTAGGAGAAGGAGTTGGCAATGTATATATAACTAGAAAAGTAGAGGAAGTGTTAATTAAAGCTGAAGAATTTTCGAAACAGTTTGAAGATTCATATGTTAGTGTTGAACATTTAATGCTTGCTATTATAGAAATAGATAACAATCAAGTTTCTAAAATATTAAAGCAATATAATATAACCAAGGACAATTTCTTAAAAGTTCTTTCTGAAGTTAGAGGAAGCCAAAGAGTTGAAACGCAAGATCCAGAAGGGACATATGACGCATTAGCAAAGTATGGAACTAATTTAGTTGACCTTGCTAAAAAGCATAAGTTAGATCCTGTTATAGGAAGAGATGAAGAAATAAGAAGGACAATAAGGATTTTATCAAGGAGAACCAAGAATAATCCAGTATTAATAGGTGAACCTGGTGTTGGTAAAACAGCAATTATTGAAGGATTAGCTGAAAGAATAGTTAGAGGAGATGTTCCAGAAGGCCTTAAGGATAAAATTATATTTGCTTTGGATATGGGATCTTTGATTGCCGGAGCTAAGTATAGAGGTGAATTTGAAGAAAGATTAAAAGCGGTATTAAAAGAAGTTCAAAGCAGTGAGGGTAGAATATTACTATTCATAGATGAAATTCATACAATAGTTGGAGCTGGTAAGACTGATGGAGCAATGGATGCTGGTAATTTGATTAAACCATTATTAGCAAGGGGAGAGTTACATTGTATAGGTGCTACAACTTTTGATGAATATAGAAAATATATTGAGAAAGATAAAGCCTTAGAAAGAAGATTCCAACCAGTAATTATAGATGAACCTACAGTAGAGGATACAATTGCAATACTAAGAGGATTAAAAGAAAGGTTTGAAATTCATCACGGGATTAGAATTCATGATTCAGCAATAGTAGCTGCTGCAAAGCTTTCTGACAGATATATTCAAGATAGATATATGCCTGATAAGGCAATTGATTTAATTGATGAAGCTGGAGCTATGATAAGATCTGAAATAGATTCCCTCCCAACAGAACTTGATGTTATAAGAAGAAAAATATTTAAGTTAGAAATAGAAAAAGAAGCCTTGTCAAAAGAGAAAGATGAGGGTTCAAAAAATAGGCTAGATGACTTAGAGAAAGAGCTTGCAGGATTAAAAGAAAAGAATGATGAAATGACTGCAAAATATACCAAAGAAAAAGAGCAAATCACGGCTATTAAAACCTTAAAAAGTGAGTTAGATGATGCTAGAGGAGAAATAGAAGTAGCGCAAAGAAACTTTGATTATAATAAAGTTGCTGAGATTCAATATAGTAGGATTCCTGCTATAGAAGAAAAAATTAAGCAAAAAGAAATTGAACTAAGAGAAAATTATGAAGGTGCTTTATTAAAAGAGGAAGTAACTGAGCAGGAAGTATCCGCTGTACTTTCTAAATGGACTGGAATTCCTGTAACTAACTTACTTGAAGGAGAAAGGGAAAAACTTTTAAGACTAGAAGATGATATGAGTAATAGAGTTATAGGCCAGGGTGAGGCAATAGAAGCTGTAACTAATGCAATACTCAGGGCAAGAGCTGGGCTTAAAGATATCAATAGACCAATAGGATCATTTATATTCTTAGGGCCAACAGGAGTTGGTAAAACGGAGCTTGCAAAAACACTAGCTAGAAATTTATTTGATTCAGAAGAAAATATTATTAGAATTGATATGTCAGAATATATGGAGAAGCATTCAGTGTCTAGATTAGTTGGAGCGCCTCCAGGATATGTAGGTTATGATGAAGGTGGTCAGCTAACAGAAGCTGTAAGAAGAAAACCATATAGCGTAATTTTATTTGATGAAATTGAAAAAGCGCATGAAGATGTGTTTAATATATTCCTTCAAATATTAGATGATGGTAGATTAACTGATAATAAGGGTAAAACTGTAGATTTTAAAAATACTATAATAATTATGACTTCAAATATCGGAAGTGAATATTTATTAGAAAATACTAATGAAGATCACGTTGATGAAGAAATAAAATCAAAAGTAATGAGTGTTTTAAAATCAAGATTTAAACCAGAATTTTTAAATAGAGTAGATGATACTATAATGTTTAAACCTTTGACAGAGTCTGGCATTAAGAAAATTATAGATATATTCTTAAGAGAAGTAAGTTTAAGGTTAAAAGATAAAAATATCGAAATAGAAGTTACAGATAAAGCAAAAACAATAATGGCAAGAGAAGGTTATGATGTGGTTTATGGAGCAAGGCCGTTAAAAAGATATATACAGAACACTTTAGAGAATAGACTCGCTAGGATGATAATTAAGGGCGAACTAGGCTATGGATCTAAGGTTATGATTGATAATAAAGATGAAGAAATAATAATAAAACCACTTTAGTAAAAATAAGTTTTGTAAAATTCCTGTAGATAAATGTGATCTATAGGAATTTTTATTCTCTAGAAAATTATAATCAAAGAATGTGAGTAACTTTTTGAGTAGTTAATAGGAATCGTTATATTTGTATTATATACCATATTTTAATTCTTCATAATAGTTTTATATGTAACCAATAATTAGAACAAGAAAAGAGGCAGCTTTTAGCAAGTGCCTCTTTATAATTTATATTCTTTAAAAAATATTTTATTTTACTTGTTTAGAGTTTAGTTAAATTTTTTTCTTAATTCTAAATATAGCTACAATTACAGGGACTGATATTACAGCACTCACTATAGCTTCAGGAACTCCATTTGTTAAACCAATGGTTGCAATTGCAATTCCAGCAGTTTGTGGATTTATCTTTAAAATAGCAGAGTATCTTTCTAAGTAAAATACGTAAGTTAAACCCAAAACACCTATAGTGTTAATTAATGTAGCACAGATTGATGCTATTGCAATACTAATGCTTTGATTTTTAAATCTCTTTCTAAGAAGTATATACACATAGTATGCTACAATTCCAATTAGGACTCTAGGAACTAATGCAATTATAGGATTCCAAAATATAAATGATGTTGGACCAGGAGCGGTAAAATTTTGATACATTGAGAATAAACCAAAAACTAATCCAACTAGGGATCCAACTATAGGTCCTTCAACTATCGCACCTATAATAACTGGGATATGCATTATAGTAGCTTTTACAGGTGGAATTGGTATGAACCCAAGCCCGGTTAATCCTAAGAAAATTGAAATTGCAGAAAGCATTCCGATCATTGCAATCTGTCTAACTGAAAATTTAGATTTAGTATAGCCTCTTTCCATAAGGTACCTCCGTTCTTATTCCTTGATATATGGATATAATTCGGAAAAATATATAATATATACGAATTTCCGTTCAGCTTCTAATTGAATACCGACACATATTATTTTACCACGTTAGAAAAAATGTTCAATTATATTTTAAAAATATAAATTTAAATATAGTAATAATAATTACTGATTCTATATTTAATTCTATGAACTTAGAAAAAAGTTGATTTTTATACAAAATATGAATAAATTTACAAATCTAATTTATGGATTTAATCCATAAAAATTTGAATTATAAGAAATAAAATGATAATATATAACCATAACAGAAATTGAATAGTATAAAAGGCTAGGGGTGCCAATTTAATTGGCTGAGAGAAGCTTATTTGCTTTAACTCTTTTGACCTGATGTGGCTAATACCACCGTAGGGAAGCAATAAATATTTTAGAAGATTTATAAGACTTACCTTAGTGTAAGTCTTTTTATTATCTAGTAATTTATTATGGAAGCCAAATAAGTAGAGGTTCTGCCCATTGGTCGTACAAATTATGAAAAAAGACTGATAAGAAAATAATGAGTAAATAATGAACATATATATTAAGTTTTAAAATTTATTTAGATTGGGGATATTAGTTTGAAAGTTTTAGTAAATGAAAGAGAAATAGATATTGAGGGAGAAATTACTGCATTTGAAGTTAGAAGCAGGATAAAAAGTGATGCGGATATAGTTATTTTAAATGGTTTTCCAATTAAACAAGATTATTCTCTAAATGAAGGCGATAAAGTTACTTTAATTAAGAGAGGCGAGGTGCCTAAAAAAGAAGAGTTAGAGGCACTAATGGTAAGTAGACATACTCCAAAGGTTCATGAGAAAGTTAAGAAGGCGAAGATAGCTATTGCTGGACTTGGTGGACTTGGTTCAACAGTAGCATTAGCGTTGGGAAGAGTTGGGGTTGGACATATAAAAATAATAGATTTTGATGTGGTTGAACCTAGTAATTTAAACAGACAACAATACTTTATAAGACATATTGGAATGAAAAAATGCCATGCATTAAAAGAAATATTGTTAGAAATCAATCCGTTCATAAATATCGAAGTTGTTGATACGTATGTAGATAAGGATAACATTAAAGATTTATTTGAGGATATGGATATTGTAATTGAAGCATTTGATGGCGCAGAAAATAAAGCGATGATAGTTAGAGAAGTTTTACTTCAGACAGAAAAACCAAAGGTTATTTCAGCCTCAGGTATGGCAGGGTATTATTCTAATAATCTAATAATTAGCAAAAAAATAAATACAAGGCTATATATGTGTGGAGACTTTAAAAATGAGGCAAAAGTAAATGAGGGGTTAATGGCACCTAGGGTTGGTATCGCAGCTTGTCATGAAGCAAATATGGCGCTTAGATTAATATTAGGAGAAGAGGTATAAACTAAAGATGTCTGTAATTGGAATAACAAATAGAAAACTTTGTAGGGACTTTTTTGATCAAATAAAAAAAATATCAGAATCTAATCTAGATTTCTTAATTATACGAGAAAAAGATTTAAGCAGTGAAGAGCTAATGATATTAGTTTTGAAAGTAAAAGAGGAACTGAAAAATACAAATATCAGAATAATACTAAATTCCAATATAGATATTGCTAAAAAGTCCAATGTTGATGGAATTCAGTTATCATTTAATGATTTTATAAATATTAGTAACAGGTTATGCACAGGAAGAGCAATAAATTCTAAAGAAATGGTGGATAATTTTTATTTTAGTGGGAATAAATATAAAATATATAAGATGATCGGCGTTTCAATACATAGTTGCGAAGAAGGTATACAAGCGGCTAAATTAGGAGCAGACTATGTTATTTATGGCCATGTGTTTGAAACTGATTGTAAAAAAGGTCTTCCTCCTAGAGGAATTAAGGAAATAGAGGCTCTTTCCAAGAAGATTGACATTCCAGTCATTGGGATAGGCGGAATAAATCAAGATAATTATAAGAAAGTATTGGATGCTGGAGCAAGTGGAATTGCTATAATGTCTAGTTTAATGAAAGACAAAAACCCTGAAGAACTAGTGAAATCTCTTTCTAAAGAAACATTACTTTGATATATGAAAATCAAAGTACAAATACGAATAATTAAAATCAGCTAATATTAAAACCTAAAAACACTTGTAAATCTTAAGTGTTCATTATAAACTCTTTAAAGAAAGATATATTCAAGAATAATTAGTATCTATGATCTGGATACTATTAAGATAATAAGGAGAAATGAAATAATGAGTACAATTGCAGGAAAAGGCTGTCCAAGAATTATACCAGATGGAGAAAAAAAGCCACTAGAAGAGATTGAAAAAGCTATAATTAAAAGCTATAGAAAGCATATTTGGTCAAAATTTGTTAAGGCAATTAAAGAATATAATTTAATTCAAGAAGGAGATAAAATTGCTGTTGGAATTTCTGGAGGAAAAGATAGTATACTTATGGCGAAATTATTTCAGGAGTTGCAAAGACATGGTCAAGTTAAATTTGAATTAGTATTTTTAGCTATGGATCCAGGGTATCATCCAGATATAAAAAATTTACTAATAGAAAATTGTGAGCATCTAAATATTCCAATTCATATGTATGAATCAGGCATTTTTGATGTTGTTGATAAAATGGCTAAGGATTACCCATGTTATTTATGCGCAAGAATGAGAAGAGGCTCTCTTTATGCAAAAGCAAAAGAATTTGGATGTAATAAACTTGCATTAGGACATCATTATAATGATGTAATTGAAACAACTATGCTAAACATTTTATATGGTGGTAATTTTAAGACAATGTTGCCTAAATTAAAAGCTAAAAATTTTGAAGGTTTAGAATTAATTAGGCCTATGTATTTTATAGAGGAAGAGTATATAAAAAGATTTATAAATTATAGTGGTATATGGCCATTGAATTGCGCTTGTATGGTTGCAGCTGAAAGAATAGGTAATAAGAGATATGAAATAAAAGATCTTATTAAAGAATTAAAGAAGAATTTTAGCGGAGTTGAAAAGTCTATCTTTAAAGCAGCTGAAAATGTTAGTATGGATTCAATATTAGGTTGGCAAAAGGGCGAAGAAAAGCATTCTTTTCTAGATTATTACGATGAAGAGTAGACTTAAGTAACTAAAAGTATTTATTAATTTGGAAATGTATGCTATGCTATAATTAACCATATACCAATAGATGAAAAGGAAGAGTAGAGATGGAAAATAATCCTATGGGGATCAGTGATCCAAACATATTGTTAAGTGTAATAAACATGAAATTAAGAGATCAATATGGTTCATTAGATATTCTTTGTGATGATTTAGAATTATCTAAAGACGATATTATAAATATATTAATAAGTATCGGATATAAATACGAGGAAGAAGAAAATCAATTTAAGAATTAGAGTCTTAATAAATAATTATTCATAAAGTTAGGAAGGTGATGTTATATGAATTTAAAAAAGACAGGCAAATTAATTACTGTTATAGCAGCAACAGCAGCTTTAATAGCATCATTAGCAAATGATAAGAAATCTAAAGATTCTAACAAACAGGAATAGTACAAATTATAGAATTATGTGAAGGATTGTATATATATGATTAGGGAGGAACTTCAATTAAATCATGAGGAAATATTTGATTCTATACCAATTTTGGGCGTTAATATAATTTGGAATCAATCAGAGCTTAAATTAATAATTGATGATACAATGAAAAGTTTTTTTGAAGAGTATGATACTAAGAATGAAACTTTAGATCAATTTATAAATTTTGTTGATGAAGAAGATAAACAAAATGTTTTAAGCTTTTTCTCTCAAGATTTAAAGAGACACTATATAAATAGAGAACAAATGCAGCTACAATACAAGATGGAAAGTCCTAGGGGTAACATTGTTGAGTTTATTCTTGTCGGGAAGTCAATTAAAAGTAATGAACAGTATTACTTTACTGGAACTAGTTATTGCTTTAAGGACTTAGAGAATGAATATGGTGACATAGATTCTTTGACGAAAAATTGGAAAGAATCTATGGTAAATAAAACAATAGATTCAATAATTCATAGTGATAGAATTACAGGGCTACCTAATAAATATTTTTTCAAGAACACGGTAGCCAAAATGTTACAAAATGTTGTTAATAGTAATACTAGAGCCGCGATGCTGATAATAGATTTAGATAATTTTAAATATGTAAACGACTCCTACGGGCATGATTTTGGAGACTTAGTGTTAAAAGAAGTGGGCTATAATATAGCCGAATCTGTTACAGAAGATATATTAGTATCAAGATATAGCGGCAATACTTTTCTGTTATTTAAGCCAAATATAATTGATATACAAGAAATTATAACTTTGGGTAATGCTATAGCAAAGTCTTTTGAAAAACCTAATATAGTGAATGGAAGAAAAATATACTTAACAGCAAGTATTGGTGTTTCTCTATCTCCAGATCACGGAATAGATTATAATACATTACTCAAAAATGCAGATGCAGCAATGTATGAAGCAAAGAAAAATGGTAAAAATGAGTGTGATTTTTTTGATGATAGCCTTTCTGATGAGCTAAATAGAGTTTATAGTTTGCAGAAAGGGTTAAGAACTGCACTGAATAATAATGAATTATATGTTATGTTTCAACCTAAAGTATCACTCGATGATTCTTTGGTAAACGGATTTGAAGCTTTAGCAAGATGGGAAAGTCGTGAATTTGGAATGGTAAGTCCGGCGGAATTTATTCCGATCGCAGAAAGTTCAAAAATGATAATTCCAATTGGAAGTTTTGTTTTGGAAGAAGTATTCAAAAAGACGAAATGTCTTTTAAACGAGGGAAATGATAATTTTAAGATAGCAGTTAATTTGTCTGAAATGCAGCTCAGAGAGGATGTCGTTTTATCAGATTTTAAAAAACTAATAAAGAAATATAAAATTCATCCAAAGTATATAGAAGTAGAAATAACAGAAAGTATGCTAATGAAATCATTTGATAGAAACGTTAAGATCCTTCAGGAGATAAAAAAATTAGGAGTAAGCATTGCTTTAGATGACTTTGGGACGGGATACTCTTCACTTAACTATTTGACAAAATTACCTATAGATGTGCTAAAGATAGATAGGAGTTTTGTAATTGATTTGATGAACAATCCTAAGAGTAAATGTATTGTAGAGAATATAATAAACTTATCACATCAATTGGGGATAGAAGTAGTGGCAGAAGGTGTTGAAGAAAAATCGCAAGTTGAATATTTAAGAACAATATTATGTGATGTTGTTCAAGGATACTATTTCAGTAAACCAAGAATGTTTGACGCAATTAAGAATATAATCGGTAAGGAAATTTTATAAAAAGTGTTGACAAACACTATTTGAGGATATAATATAAGATTATAAAATAAATCCTACGAAGAGGGATAGTAATCATATAACAATGTTAAAGAGAGCTGAAGGTGGTGAGATTTCAGTACGGTAGTTAATGATGAATGGGCCTTTGAGGAGCGAGATGAAATCTTTTGAGAGTAGTTTAGCCGTAAGTCGCACGTTATAGCGAATAAGATATGTTTGTATCTGAAATGAGAGGCATTTTATGCAATCTAGGTGGCAACGCGGATAATATCCGTCCTATTAATTATAGGACGGTTTTTTTATATTCTTTTTTAGTAGTTGTTAACCAAAAGACTCTATATTTGGAAGCATAACAAAGAAATATATTTAAATATTGGGGCGTGATAAGTATGTTGTGAAAGAAAGTGGTTTCAACTTAAAAATAAAATAAGCAAAGATTAACAAGGGGGATTTTTATTATGAATACAAAGAAAATGGCAACAAATGCAATTTTAATAGCAATAGGAGCAATATTACACCAGGTTACACCACCATTCGGTATGCAGGCAGATTTCTCATTAGCAATGTTATTTATAATAATAGTGTTTAATAAAGATTATAAAACAACATTACTATGTGGGATTATTATGGGAGTGTTTGCGGCACTAACAACTAAAACACCAGGAGGACAATTACCAAATATTATAGATAAATTTATAACTTGTAATGTCATGTATTTGATATTAATGCCTTTAAGAAATAAAGTTAATAAGTTAGTGCAAGTATCAATATTATTACCTTTAGGAACTTTAGTGAGCGGAACAGTATTTTTAACTTTACTAGCAAATATAGTAGGATTACCTGGAGGATTATCGTTTAATGTACTTTTCATATCAGTAGTCGTGCCAACAATAATAGTGAATACAATATCAGGAATTATAATGTTTAAAATTGTTGAAAAGATTACATCGGTAAATGGAAGCTATGCGGTAGAATAGATATTTTGTATAATTTAAAGAGGCTATTTCAAAAGGATTAATTTTGAGATAGCTTCTTTATTTTACCCATTATTATTTTTTCATGAAATGATATTCTTCATCAGTATTTTCATCGATTGCTTTAAATTCATAGCCATTATCTTTATAATATTTAATTACACTAGGTAAAGCCGTTACTGAATTTTTACTCATATATGCACAATGCATTAATAGTACTACACGCTCTTTGTCACTTTTGGAATTTTTAATAAATGTACTTGGACTAGCATTAGGGTGAGCACCATCACCACTATCTGTATTCCAATCGTAAATTTTTAGGTTATTTTGATGAAGTAAATCCACCATAGACTGCGAAATTTTATAACAGTTATTATTACAACCAAAAGGGAATCTTAGTATAGTTGGCTTAATACCAACTATGGAATTAATTATTTGCTGGGTATCCAACATCTCTTTTAGAAATTCTTCATTAGAGTGATAAAGGATATTTCGATTATGACTCATACTATGAAGACCAAGGGCATGCCCTTCATTATACATTCTTTTAACTAAATCTTCTTGTCCTTTGATTTGACTTCCTATTAAGAAAAAGGTTGCAGGAACAGATTCTTGTTTTAATATGTCCAAAACATTAGTGGTCACCTTTCCAGCTGGGCCATCATCGAAAGTTAGATATATTATTTTTTTTTCATCAGCAAGAACCGTATGCATAAGAAGATTTTGATAATTAATTATAGTTATTATAATCAAAACAAAAGGAATGTATTTCTTTAGCGATTTTAGATTCATATTATCACCTTCCTAAATGTTTTTACAAAAAGTATTATGTCCTAAAATTAAATTTATATTATAAGCCTTTATATACTTTTGGTTACAATGATAATTAAGAAGATATAATTATAAAAATATGAATTTATGTAAAAAAGTAGATAATTAATTGAATTAGATATAATAGTGTTCAGGATTATGCTAAAATATGGTATAATTTTAGATAGATTGGTAAACTTCAAGTTAGTGAAGAAAAGGGATGAATTAGAATTGAGAAATGTAAATAATAAATATCTAATAGAGCATGAGATAGTTATTGAAGAGAATTTTTCAAATTATATTGTTACAGATACAGAGAGAGACGCAAGATATGTTCTATGTATTTTGAAAAATGGTTTTACATATGAGAAAACAAGAGAATATTTATTGAGTAAATTTAAGACTATTAAAAATCTTAATTTTGAGAACGTTACTAACATTATAAATATTGAAATAATTTATAGTATTAATGGGATAAAACTTGATACTCCTCAATATGGGTATTTAATGGAGTATGTAGAGGCTAAACTGGATACACAAGATTATTTTAATAAATGTGACTTTCATAAGAAATTAGATACATTTATGGAGATTTGTGCTGCTATCAATACGCTAAACATGCAGGGATATATATTTGATGATATTAGTATGAAGGATGTAATATTAATTCCCGACTCTAACAATAATGTGAAAGTCAAAATGAAAGATTTGTTAGCAAATGAATTAAGAAAGTTCAATTTAATAAATTCATTACCTTACCAATATAACATCGAAACAAGAGAAGATATAAATTCAAATAAAGATAATATTGTACAAGTTGCAGAACTGTGCAGACAAATATTCACAGAATCAGAACTTGAAACAGGATTTAAAGGATTAGAAGATATAAAAAATATATATAATCGAGTGAATACTATAAATAAATCGTTTAAACTTAAATATTTTATACAAAATATAAACAAAAAAATGAAGAAGAACTATAGAGTGTTTATTAGTGAGGCTTTAAATAAGATTAAAACGGATTTAGATATAATAGGAATGACAGAAGAAATAAAAATAGTGGAAAAAAATTTTCAGAGGATATTGGAAAACAAGCAGAGAAATAAGTTTATAAATTTCAATGGTGAAGATGGAAGCGGAAAAACCAGACTTTTAGAAGAAATTAAATATAGATTTGAAAACAAATACTTCAAAGACATTATATATATTGATGATTTTAATAATAAAAATGCAAGCAACGAAGAGCAATATAATACAATACTAAATTACATTTTAAATAAAGTAGATAAGAATTTGAGAGATAAGTATGAAATTTATATAAAAAAATTTATTTCTATATTATTTGAAAAAAATTCTATAAATAGTGAAAATAATAAACAAAAGCTTCAATTGATTAATAGAATGGGGAAGTTCATAAGTGAATATACAATGACTAAGCCATTTATAATGATAATAGATGATTTAGATAAAAAAAATGAAGTTTTCAAACTGTTTATTAAATATATAATCTTTTTAAGAAATAACTTAGAAAATGTTATGATAATATTTTCTATGAATGAAAGCAGTGTTGATGAAAATTTCATAAAGTTCATAAATGAACTAAAACAAGTAGAGACGTACGAAGAATATAAAATAAATTATTTTAATCAATATAATACTACTAAGATGATTAGAAGTATGCTTAATACAGGTACTGATGTTAATAAGTTAGCGGTAAAGATATATTCAGAAACGCTAGGGAATCCGCAGTATATAAGTGGAGTTATAAATGAATTATACGGTAATGGAACCTTATATTTTGATAGCAATAATGGAGAATGGAAGACTAATATTAAGGTTCAAGATATACTTATACCCAAATCTCTAGAAAGAAGATTAGAGGCAAGTATTTTTTCATTAAATGAAGAAGAAATTAATATTTTAAAGGAGTTAGCTATATTTAAAACTCCTTTATCAGAAAAAATAATTTTAGAATATGTAATAATGGATTCTGATAATATAGAAATTTATGAGAATTTAAAATTAAAAGGCATTTTGACTGATAAAATAAGTGATCAAGGTATACTTATAGGTTTTAGAAATAATTTATTAAGAAATATATTGTATTTAAAGCTAAGTGAAGAAGAAAGAATTAAACTACACTCTAAGGCATCTATTTTTATGGAAAAAATTTTACTTGATACAGATTATTATATAGAAGAATTATTATTGCATTTAGAAAAAAGTAATAGTTACGAAAAAGCATATTTTTATACATTAAAATACGCAGAAGCTCAGGATCTGTTAGGTGATATATCGAAGGCAATATCATATTATAAGAAGGTATTAACATATCCTAGTGATTCAAGTGGAAGTGAAGTGGCAATTAAGATTGCAAAGCTTTATGAAAAAAAATCTAACCATGAAAAAAGTTTTGAACATTTTGAAAAGGCAAATCAAATAGCAATACAGAATGACGAAATTGAAATTGAAATATATACGCTGCTTGAAATGATAATAATAAAAATTAATAGTATTACAGATATAGATACAGGGATAGATTATTCTTTAAATTGTGTACGAAGATTGCTAGATAAAGAACACTATCCTAAGGGAGAGGTTTATTATTACTATGCACTTTCATTAAAATATAGATTAGAATATAACAATAAATTAACGATGCTTAATGCACAAAAAGCAATAATTATATGTGAAGAAAATAAGATAAAAGAGGATGTATATGGTTGGGCAGTGAGTATCCTTATTAATATATATATAAAGAAGGGGAATTATAAAGAGGCCAAAAATTTATGTTTATATGCAAACAGTATATTTATTAATAACAATAATATTAATGGTCAATTATATATTAAACTATTAGATGCATCTGTCTGTAAGGAAGAAGGAAGAGATAACAAGGAGATTTTAGAGCAATATTTAGAAATAGCTAGAGAAGGAAATAAACAGAAAGTATACAAGAGGGAAATATTGAGTCTAATTTGCATAGCAGATATTTATAGTCAGGAAAAAAGATATTTAGAAGCAGAGAAATATCTATTAAGAGCACTAGAAAGAGAAAGAGAAGAGGGGATAGACTCTTATTCATTTAATATTTGCAATGAACTTTGTTTGTTATATATAAAATCAGGAAGGATAAGTCTGGTAGTAAAGTATCATAATTTAATAATGCAAATGCAAAAAGGATTAAAGCTATTGGAAGATAGAATTATAAATACAAACTATACATATGCTTTATATAATCTGATGATTTGTAATTATGATTTGGCATATGACCACTTGAAAAAAATATATGCTCTAATATTTAATAGCAATAGTTCTAAGTATAAAATAGTTGTTTGCAATTACTTTGAGCTTATTTTATATAAATGTAAAAATGAGGGTGATATAAGAAATGTATACAATAAGTTAGAGAAAAAAATTAAGCTATTACAGGATGTAGATACATGTCTTGAAATAAGGATAAGTGCTATTAGAAGAATTTTAACACTTGGATATAAGGGATTGGCTAAAGAATTATTCTTTGATCTCAATGGATATCCTAAAAATTATAATGTTGAAGGAATTTATGTATATCTAGAACTCAATTTTAGAAATAGAAATCAATATAATTTTCTGATAAATAAGGCACTAAGAGTATGCTCTTTTGTGGATAATCAGGAAATTAAAGCTGATATATATTCTGCGATTGGTGAGAAGTATAATGAACTTGAATGTAATGTATTGGCATTGAATTATTATTATGAATCTATAGCTTTATATATAGATACAATAAATTTATTACCACAAAATGATAAGTTATCATATGCAAATAATAGTAGGTTTTTGGAAACCCGTAAGTTATTTGTAAAATGCTTAAATGAAGATTTGGGTATAAATATGAGTTTTAAATCAACACAATTTATAAAAACAATTGAGGATTTAGAGCAAATATTAAAAGAATTAGATTTAATGAATATACTAGATAATGAAGATACATTTAAATTGGTCCAATATTTATATGAAAAATGCTATTACAATGATTTTAGAGATATATTTAAAGTCTTTGAGAAGTTTTCTAATAATACTATTGATGATATAAAAAATGTGATGAAGTATATGGCTAGATTAATTTTAGCAGATAAGGCTATGATTGTTACAGAGAACGAGCAGGGAGAAAATGATGTTATATGCACGTATAGAATTAGCGACAAAAATGAAATAAATAGATACCTCTCACTAAAAGTTGATTCAGATGAAGATACATTCGCAATTTGCAGTAATGACCCTAGATTCTATCAGTTAGATGATAAGGTACTGAAAGATGGAATAAGATCTTGTATGTATATGAAAATAATAAATAGAGAAAAACACATAAATAGTAGTGCAGGAATTAATGCAAGATTAATATTTATTACTAACAACGCATTAAATTATATAAATAATGAATCAAAGAAAACAATAGAGAAATTTAAACCTTTCTTAACCTTTTTATTAGAAAAGTATAATCTTACAATAAGCTCTACACTAGACAAGCTGACAGGTGTTTATAATAGAAAATATTTTGAAGAAGCGTTACTTTTTTTATTAGATTCTGCGAAGGCAAGAGAAAGTGAATTTGCTGTAATGATGTTTGATATCGACGATTTTAAAGGCGTAAATGACAAGTATGGACATCAAACTGGAGATGAAGTCTTAGTTAAGGTTGCAGATGAAGTTAAAAAGTGTATGAGCAAAGGTGATATTATTGGAAGATATGGAGGAGAGGAATTTATAATTCTCTTGCCTAATGTTAATTGTGAAGCAGCTATAAATTTAGGGGAGAGAATAAGAAAAAATATAGAGGAAGCAAGGATTCTAGGAGATAAAAGAAAAGTGACTGTAAGTATAGGAATAGCAATGAGTTCTTATGAATCTCTTAACAATGAAGAAATTATAAGGAGAGCTGACCAGGCTCTATATAAGGCTAAACGTGATGGAAAGAATAGATGCATCGTTTGGGAAAATGAGTGCGGAGCAAGTGGAAATACAAATGACGAATTAACTGGAGTATTATCAGGAAATGCGGCTAAAGATTATAATTTTATGTTAATGCTTAAAGAAATAGCTGGTATTGCCAAACGTAGATGTAGTAAGGAAGAAAAGATTTATAATCTTATTTTAAAGATTATGCAGACGATTGAGTGCGATGTAGCTACAATTTTTATTGTAAAAGAGAAGAAAATAGTTAATACGTATAGTAAGAGAAGAAATAAGGATAATTGGAATTTAGATGATAGGTTTAATTTTAAATTAGTAAATCAAGTCATTGAAGAAGAAAAAGGTTTATATTTAGTAGATTGGGAGAGCATGGACAGTCACAATAGTTATGGGCTTCCTGACTGGAAATCAGTCTGTATATCTCCAATAATTTGTAACGGAGAGCTATTAGCAGTTATATACCTTTCAATTTCAGTAAATGAGAAAGAATTTATTTGTAATGACTATAATGTGCTGAATTTTTTAATAGAAATAGGTAGTTCCATTTTTCTTGGTTAAACTAACAATACATTTTAGAATGTTTTCAATTCATAATCACATAAAAGTTTATTTATCATATTATATAAAGAGAACCAATTTTTAAGAGGAGCTTTTTATGAGTGATACTGTTCCTAGAAATTATGAAAAAGAAAATATTAATGATATAGTATCTGTAGAAAATAATACCAATTATAAATTTGAAATATCCGATGATAATAAGGAGAAAAGAGATAATAAAGAGTTCATATTAAATGAGAAATCTGCAAGTCCCCAAAGAGTAGAAGAAAAAGATTGTAATGGAGGGGAAATTATTGTTACATCAATTTTGGAATGTGAAGAACACGAATATTTAAAAGGTGTAAAAATTAATTTATATAAAATAAATGGATTATCTCCTGTTCTTGTTAAATCGAAAGTTACAGATGAGGAAGGAAAAGTTATTTTTTCTGGAGTTGAGGAAGGCTGTTATAGGATAATTGAGATTATTGATAAAAGATACTTTGAAAAACCTAAGTATATAAATTGGAACGAAATAATAATAGACAATACTAATAAGAAACAAAAAATAGTAGTAGTTAATAAATTTAAAAAATTTATGGCACAAAACAAATATAAGAATTAAATAAAGAATGAAGGTTATATTTAAAAAATAAATTAATTTATTCGTAAATATAACCTTTTGCATATGTTTAATTAAGTAATAAAAATTATAGAATACTTTAATTTAAAGAAAAGAAGTGGATTTTTGTATTGGAAAATTATATAATCATAATATTATATAATCTTTAAGTAGGTGTTAGAATGGATAATTATATTTTAAAAATAAAAAAAATCGATGATAAAGCTGTTATACCTAATTATGCTCATGAAGGTGATGCTGGATTAGACCTATATGCAGTTAAAGAATTAACTTTAAAGCCGGGAGAAAGAGGATTAGTACATACAGGAATACAAATTGAACTCCCTAAAAATACTGAAGCTCAAATAAGACCAAGAAGCGGTCTTGCATTAAAAAATGGTATAACTACGTTAAATTCTCCAGGTACTATAGATGAAGGGTACAGAGGAGAAATAGGAGTTATTCTAATTAATCATGGAAGCGAAGTTTTCAAAGTGGAACCAGGAATGAAAATAGCTCAAATGGTTATAAAACCTGTAGTTAAAGTTGACATAATAGAAATAGAAGAACTATCTGAAAGTGAAAGAAATCAGAATGGATTTGGTTCATCAGGAACAAGGTAAATGGACAGGTATTGAGAGATACCTGTCTTTACTTATCAATTAAACTAATTTTAGAGATACATTGAACCTGCATGGATTATAATATCCATCAGTTATTTTCCAGTCTTTAAAGTCATTTTTATCATAAAGTAAGTGCTCTTTTCTGTGTGAAGTCATAGGTAGGTCTCCAATAAATATAGCCTCCTTAGCAACTCTTTTCAATTCTGAAATTGCTTGTTTAGCATACTCTTGATTAGGAAAATAGTGAAATGCTCCAAAGCAAAATACTTTATCAAAAGTTTTAGCTTTAAAGATTAGATTATTTGCTTCTCCGTGAAGAACTGAATTATTAAGTAATTCTATGTGCCTTTTTACAAGAGAAGAGGAATAATCTACTCCTACATATTCACCACATTTTATATATTGAGCTAGTCCACCTGCTCCGCAGGCAACTTCTAATATTCTATCTGTTTCCTTAATGTCTAATTCTTTAACAATTTGTTTAGCTATTTCTTTTACATCAGCAGTAGTATCTTCGTATCCGTCTAATTCTTCTAAACATGTAGTATTTCCATTTCCTTTTCTTTCCCAAACTTCTTTCCAATAAGACATATCTTCCATAATTCTCTCCTCCTGAAATTTATTAAATTGAATAAAAATAAGAAATGTTTTATTCATATAAATGAGTTCAATTATTGAACAATATTATACTAACATTGTTCAATGTTCAGTACAATAAGTTCATGCAGAATTTACCATAGTATTTCAAAATGAGAAGAGGTAATAGAAAAGTATGTAGTAAGAATACAGTGCTGAGACTGAAGTGAAAATATTCCTATGAATAAAAGATATATATACAATTCATTAAATTAAAAAAAATATATATATAATTATAAATTAATTTGAATATATATTTAATCATATTTAAATTTTAAATGTAGAAAAATACCGATTTTTGCATTAGTATATAAAATTATACTTAAGACTAAATTAATATTTATAATATATTAAAGAAAAAGCATGCTATTAATAGTTACTTATTAAGGCACTTTTTTTATAATAATCATCTAATTAATGTTGGAAAAATATTTTTACAAATTATGCTTATTAACGACTTGGAGATGAATAAATATATGTTGAAAATTAGCAAATAAGGGACTATAATATATTTAACATATAGAAAAATATATAAAAAGAGAGATAAATATGGTAAAGAGTATTTCAAAAAAAATTATAAATAGCATATCTACAAATGATAACTATAGTAAAGACCAACTAGAACAAATGGAATATATTCTAGTTAGTATTTTATTTGAGACGATAAAGCTATTTTCTGTTATAGTTATATTTTCATTGTTTGGATATTTCGACAAAATTATTATAATTTTAGCAGTCATGAGTATGACTAAGATTTTTATAGGCGGATACCATGAAGATACTCAGGTTAAGTGTTTTATAGCCACAGTGCTATTAGCAATTGGAATATTGGTGTTAAATTCTCAGTGCACTCTCTCATTTGTAGGTAACTGTATACTAATTATCTTAAGTATATTTTGCCTATGGCATCAAGTTCCAATAATAAATCCTAAAATGCCAATTACGCGCCAAGAATTAATAAATAAAAACAGAATAAGAGGTCTAAGTATTGCAACAATACTTGGTATAACATCTATATGTCTGTACAATTTTAGCAACTATTATTCGCTTATAACATGGACAATCCTATTTAACACCATATTAATGTTTAATAAAAAAGATGCTTAATGTTTTGAAATATTAATGATAAATTTTAAGCAAAATTGAAAGGGGAATGGATTTTATGAAAATTAAAAATTTATTAGGTAAGGTATTAATGATGTTATCACTTTCAATGATTATATTTGCTCCAGCATCAGCAGCTACAGCAGGAATTGAAGAAATGCCTGAATCTATGAAAAAATTGAGATAAGTCACTTTCACGTAAATTTAAGGAGGAATTTTTGGTGCGTTTATTGGCAGATATAATAGTCTCTATGATTCAAGCTATAATTTTCGCGTATTCAACAGAATGCTGCTTGAAGAGTGAAAATAAATTAAACAAACTTAAAGTAGTTTTAATAACCATAGTTACTTTTATTATAAACAGTAGCTTTACAAGTATATTTGGAAACATATCTATCTGTGTGTTTATAATACATATATCATGTTTAGTTGTAATGATTTTCTCATATAAAGATAACAAACTAAAGTCAATGATTCCCTATACATTGACATATTCTTTTATGGGGGTATATGGAATTATATCATATAATTTATTTTTTTGGTTTTATAGAAGGCTTTATACCAGTAGAATATGCTGATATAGCTAATATTTTGATTATATATGTTCCTTATATTTTATTCTTATACTTATGTATAAAATACATGGGCAAGTTTATAGAAATGTACAAGCTAGCAGTTAGTGAAAAGATTAATATGATTGTGATTATAACAATAAGCTTCTGTCTAGATTTCGTTTTGGCCTTTTATTTAATAATCTATAATGATGAATCTAAAATGTTAAAAAATATGATAATCACAATCTTGTGCGTATTTTTAGCGTTTATCATAAAATATTTTGCAAATATAAAGAAGAAATCAGATCAAATATTTAAATTAAATGAAGCTCTAGAAGAAAAAAATAGTGAACTTAGGAAAATTAAGCATGATTACGGAGCACAGATATCGTATTTATATGGACTTTGTCTAATGGAAAGATTCGATGATTTAAAAAAGTCTCTAAAAGATATTATAAATAAGAATGACTCTACGCCAACAGCTGTAGAAGTTAGCGAGAATAGAAATTCTATATTATCCCTTGCATTAAAACCGGCTATTGATATGGGAATACATGTAATAATAGAAGAAAATTGTGATTTCTCTGTAGTGAGTATTACTGAAATGGAGTTTTATAGAATAATATCTAATATAGTAAATAATGCAATAAAAGCAATGAACGGCAAAGGTATAATAATTGCAAAGGCTTATGAATATTTAGGAAATGTAATAGTAAGAATAGAGAATAATGGTCCTAGAATTCCAGAACAACATCTGAATGATATATTTAAAGTTGGGTTTACTACAAAGGAAAATAGTGATCAAAGTCATGGATACGGGTTAAGTATTGTAAAGGATTTAGTAGAGAGTCATAATGGTAAGATATATGCGAAAAGTAGCGATGTAGTTACTGAATTTAAAATAGTATTTCCTATAAAGAATTTTGTATAATATTTAGTATACATAGCGAATATTTCCCTAGAAATATATTTAGGATTGAATAGAAGTACATATTAAAAATAAATAAGATTATGATGATGATAATAGATCTTTATAAAATTAAGGTTTATTATCATTTTTTTTATTGAGTTTTGATAATTAGAAATCTTAATATCAGGTTTTTTATTATGAGAAACTTAATATAGATATCAGTGATAAATTTAGATGCATAGGGATATCACTAGAAAATGCTCGAGAATCATCAGTATTAAGTAGTAACATGGGTCCTATAGATAAGTAGAAATATATGAGAATTCATAAAAAGTATTTTAAAAATTCAGAATAATAGTGTAAACTATATATTAAGTGATAAAACTTAACATAATTAAAAGGGGTGCGATGGCATGTATAAAATAGTGAACAAAAAGGAGCTAACAAATAATATATTTTCAATGGATATAGAAGCTCCAAGAGTAGCAAAATCTGCAAAGCCTGGACAATTTATTATCATAAAAAATGATGAAAAAGGTGAAAGAATTCCTTTAACTATAGCAGATTATGATCAGGAAAAAGGAACAGTAACTATAGTTTTTCAAACTGTAGGAAAAGGAACAAAACAGTTGGCTGCTTTTAATGAAGGGGATCATGTAGCTGACTTTGTTGGACCATTAGGTGTACCAAGTGAATTTATACATGAGGATATAGAAGAATTAAAGAAAAAGAATTTCATCTTTGTGGCAGGTGGAGTTGGTGCAGCACCAGTTTACCCACAAGTAAAATGGATGCATGAACATGGAATAGCTGTAGATGTTATTTTAGGAAGCAGAAACAAAGATTTATTAATATATGAAGATAAATTAAAGAATGCTGCTGGAAATCTTTATGTAACAACTGATGATGGTTCATATGAATTTAAGGGAACTGGATCAGATATGCTTAAAGAGCTAGTTAATAATCAAGGTAAAAGTTACGATCATGCAATTATTATTGGACCAATGATAATGATGAAATTTACTTCTATGCTAACTAAGGAATTAAAAATTCCAACAACAGTAAGCTTAAACCCAATAATGGTTGATGGTACAGGTATGTGTGGTGCTTGTAGAGTCACTGTTGGAGGAGAAGTTAAGTTTGCTTGTGTTGACGGACCAGAATTTGATGGACATTTAGTAAATTACGATGAATCAATGAGAAGACAAGCCATGTATAAAACAGAAGAAGGAAAAGCACAGTTAGAAGTTGAAGAAGGAAATACTCATAGTCACGGTGGCTGTGGTTGCAGAGGTGATAAATAATGGACATGAATGAGAGATTAGTTAGAATACCAGTAAGAGAGCAAGATCCAAAGGTTAGAGCAGCAAACTTTGAAGAAGTTTGTCTTGGATATAACGAGGAAGAAGCAACTAAAGAAGCTTCTAGATGTTTAAACTGTAAGAATCCTAAGTGTGTAGAAGGATGTCCAGTATCAATCAATATACCAGGATTTATTTCTTATGTTAAAGATGAAAAATTTGAAGAAGCTGCAAAAGAAATTTCAAAATACAGCTCACTTCCAGCAGTTTGTGGAAGAGTATGTCCACAAGAAAGGCAATGTGAAGGAAGATGTGTTTTAGGAATAAAGGGTGACTCAGTATCTATTGGTAAACTTGAAAGATTTACAGCAGACTGGGCAGCATCACATAATGTTGATTTAAGTGCAACAGAACCTAAAAATGGAATTAAAGTTGCAGTTATAGGAAGTGGTCCTGCAGGACTTACTTGTGCTGGAGATTTAGCTAAAAAAGGATATGAAGTAACTATATTTGAGGCACTTCATAAAGCAGGCGGAGTTTTAGAATATGGAATTCCAGAATTCAGACTTCCAAAAGAAAAAGTAGTTAAAAATGAAGTTGAAAACATTAAGAAACTTGGTGTTAAAATAGAAACTAATGTTATAGTTGGCAGAACTATAACTATAGATCAATTGTTTGAAGATGAAGGATTCAAAGCTGTATTTATAGGTTCAGGTGCAGGGCTTCCAAGATTCATGGGAATACCAGGAGAAAATGCAAATGGAGTATGTTCAGCAAATGAATTTTTAACAAGAGTAAACTTAATGAAAGCAGCAGTAGAAGGATATGACACTCCAGTTAGATCTGGTAAAAAAGTTGCAGTAGTAGGCGGAGGAAATGTTGCTATGGACGCAGCAAGAACTGCCTTAAGACTCGGATCTGAAAGCCATATCGTTTATAGAAGAGGTGAATCAGAACTTCCAGCAAGAGTAGAAGAAGTACATCATGCTAAGGAAGAAGGAGTAATCTTTGACGTATTAACTAATCCAACAGAAATCTTAGTAGATGAAAATGGATGGGTTAAAGGAATGAAATGTGTAAGAATGGAACTTGGAGAACCAGATGCATCAGGAAGAAGAAGTCCAGTTGAAGTTCCTGGTTCAGAATTTGTTATGGATGTAGACACTGTAATAATGTCACTTGGAACATCACCAAATCCATTAATTTCATCAACAACTCAAGGGTTAGAAATTAATAAGAGAAGATGTATCGTAGCTGAAGAAGAAACAGGTCTTACTACTAAAGAAGCAGTTTATGCTGGTGGAGATGCAGTTACAGGAGCAGCAACAGTAATACTTGCTATGGGTGCTGGTAAGAAGGCAGCAAAAGCTATAGATGAGTATTTACAAGGAAAATAAGATCTTCATTAGGTTTCAGTAACTAATAAGATATATACTTAAGCTAATATTTTATATAAAATAAGAGGATATTTGTTTCTAATGGCTAAAAATAAAAGCCATTAGAACAAATATCCTTTTTTATACTCAAATGTAAATTAAATTGTTTTATATACAATGAATTAATATGGTGGAAAATGAATGAAAATGAATTTTTCTTTTGACAAAATGGATGGTAGATAGTAAAATGGTTTTATGTTTGTACATGTGCATATTATTTAAGATTATATATAGAAAATTATATAATAAAAAGTGATACATAATTATATCTATTTTATGTTTATTCAGTTTATATGTAGCAATAAATTATAATAAAAAAGGAAGAAATAATATGAATAAAGCAATGAACTTATTAAAAAGAATTATTTTATTTTTTGTTGGAATGAGTATAATTCAGTTTGGTGTAGCATTATTTTTGAAGACTAATATTGGCTCTGATCCATTTACTGTATTTACGCAAGGTTTAGCGTTTGCATTAGATAAAACAGGATTAAAGAATTTTTCTGTAGTTAAGATGATAAGTGGAGCAGATCAGGTAACGCCAGGGGTAGCAAATATGATTATATTGATTGTACTATTTGCTGTTATACTCTTAGTTGAGAGATCGCGTATAAAGATAGGAACTTTAATTTGTGTTGTAGGAGTAGGACCAATTATAGATCTTGGAGTGAAGGTTGTTTCGTATTTCCCAGTTGAATCTTATAACTATTTTATAAAGGCATTATTGGTTGTATTTGGATGTTTAATAATTGCAATAGGGTTTGCAGTTTTATCAGCAACAAACGTAGGAGTAGCCCCAAATGATATTGTTCCATTTATAATACAAGATAAGACTAAGGTACAATACCGTTGGATTAGAATAACACTAGATGCTGGATTTTTAATAATAGGATTTATATTAGGAGGAAAAGTTGGTCTTGGTACTGTGATAGCAATGATAACAACTGGACCATTTATACAATTCTGCCTCCCTTATGGAGAAAAGTTTGTAAACTTATTAGTAAATGAAAAAGATGTAGATGTAGAAGAAAGTGTTACAGCTACTGCATAGTTAATTTATAAAAATAAGAATAAAGTTATGATATTATTTATTGATTAGTTTAGTCTAAAAGAATAGAAATTTAATAAAAAACAGAGGTTTATAAGCAACCTCTGTTTTTTATTGTATATTAATCAAGTTGAAGGATTGGTATAACTTAATTATGAATCAGAATTATTGAGATATAGAATAGTTATAGTTAGCTGAGCTATTGCTATCCCAAGATCCTGAATCATTTTTAAATGCCATATTTAAAGAATAAGCACCAGATGGAATAGTTATAGTTGCGGCCCATCTACCATCAGATTGTTTAGTCATTGTAACATCAGTTGGGTTTGTAAAATCATTATATCCCCAATGTAAAATTACTGAAGTTGAATTTGCTGCTAAGTTTCCATCATAGTATATAGTGGTTGTTTTACTAGCTGTTGGCGCTGGATTAACTTGTACTGGCACAGATGATGAAGAAACTTGTAAGTGCCAATCTTTGCTGGAGTTATTATCCCAGTTGGATCCGTTAGTAAAATCGAAATCTAGTTTTGTAGCTGATGAAGGAATTTTTATAGTTGCTGCCCAGAATCCATCTGAACCTTTAGTCATTGTAACATCTGATGGATTTAAGAAGCCATTATATCCCCAGTGGAGTTTAACTGAACTAGAATTTGCTAAAGAACCACTATAGTATAAAGTAAAACTGTTACCTTGTAGTAAAGTGCTGCTATCATAATCCACTTTATAACCTGAATGAGGAGCATAAGTAGAAGGTACAGGAGGAGTAGGTATTGAACCATCATTGTAGAGAACAATTACCGAATTAGCAGGAATATTTCCTGAAATTGTTCCGTTTGAAACTGTTAAAGTACAATTAGCACTACCTTTATTAGTATAAGTGCCATTTGCTAAATTAGTAGGAGAGTTAATAGAAGTGCTTCCACCATCGTTTACTATTACAGTACCATCTGTTCCTCTATCTATTAACATGGTTGTATTATTGTTTGTCCACCTAACATATTCATTTTTTCCTACCATTGCATTATGGAATTTATTAATTGCTACTATGTCAGCATCCTTCCAAAGATCATCACCCTTGGATCCAATATTGCCAGTGGGTCTGTCAAAGAATAAAGGTGTAGCGCTTGCACGAGCAGCAGCTATAGCCCAGCCAAGTTTTCTTTGAGTATCTGTTAAATTTTTGCTTGATCCATCTTCATAAGTATCATGGGTTTCAACAAAATCGACTGCCTTAGATGAGTCAACGCCACCCAAGGTAGTGCCAAGTGAACTTAAATTTGTTGAAGTAACTGCACTTCTCACCGCTCCGCCATAATTACTTGCAGTAACATTCATAAATGATTCGTAAGAGGCAATATTATCTACTGAACCGTCTTGTAGAATTTCGCCATAAATAAATAAATTAGATTTATTATGCAGATTACCTAGAACATTACTCCAGTAGTTTCCAGCCCAAGATTGATTAGAGTCTAGTCCAATATTAGTTTCAATATGTTTAGCTGCGTCAAAACGGAATCCGTCAGCACCAGCATCTATACATTGATTCAAAAATGTTATTGCTTTATTTTGGACAGTAGAATTTTGAGTATTTAAATCTGGCATGCCTATACCTTTTTGCGTCACATCATATCTATTAGTCCAATTGCTACATTGTCCTTGGTTATGATATAAATTAGGGTCTTTGAAGCTAGCATCTATACTGGAATCTAGTTGATCCGGATTTCCATTGTTAGCCATATGATTCATTACTACATCTACAACAATTGAAATGCCATATTTATCAGCCTCAGTACAAAGTGCTTTAAAATCATCGTAGCTTCCAAGCTGTGCATTACCTACAGATTGATTGGTTGGCTGATATAATAACCACCATTGACTTGGATCTTTACTTGAACTTTTTGTTCCTTGTACAGGAGAAACCTGAACCGATTTATATCCTGCTGCCGCTATGTTTGGTAGTTCATTCTTTATAGTTGCAAAAGACCAATCAAAGGCATGAAGAATAGCTCCATCTTTAGTATTAGATGGGAGGCTAGTACTACTAGCGGCATAAGCTGTAGTTAAAATTCCGTTTGTTCCAAAGCTTGGTATTGAAATTGGAAGTAAGTTTAAACTTAAAAATAAACCTGAAGCAATTAATCTTGATATTATTTTTTTTCTCATTGATACACACTCCTTAACATAGCGCAATCGGTTGCAAAAAATGCAGCAATAGTATATTTATTTGTTTGTACATGCAAAGTAGTAATTATTTTCCCCCTCTCTATTAAGTATTAGTCACGAATAAAATAATTCATAACTAGAGTTTATATTTTGCATATATTGCAATCGGTTGCACAAAACTTAAAAATTTTTATCTTTGAAGATACTAAACTGAATAAATTTTTGTATTAATCCTATAATGATTATTTTGGATTAATATGAAATTTATGTAAATATTATATCATATATGTTTTAAAATTCAATAGTGCAATTTAATTATAAAAATTACCTAATATGGCATATTAATTCTAACATTACATATTGGTTTTTCTATATCATTATCCTTTAAGTTTGTTATTTGAATTTAATTAATTATATATTAACAAGTTGAATACAGCATTTTAATCACTAAACAATAGAGTAAGAAATGTAGTAATTATATAGCGAATATTGAAATATATTTTGAAATGGTGTAAAATTATTACAAATAATGAAATAAGTCGATAAAAAATGACTAGAGTTTATAATGGAAAATAACTATGTATTTATAATTGCAGGATTATTTTATTTAAATTAATTTCTGTACGAAAAATTGGGGATATATTATTAAAAAAAGGAAGTGTTATAATGAAAATTCTTATTAATTTAAGTGTTAAGAAGAAACTTGTTTCAGTGTTCTTTGTGATTTGTATTTTTATAGCCGCAATAGGAACAGAAGGAATATTAAGCTCTGCAAAAATAAATGATAATGCAGATGTCTTGTATAGAAATAATTTAATATCTATTAAAGACTTAGGAGAAATAAAGGGAAATATTCATGACATGAGAGCTACATATAATAGATTAGTTTTCGAAAGAGATAAAACAAAACTAGATGATTATCTAAAGGTTATAAATGATTTAGACATAAAAAATGACAAGAGTATGAAAGAATATGAAAATTTAATTACAGTGTCAGACGAAAAACAAACTTATAATAATTTGAAAAATGATTTAGCAAAATATATAGAAGTAAGAAATAAAGCAATCGAATTTGCGAAAACCGGGGATTATGATGAAGCAATTAAAATTAGCAATTCCGATTTAACCACAATTAAAAATTCTTTACTTGAAAACATTCAAAAAAATATTGATGCAAATGCAAAGGCTGCGGAGCAAGCTAATTTAAATAATATATCTCAATTTAAGAGTGTTCGATATACTATATTAATTTTTACAACAGGAGCATTTTTAATAATCCTTTTTATGGCATATATGTTAAGCAAGAATATATTGAATCCATTAAGAGAGATAAAGGACTTTGCAAAAAGATTATCAACCTATGATTTCGCTAATGCGATTACGATTACAAGGGGAGATGAGTTTGGACAAACAGGCGTAGCTTTAAACACTGCGCAAGAAAATGTAAGTAGACTGGTTAAAGTAATTATGGAAAACTCGCAGGATTTAAGTGCAAGCTCAGAAGAACTTTCAGCAACAGTTGAAGAAATATCTTCAAAGGCCAATACCATAGATCAAGCAGTAGATAATATTGCCTCTGCAATGCAAGAATCTAGCGCGACTACTGAGGAAATAAGTGCATCTATTGAAGAAGTAGATTCAAGCGTTAATGTACTTTCTTCTAAGGCTATGGAGGGAAGCAATAATGCAAGTCAGTCTAAGAAAAAATCTATGGAAGTTAAAAATAATAGTCAAAAAGCTATTAATGAAACTAGGAAATTATACATTGAAAAGCAAGAAAAAATGCAAAAAGCCATAGAAGATGGAAAAGTAGTAGAGAGTATAAAAGTTATGGCAGAAACAATTGGAGGAATAGCAGAACAAACAAATTTACTTGCATTAAATGCGGCAATTGAAGCTGCAAGAGCTGGAGAACAAGGAAAAGGATTTGCTGTAGTAGCAGAAGAGGTAAGAAAACTTGCAGAGCAATCATCTGATGCAGTAATAAATATTCAAGACACAATTAATAAAGTTCAATTAGCATTTAATAGTAGCATCAACACAGGTAGTGATATATTGGAGTTTATAAGCAAAAATGTAGAAGAACAATTTAATGATTATAGTGAAGTAGGTAACAAGTACTATAATGATTCAAACTTTGTAAGTAACATGTCAGAAGAAATTGCTGCTATGTCAGAAGAAATAACAGCTACAGTTGGACAAGTTAGTGAAGCAATTCAAAATATGGCTGAGACATCGCAAAAATCAAGTGAAGGAGCTGAAATGATAAAAGATAGTATGAATGAAACAACAAAAGCTATTGAACAAGTAGCGTTAACTGCTCAAAGTCAAGCAGAGCTTGCTTAAAAACTTAATGAAATGGTACAAAAATTTAAGATATAGTAATACTTATTAACTTTAAGAAGATATAGACTTTAGGAGTTAAATGAAAAATACAAACTAATGATATGGTTAGTTATAAAATAAAACTAGGACAATAGAAGGTGAATCATATAAAACATAAAGTGATATTGAAAATAAATTATCACTTTATGTTTTTTTGATTAAAAGAAGTTCATATGAAAATATATTGTGAAAATTATTTTTTGAATATGTTATATTTCATACAATATAGCATATTAAAAAAACCAATGGATATGATGTAATATGTTGAAAGCAGATGAAATAAGTGTAATAATGTAATGGGGATATTTTATCTTTAATTGATTGGAAAAATTAGTTAATATTAATGAAAAATGATAAGATAAGTAGGATTTTTAGTTAATCATGAAAAAATACTTTAACTATGTAAAAGAGGGGGAGTTAATATGTCAGTAACAAAAGGATCAGTGATATTTTATGGACTAGATGGTCTTGATAAGAAGGTTAATGATATCATTGAGGTTTTGGATTTAAAAAAACAATCTTTTGAAGTGAAACTTATAATATTTGAAGCCGTTAATAATGCGTATATTCATGGAAATAGTAGTGATAGCAGCAAACCAATTTATGTTGATTGGGAATTGAAAGATAATTTACTAAGTGTTATAGTAAAAGATTGTGGGCAAGGATTTGAGAATATAAATTTGCATAAGAAAATAGACGAAGAGAATATATTAGATGAATCAGGTAGAGGCTTGTATATTATAAGTTGTTATACTGATGAACTAATTTTAGACGGAAGTTCTATAATTATGCGTAAGAGTCTTTTATGTGACATATAGATTGATATATGGTTAGTAATTGATACCTAATGAATATTGTACATGCTAGGGAGGCAATTAGATGAAAATTTCTTTAAAGATAAAACTTATGATTACTTTTTTTATACTCATTTCTTTACCAATGGGGTTACTTGGGTATATTTCGTATAGAATGTCCAGCGCATCTATACAAACGGCTGTTCAAGAACAATTAAAGGAACAGACTTACAATACATCTAATTTAATAAATAAAACGATAGATTCAACAAAACATTCTTTGGAAGTTGCAAGTTTGAATGGCGATATTATAAAAGCAGTTGAAAATTCAAATACAAGCAATCTAGATACAGCTTCTGAATATATAAGAGCGGTCCAAGAGAAAAATAAAGATTTTATGGAAGTATTAATTATTACAGATGCTTATGGTAAGGTAATTGTAAATACTCAGTCAAAAGAGAATGATATAGATTTAAGTGATAGAGATTATATGAAACAAGTACTTAGTAGCGGTAAGGAAGTTGTTAGTGAAGTATTAACTTCTAGATTTACTGGTAATCCAGCTATTTTTATAGCTTATCCATTGAAGGAAAATGGTAAATTGATTGGTACACTTGTAGGGAGTATAAAGTTTGATAGTATATCAAGTTATGCATCTCAAATAAAAGTTGGTAAAAGTGGATATGCATATATGATTGATAAAACTGGGTTAATTGTTTATCATCCAGATTCAAGTAAAATCCTAAAAGAAAATGCAAATGATAATGCAGGAGAAGATTTAAAAGTTTTAGTTCAGGAAATGAAAGAAGGAAAATCTTCAGAAGGCTTCTATACATATGGGAATATATATAAATATGTTGTTTTCCAACCTGTTGGTAATTGGGTGATTGCAGTCACAGCGCAATATGACGAATATATGTCAGCAGCTTTAAGTATAAGGAACTATACAATAATTATTTCTTTAATATCAATCATTATAGCAATGATATGTGCTTATACATATTCAACAATAGGAATAATTAATCCAATTAAGAAACTAGAGAGATTAATGAGATCTGCAGGAGAAGGAGATTTAACTGTTAAGATTGATATACAAAGCAAAGATGAAATTGAGGAACTTGGAAAATCATTCAATGAAATGATAAAGCATCAAGATCGAATAGTAAGAAATGTAACTAACGCAGCAGAACAGTTGAATGCAGCATCAGAAGAAATGGCAGCTTCTTCAGAAGAAATAAGTGCCGCAACTGAAGAAATAAGTGCTACAGTTAATCAAGTGGCGCAAGATGCAGAAAAACAAAATGAATCCATAGTTGATGTTTCAAAAGTGTTGGTTCAGCTTTCAAGTCTTGTTCAATTAGCTCAAAGTAGAGCTAAAGCTACAAGTTCAAATGCAGCTAATACAATGTCAGCAGCTGATCTTGGAAGAGAAAAAGTTGAGGAAACTGTAAAGGCAATGGATATTATAAGTAAAGGCAGTGAAGAAACTTCGCAGGCATTAGAATCTTTAAGTGGATTATCGAGTAAAGTAGATGGTATTATAAACATAATAAATTCTATTGCAGAGCAGACTAATCTTTTAGCATTGAATGCAGCTATAGAGGCTGCTAGAGCAGGGGAGCATGGAAAGGGATTTAGTGTAGTTGCAGATGAGGTTCGTAAATTATCCGAAGAATCAAATGATAGGGCAAGAGAGATTGCTGTACTAGTTAGTGAAATGGTAAAGCAAACACAGAATGCGGTAATAGCAATGGAAAGATCTAAGTCAGAAGTAAACAATGGAGTAAAAATAGTATCAGAAACAGACAAAGCATTTGTAGATATCATTAATGCAATAGAAAATATAGTTAAACATGTCACTGAGATACTTGATATTACTGGTGATGAAGTAGCATCGTCTGATAAGGTAATTGGGCTTATAAATGATATAGCAACAGTAACAGAAAGCAATGCGTCAAATAGTGAAAATGTATCTTCGGCAGCAGAAGAACAAGCTAGTGCAATTAATAATTTAACAGCTACAGCACAGGAAACAAGCGCTATGGCAGAAGAATTAACTAAGCTTGTAGAAAGATTTAAAATATGAGGTGATAATTGATGGAAATAAGTATACCAAAAGACTTTGTTGTTGATGAAGTCGCAAATTTTAGAGTAAAAGTAAATAAATTAATAGATGAAGGACAAAAGAATTTTATATTCAATTTTAATGATTGTAATTTTATAGATAGTACCGGACTTGGTGCATTAGTAGCTGTTTATAAAAAATGCGCTGAAAAGAATGGAAGTATAAAATTAAAAGGACTAAAGCCAGAAGTTGAGAAGTTATTTAAATTAACAAGGTTAGATAAGGTATTTGAAATTTGTCCGTAAAAATATCTGGAGTTTTTATGAAGTGAAATTCAGATAGAAAGGACTTTCGATTGTATGCGTGAGGGTAAAGAAAGTATAAAAACATTAGATGAAAGCGTAGAAATAAGTCAAAGTAATTACAAAGAAATTTGGGACAAGGTAAATGAGTTAGTGTTTGTAATTGAGATTAGCAAGGAATTTGTTCCAAAGAACTTTATAGATTTTAATAATAAAGTTTGTAGTAAATTGGGTTATTCTAGAGAGGAACTTATTAAAATTTTACCTTCAAATGTTTTGAACTTAACTAATATAGAAGATAAGATTAGTATATTTGAAAATTTAAGTAATAAGAGAGTATGCGATAAAATAGAGCTTACATTAAAAGCAAAGGATGAAAAACGTATTTACGCTAAATCTAATATATCTATATTTAGTCATGAAGAAAAAGATTTTGCTTTAGTAATTGCAACTGATATTACTGAATACAAAATATTAGAAGAAGAGCTTAAAGGAATATTAAATGGAATACCTGATGTAATAAAAGTATACAATACAGATTATACTATATCTTTTTTTAATGAAGCAGGGTATGAGTTTTATAATAAAACATCAGAAGAAATAAAGGGAAAAATGTGTTATGAGGTGCTATCTAGAAACGAAAAATGCTTAGATTGCTCATTTGAAGAAGTAGTGGCGACTAAGAAAATGCTATCGCGTGAAAGATATATTCCAGAATTAAATAAATTTATGGATGTATGCTATAATCCGGTGTTAGATAAAAATGGAGAATTATTATTTATTGTTGAGAGGCTTAGAGACATAACAGAGAAAAAAATGCTTGATAACATAACTAAAGATAGCAGGGAACGATATAAACAAATAATTGATAATTCACCCGATGCTGTAATTATTATAGTAGATAATAAAATTGCTTTAGCTAATAATGAAGCCTGTAATTTGTTTGCAACGCTTTATGATGATTTGATTGGGAGTAATGTATATAGACATTTTGAAGACAAATATAAAAAGGCTTTGCATAAAGTATTTAGAAATATAATATCTGAACGAAAAATGAAAGAAATTTATGATTATGACTTCTACGTTCCAAATAATAAGTTAATAAATGTTCAAGTTTCATATAGCTACATATTATACGAAGGTAACCAAGCCATATTGGCAGCAATAAGGGATATTACTGAAATGAAGCGAGATATAAAGAAAGCTGCTGAGTTACAAAGGAGTACGCTTCAAAAAGAATTTCCTGCTCAAAAATTTATTGATACTATGAGTGTGTATATGCCAGCCCATACAATTAGTGGAGATTTCTATAGAATTTATGAAATAAACGAAGATTTTATTATTGGAATGATAATTGATGTTAGAGGTAAGGGAATATCGGCAGCTCTAAATATTTCTGCATTTGATATTTTGTGTTTTCAAGAAGTTAATAAGGGTCACCATGATCCAATGGAGATAGTAAAAAATTTAAATAAGAAGTTAGTAAAATATTATGAAGAAAATTATGTTGCTGTATGTTGTTTTAGCATGGATTTTAATAGTAATGAGCTTAAAGTAGTTGGAGCCGGAATTAATCAATTTCTTTTTCAAAAAAAAGGAGAAAGTTTAGAAGAGAAGATTGTAGAAGGATCTTTTCTAGGTATGTTTGATAATAGTGAATTCTGTGAGCAAACGATCTTTTTTGAATCAGGAGATAAAATTTTCTTTTTTACTGATGGATTAGATTTTATTCTAGAAGAGGATAAAGTTATACAAGAATATATGAGAGATGCAAGCATATTTGAATTTAAGAATTACTTAGATGATTTCTTAAGTGATAGTATTTTAGAAATTGGAAAATTAAAAGATGATTGCACAATGGTTGCAATAGAAATAAAGTAAATTAAGATTTGTTGATTTATATCAAAGGATAAAATTTATAATAAATATTATCCTTTGATTGTTAATTTAAAACTTAAAATTTGTAAAATCTTTTAATAAAAGTATTTAATGATTTTAAGCTATAATACAGGATTTATTGATTGTTGATTCTAACTAAGTAACAATGTACCAGTTGACACTTAGCATCTATTAAGTTAGAATAGGTTATACAAGATGAACATTTCTTTGAAAACAAAATATGTTATTAAACCATCTTTAACTTGGGGGCGTTTTGGCTTCGACGGGGGTAAGAAGGGTTTGTTAAGCGAGTCGAGGGACGCATGGAGCCTCGTTAATAAAGTATGCACTAAATGTAAACGCAGAAGATAATTTTGCAATAGCAGCTTAGTTTAATAGCTGTTCATCAGCCCAGGTTGCCTACGGCTTGGATCACTGGTGTCATTAAAGTGGGAAACGAAGCCTAGCAAAGCTTTGAGCTAGAGGGGTATTCATGAAGCTACTGAGAAGTATAGCCTGTCTAAGGGCGATACTTTGAGGGAATCTTAAAACTTAGACTGCACTCGGAGAAAGATAAATCAATCTACTTTCGGACACGGGTTCGACACCCGTCGCCTCCACCAATAAGGCTCACAATTGTGTCAGTTGTGATTCTGTCTTCATAGACAGTGATTTTTTGAACATGAGT